>NZ_CP027561.1:2413778-2715501 GCF_012974785.1 Pseudomonas fluorescens | reverse complement strand
AACGGCTGGGCCACGGTCGGCGTGTTTCTGGTGATCGAGAGCTGGCTGCTGCTGGCCGGTGACGCGAAGATTCGCGGGCGCCTGCTGGCGCTGTACATGATCGTCCTCTACGGCGCCGGCGTGCTGGGTCAGGCGTTTTTGGGGAAAATCACCGGGCTGGGCGACACGGCGCCGTTCATGGTCGCCGGCATGCTCGCAACCCTGTCGGTGCTGCCGATCGTGATCCTGCCGCGGGTTTCACCGCTGCTGGAACAGGTCGAACCGCTCAAGCCACGGGCACTGCTGGGCGTGTCGCCCACCGGGCTGGTCGGCTGCTTCGGCTCCGGCGTGACCATCGCGGCGATCTACACCCTGCTGCCGCTGTACCTGCAACGCATCGGCCTGAACGTCGGCGAAGTCGGCAGCATGATGGCCTGGACGATCCTCGGCGCGATGCTCCTGCAATACCCGGTCGGGCGCTGGTCCGACCGCAAGGATCGCCTGCAAGTGCTGACCGTGCTGTGCGCCGCGTGCACCGTGCTGTCGCTGGTGATCGTGCTGGTGCCGCTGTCCTCGGCCATGCTCGCAGCGATGCTGTTCCTGCTGGGTGGCGGCGTGTTCGCGCTGTACCCGGTTGCGGTCAGCCATGCCGCCGACCGTGCGCCGGTTGAAACCCTGGTGCCGATGATTCAAGGCATGCTGCTGATCAACTCCCTGGGCTCGGCGATGAGCCCGCTGCTGATCTCGCCGGCAATGAACGCCCACGGCGAAACCGGCCTGTTCTGGGCCTTCGCGCTGGTCAACCTGAGCATGGTGACGTTCTTCTTCTGGCGTCGCGGCAAGCGTCCGGTGCCGGCCAACCCGGCGCCGTTTGCGGCGGCTGCGACCTTCTCGCCGACTGGCGCCGAGCTGCGGGTGACCGAAGACTTGCGTCAGGCAGCGCAGGAGCATCCGCCGATGGTCGATGCGTTGAGTGGCGAAGCGGCACCACCAACGGCATCGCGCTACGAAGCCAGTTGAGTTTCTGGCAGGCATAAAAAAACCGGTGACTTGCGTCACCGGTTTTTTATTGCCCTTGAATCAGTGCGGTGCCCGAGGAATGGTCTTCATCAGGTCTTCAGGGCTGATATGCCCCACCACACTGCCCGGCTGCGGCAGATTCAGGATGTGGCCCTTCATCTTGCCGATCACGTGCATCTCGCACGGTTTGCAGTCGAACTTCAGGGTCAGCACTTCGTCGCCGTGAATCAGCTGCATCGGCGCGACTTTGGTTTTCACGCCAGTCACGCCTTTGGCCTGTTTCGGGCACAGGTTGAAGGAGAACCGCAGGCAGTGCTTGGTGATCATCACCGGCACTTCGCCCGCCTCTTCGTGGGCCTCGTACGCCGCGTCGATCAGCTTCACGCCGTGACGGTGGTAGAAGTCGCGAGCCTTCTGGTTGTAGACGTTGGCCAGGAACGACAGATGCGCTTCCGGGTACACCGGCGGTGGCGTGGTCTCGGCCTTGCGCGAACCGCGCGGATGGGCGGCAACGCGGGCGGCGGTCAGCGCTTCGATCACTTCACGACGCAACGACTTGAGCTGCGAGTTCGGGATGAAGAACGCTTGCGGCGCATCCAGCTTGATCGAGGTCGCGTGGTACTCGGTGGTGCCGAGCTGACCGAGCAGGTCGTGCAGAGTCTCCAGCGCCTGTTCCGGTTTGTTGGCGACACCGAACGGGCCTTCCAGCGCGACGCTGGCGCTGATGCCCTCTTCGCTGGTCACGGTCAGTTCCAGACGCTCTTCGCGAAGCTTCGCCAGCCAGCTCACGCCGATACGACGCTCGGCGGAGGTCTTGAGCAAGGCCTGCTGCCAGTTGTGGTCGAGGTTGCGGTTCAGCGGGTGGTTCGGGCGCAGCTTGTACAGGCCTTCCGGCATCTCGTTCGGCTCGACGCGGTAGCGATAGCGCTTCTCGCCTTCTTCCTCGAACTCGCCCTTGGCTTCGGCGATGTTGGCGCGGAACCCCACCACTTCGCGCTTGACCAGCACATTGAGGCCGTCGCCGTTGGACAGTGGCTCGTGGGTGATGACCTGCATGTCACGCTTGCCGACTTTCTCGACCACGCCCACCGCCAGACCGGTGAAGGTCGGCGAATCGAACGCGCCGATATCGATCTTGCGCTCGCTGACGAAGTAGTCGGTGCTGCCACGGTGGAAGGTCTTTTCCGGGTCCGGCATGAAGAAATGCGCGGTGCGGCCGCTGGAAGCGCGGGCCAGGTCCGGGCGGTCTTCGAGCACGTCGTCGAGGCGCTGGCGGTAATAGGCGGTGATGTTCTTCACATAGCCCATGTCCTTGTAGCGACCTTCGATCTTGAACGAACGCACACCGGCCTCGACCAGTGCGCGGATGTTGGCGCTCTGGTTGTTGTCCTTCATCGACAGCAGGTGTTTTTCGTAGGCGATCACGCCACCCTTTTCGTCTTTCAGGGTGTACGGCAGACGGCAGGCCTGGGAGCAGTCGCCCCGGTTGGCACTGCGCCCGGTCTGCGCGTGGGAAATGTTGCACTGACCGGAAAACGCCACGCACAACGCGCCGTGGATGAAGAACTCGATGGCGGCATCGGTTTCATCGGCGATTGCGCGGATTTCCTTGAGGTTCAGTTCACGGGCCAGTACCAGTTGCGAGAAACCGGCCTGATCGAGGAACTTGGCCCGCTCAAGGGTGCGGATGTCGGTCTGGGTGCTGGCGTGCAGCTCGATGGGTGGAATGTCCAGCTCCATCACGCCCAGGTCCTGGACGATCAGCGCATCGACGCCGGCGTCGTACAACTGATGGATCAGCTTGCGCGCCGGCTCCAGTTCGTTGTCGTGCAGGATGGTGTTGATGGTGGTGAAGATGCGCGCGTGATAGCGACGGGCAAATTCCACCAGTTCGGCGATTTCGCTCACCTCGTTGCACGCGTTATGACGCGCACCGAAGCTCGGGCCGCCGATGTATACCGCGTCGGCGCCATGCAGGATGGCCTCGCGGGCAATGGCCACGTCACGGGCGGGGCTGAGCAGTTCCAGGTGATGTTTGGGCAAGGACATATGTTTTTTTAGTCAGGCTGTCACGGTTGAGGCGCGCATTGTAGCCGCGAAACGCGTGGGCGGCACGTCTGTGCTGCCGGGTGGCTGCTATAAATCCGGCTACAGAATCTTGCGCCGTTACCTACAACTACACCGGAATGCGCCGACTGGAGAGTTTAGAGCGAGTTCCTTACCGTTCCTGACCACAGAAAAGAACTGATCGATTTATCGAGTGCGTACTGGTTTGCGGTACCCCCGTTCGAGCAGTTGCTTACACATAAAGGGTCGCAAGTGAACTGGTTCAGTTACTACTTAAAAACTTTCAAGATCATATCGAAGAACTATCGAGGATTCGTGACGGGTTTCATCGGGGTCTCCACGATATTCATTGCATGCAGCTCCTTGAGTTCGGCCCTCCCCATTTTGTTGAAAAATGCAGCCAACGCTATTAATGAAATACAGAGCGCACAGACTCAATTCCTTGTTTTTGCCAGTGCCTATGCAATCCTGTGGACAGCATCACAGATTCTCTCCAATGTTCGCGGGGTATTTTCAGCGTGGATATTGGCCAAATGCGATGCAACCCTTTACGAAGAAATAGTTTCCAGGATTTTTAGATACTCCCATCGAAAGCAGCAGCCCCTTGACCCTGGATACATTGTCGCCGATATAAACAGATCAGCAGGCAGTTTCAGCATGGTCACCATAGGCATCTTTTGGACAATCGTTCCCATCGCGCTTGAAATGATTATTGCCATGAGCGTTCTTTTTACGACCATGGGTTATTTCTATGCAATCCTGTTTTTTGTTTTTTGCATTGGTTTGATTTTGATAGCCGTCCACGTAGCCAAATCGAGCTCACATATTCACAAGTCCATATTTGAGGCTGACAATGAGCTTTCCAGCTACACCATTCAAAGGCTCGGAAGAATTTATGACATAAGGCTCAACAACAGCCTCCCCAAAGAACTTCTTTCGGGGCGATCCTTCTTCGACAAATACGTGAAGACAATCAGAAAAGCAAATCTTCACATGGGAATGCGCCTCGGCTTGCAGGGGCTGGCGATCGGCACCACACTAACCTTTTTTGTCATACTTTCGGGGATGAGCGACCCTACTCGCCTTACCGCCGGTGACTTTGTCATGATTGTGGGCTACATCACCATGTTCACCATGCAGTTACATATATTGGCCGGAACGTTAATCAATCTTCAGGCAAATCTCGTATCTTTGAACATTGGAATAAAATACATCGAAGAGAATATCAATAAACCGTATTACCCCAAAAAACACAAAGACACACATCTATTCTCCCTGCATGGTGTATCACTCACCAAAGACAACAAAATCATCCTAAGCAGCGTCAGTTATAAATTTGGTCCAGGCATACACATAATATCTGGCCGATCCGGCACTGGAAAAACGACACTCATAAACACCCTGCTAGGATTTGAAGACAGCTATAAAGGTACAGCCCACTATAAAGGACACCCCATAGATGAATCATTAAGTGAGTACATACTGTCCGAAGTTTCTGTTGCACCACAGAATCCGGTGCTATTACCCGGAACGCTAAAAGACAATCTGCTTTATGGAACTGAAAGTGCCAGCCCACAAAAATTGGCTTTGATTCTTGAACTTTTAGGATTCTCTAGAGACAACGCTGACATTGAAGCTTTGCTATCCACCGCCATAGACATTTCAGGAGGAGGACTTAGCGGCGGAGAACGACAAAGAATTGCCATAGGGCGAGCGATTTTAAGAGAGAAAACAACAATAATCCTGGATGAACCCACCTCGGCACTGGACAGAATAACGGCCAAAAGAATTATGGACTGGCTGATTGCCAACATCCCTTGTTTGATTATTGTTACTCACGATGAGCTTCTGAAGAAAAAATACGGAGTTGCCATAGAACTTTAGAGCATCTATTTAATTCGCAAAAACTGAATCTCAAATCTGAATTTCAAATGGCGGCCCGAGTCGTTTGATTGATACTCAATGCCGCCATGCTGTTATCTGAAATAGCCGCTGACGCGTAAATCAGGCCTTGGCAGCCATCGCAGTCACTTCCACCTTCATCCCTTCAACCGCCAGCGCCGCCACACCCACCGCCGCTCGCACCGGCCAAGGCTTGGCGAAGTAGCGCTTGTACACCTCGTTGAACGCAGCGCGATCAGCCATGTCGGTCAGGTAAATGGTCAGGTGCAGCACGCGATCCATCGAACTGCCGGCCTTTTCCAGCGCCACTTTCAGCGCCTGCAGGGTGCATTCGCTTTGCGCAGTGACATCGCCCAGTTCCAGGCTGCCATCGGCACGGGTCGGAATCTGGGTCGACATCAGGATGCCGTTGAATTCGGTCACGTCCGAAGAGATCGAGTCTGCATCCGGATCCGGGGTGTAGGTGATGTCTTGGTTGGCCATGGGAAAGTCCTTCGCTGGCAGTGAGGACGGCGCGATCGCGCGCCGTTTCGGGCGGCCAGTTTACAGACACAACGGCGGGTTTGAAGCCATGGCGGCTTTCAGGGTGGATTCTGACGGATGTTTCAGTGTGTTTTGTGGGCCGCTAAACACGTTTCGATGCGTGTGTTTAAAGACACTTTGAGTTACGCGCAATTGCCCACAAATCCTTGCGCCAGCGCCTACGGCTACGCCAGAATCCGCCGGCTTGTGCGCCCTGGGGTCGGCCGGTAACTTGGATCGGGTCACTGATTCGCAGTGATCGGGTTTAGCAGCCCGTTGAGTCAAGCCGTACAAGCCTCTATCAAATCAGGTATCTCTGAGCTTGATGGTGGCTGTGCGCAGGGCACCTTCGGGTGCGCCGATTGCTTGGCTCATCGGTCTGCTAACCTGCGCGCAGCTGCCACCCTAATTCGTTTAGCAGCGAGATGGTTGCAGCCTCACTCCTTAGAGAGGTTAGAGCCAATGTTCAAAGTAACTCCGAATCCCCCGGTCACCGAACCGGCCAGCATCACCGACCCAACTTCCCCCTACGAATGCCCTGATTCGAAGAAATTCAACGAAGCTGCCAACCGCGCCCTCGACTACCACCTCGGCCCGATGACAGCCCACATGATGGCCGCGCCCTACTCACCCAACCGCCTCTACCAGACCAACCCGGCCAGCAGCAACGAATCCCTGCTGGTCGACGCCGCCGAAACCCTCGGCTCGGCCAACGTCATGCTCAACAACTTCGCCGACCTCCTCCAGGGCCCCCACCGCAAGACTGCGCAAGGTATTGCGCAGGTGGTGATGTTGGCGGAACTGGCGGTGAATCAGGTTCTGGATAAGGTCGTACCGACCGAGTAATACCTAGCGGCGGGGTCTCCCCGCCGTCACTGAGTTGTTTGATAACTCTTCGCAACTGGATATCCCCCAAACCCAATTATGCTCAATAGAACCTCGCCCAATCCGCGAGGCCGTCAGTCTGTCCGCGCTCCCCCACCCGGTGAAGCGCAACACCCCAGGCCACGGGTACAGCAACACTGATAGGTGCTCCGGCCTACAAAAACAAGCACAACGGAGAACACCCATGGCCGTACTCGACAGCATGTCCACCGGCAGTGCCCCGCACCACAGTGTCAGCCGTGAGGAGCGCAAGGTCATCTTCGCCTCGTCCCTCGGCACGGTGTTCGAGTGGTACGACTTTTACCTTTACGGCTCCCTTGCCGCGATCATCGCCAAGCACTTCTTTGCCGGGGTCAACGAGACCACCTCGTTCATCTTCGCCCTGCTCGCCTTCGCCGCCGGTTTTGCGGTGCGGCCGTTTGGGGCGGTGGTGTTCGGGCGGCTGGGGGACATGATCGGGCGCAAGCACACGTTTCTGATCACGATTGTGATCATGGGTGTGTCGACGGCGATTGTGGGCTTCCTGCCCGGTTACGCGACCATCGGAGTCGCGGCGCCGATCATTCTGATTACCCTGCGCCTGCTGCAAGGTCTGGCGCTGGGCGGTGAATACGGCGGCGCGGCGACCTATGTCGCCGAGCATGCGCCGAAGGGCAAACGCGGGTATTTCACCTCGTGGATTCAGACCACCGCGACGCTGGGGCTGTTTCTGTCGCTGCTGGTGATTCTGGCTTGCCGCACGGCGCTGGGCACCGAGGCGTTCGAGGCCTGGGGCTGGCGGATTCCGTTCCTGCTGTCGATCCTGCTGCTGGCGGTCTCGGTATACATCCGGCTGCAACTGAACGAGTCGCCGGTGTTCAAGAAAATGAAGGAAGAAGGCAAATCCTCGAAAGCCCCGCTGACCGAGTCTTTTGCCCGTTGGGACAACCTGAAAATCGTGATCATGGCCCTGCTCGGCGGCACCGCCGGCCAAGCGGTGGTCTGGTACACCGGGCAGTTCTACGCGCTGTTTTTCCTCCTGCAAACACTGAAGATCGACCCGCAGACCGCCAACCTGCTGATCGCCGGTTCGCTGCTGATCGGCACGCCGTTCTTCGTGATTTTCGGCAGCCTGTCCGACCGCATCGGGCGCAAGGGCATCATCATGGCCGGGTGCATTCTGGCGGCGGTGACCTACTTCCCGATCTTCCATGCGCTGACCCAGTACGGTAACCCTGATGTCTTCGTCGCTCAGGAGAAGAACCCGGTCAAAGTGGTCGCCAGCCCTGACCAGTGCTCGTTCCAGTTCGATCCGGTGGGCAAGGCCAAATTCACCAGCTCCTGCGACCTGGCGAAAACCCTCCTGGCCAAACGGGCGATCCCGTACGAAAACGTGGTGGCGGAACCGGGCACCGTGGCCCAGGTGCGCATTGGTGACAAAGTCATCGAAAGTTTCGAAGGCACCGCCCTGCCGGCCGCCGACTTCAAAGCCCGCAACGACGCCTTTACCGCCAGCCTCAGCACCGCGTTGAAAGAGGCCGGCTACCCGGAAAAGGCTGACCCGGCCAAGACCAATTACCCGATGGTCCTGATCCTGCTGACCGTACTGGTGATCTACGTGACCATGGTTTACGGCCCGATTGCGGCGTGGCTGGTCGAGTTGTTCCCGGCGCGCATCCGCTACACCTCGATGTCGCTGCCCTACCACATCGGCAACGGCTGGTTTGGCGGGTTCCTGCCGACCGTGGCGTTTGCGATGGTCGCGGCCACCGGGGATATCTACTACGGCTTGTGGTACCCGATTGTCATCGCGGTAATGACGGCGATTCTCGGGATCTTCTTCATGCCGGAAACCAAGGATCGCGACATCCATCACACCTGAAACCGGGGCGGCCCTCTTTCATCGAGAGAGGGCCGTCAACGCACGTTGCGATACAGCATCAACCGTGCGCTTTCGTGCAGCCCCCGCGTCAGCTCGACCAGTCGTTGAAACTCCTCAGGATGCGCATCAGCCACATTCTCCAGCGGTGTCGCCGATTTCAAGTCATGCAGCGTCGGCGCGCTGCCGTCGTGTTGCATTTGCAGCAGATGGTCCTTGGTCACCCCGCCAATCAGCGGAAACGTCCCCTCGCGCAACACCAGCGGCACCACTCGCTCGCCTTCGGGTGCCGGTTGCTGCAGGTCGCGACCCATGGCGCGGTTCTCGAAAGCCACGCCGGCCATGCCCGCCACCGTCGGCAACAGATCGGCAAGCCCCACCGCTTCTTCGATCACCTTGGGTTTGAGCAGGCCCGGCGCATGAATCAGCATCGGTACATGGTTGCTCTCCAGCCCCAGTTGTTCGAAGGCTGGCGGCATGTGCGGGATGCGGCTGATGCGGGTGTTGTGGTCACCGAAGAACACGAAAATCGTGTTGTCGTAATAGCCGCCGGCCTTGGCCAGTTCCATCAGGCGACCGATGTTGAAATCCAGCAGCCGCACGGCGTTGTATTGCTCGACGCTGCGTGAACCGGCGTTTTGCACCTGTTCCAGCGACAGGTTGCTGACCTCGAAGCCGTCGTTGTCTCTGGGAATGGTGAAAGGCCGGTGATTGCCCGACGTTTGCACGTAGGCGAAGAACGGTTTGTCCTTGGGCAGTGCGCGCAGGATCTCATCGCCTTCCTTGAACAGGTCCAGATCGGAAATCCCCCACACATCCACACGTGGCGAACGCCAGTCGCGCTCCTCGTACAGACGCACGCCGTCGATGCTTTGCTGGATCAGCGCATTGATGTTGGCCCAACCGGCGTTGCCGCCGATCATGTAGAGCTTCTGGTAATCGGTGAACGCATTGATCAGCGTGTGCTGGTTGGTGATCAGCGGATGACGGGTGGCGGTCTCCTGCCGGGTGACGTCGGGAACGCCGGTGATGCTCGCCCACACGGTTTTTGCAGTGCCGGTGACCGGGACGTAGAAGTGTTTGAAGAACCAGCTCTCACCTGCCAGACGATCAAGGTTGGGCGTGGGGTTTAACGGGTTGCCATACGCCCCCACCGCGCTGGTGCCCAGGGATTCGAGCATGACGAACATCACGTTAGGTGCCCGCTCGGCCGCGACGCTGTAGGGCTGTACGGCTTGCCGGCGCTCGAATGCAAGGCTTTGCGCATCCGCTCGATCCACTCCCAGATACCTGGAAATGACCGGGTAATGCGCCCGCACTTGCGCCTCGTCGAATTGCGCCTGGCCGGCCTTGAGCGTGTCGTAGAGGAACAGCACCGGATTCAGGCCCACGGCGGCGATCTGTCCGTTGCCGGAAAAGAACGCATCGCTCCAACGCAGCGGTACCGGATTTTCCAGGTTGAGTTTGTCGACCCGGCCCAACAGCGCCAGCAGCACAGCCACCAATCCGAGCCCCGCGCCCACGGCGACTGAGCTGCGGCGGATCACTTGAGGTTCACGGGCCAGCGTCAACCGTTCCAGTCGCACAAACCCGTAGAACCACAGCGCCAGAACCGCGAGCCAGCCCAGCGCAATCCACAGCACCGGATAGGTTTCCCGGACCATCTGCTGCGAGATCTGCGCATCGTCCAGATAACGCAATACCGTGGCGTTGATCCGCACGCCGAGGTAGGCGTAATGGCCAAAATCGATGATGTAGACCAGTCCGATCACCCCCAACGCCAGCAGCAGATAAACCCGGGCCACGCCGCGCAGTAACGGCACTGTGGTCAGGTTCCAGCGCGGCAGCCACGCCAGCACCGCCAATGGCAGCACCAGCAACAGCGCCAGCCTCAAGTCGAAACGAAACCCGATGCCCAGGGTTTGCAACCATTGCGGGTCGGCAAACAACTGCGCGACATCCACCCCGGAAAACCCCATCAAGAACACCAGCCGCAGCAAGGCAAACAGCAGAAACGCCAAACCTGTCGCGCCCACGCCATAGCGCAGGCGGCGCGATTGCAACCACCCCATCATTTACCTCTGTGTCGTTCGTTCGGATTGCAGGTGTTGCCACGCTGCTTTGGCGAGAAATGCGAAACCGGCAATCAGGCAATAACCCGCCAGCAAAGGGTCGATCAGGTAATCCCAATAGTTTTCCGAAGGTTTGAGTCGCAGCGCGAACGCCAGAGTTGCCAGCGCCAACATCGCCACGCCGAGCGTATTGCGCAGTCGCAAGAGCACCAGTGTCGCCAGCCCGACAACCACGATCATCGGTCGGGGATTGAAGCCCCAACGGTAAGGATCGACATACGTCAGGCCCATCGTCGCCGGGTACAGCAGCACCGTCAGTACCACGAACAACCCCAAAACCTGCGCCCGCGCCAGCGGTTTGAGTGGGTGAACCACACCGAGGCGCAACAACGCGGCCCAGCCAAGAAACACCAGCGTGGTGATCGCCAGGTCATCGGTAAAACTGCGCACATATGCCGCCAGCGGCAGGCCATTGAGCGGAATGAAGCTGACCAGCGCCAACGCCGGCAACAGCCACGGCCGCCAGCGCCGGGTAAATTGCAGGGAGCCCAGCAGGACAAAACCGAGCAGGATGAAACTCAAATGGGCTTGCCAGAGAAACAGCATCACAGGCGCTCCGCCAGCCAGGCATCGTTGAAGCTGACATGTTTGATGAAGGTGTTGTTCCAGGAATACACCAGGTGATAGAGGCCATCGCTGCCACGACTGAAGTACGGGTATTCGTACTCGAACTCACAGCCTTCGGGTTTGCACACGCGGTAGTCGAGGTTGCTCAGAAAGCGTTGCTCCAGCGGCAGACGCTGCGCCCCGCTCGATGCCCGAAAGCCTTCGCCGATGATTGCCTTGTAGGCCTCGGGCGAAAACGGCTGGCCGAGGGGATCGGGGGACTGGTCGAGTTCGATCACGTTGCGCCAGTCGTTGAGATTCGCATCGGTGCCGTACAGGCTGAGCTTGAAGCGACCGTCACGCAGGTCATTGAGCGCCACCAGCAAACCGTCATCGGCGGTGCCCACCGCCGCCAGCGACGAGTTGGGGTTGGCCGGTTCCAGCGGATACGGCTCGCTCCAGGTCTGCCCGGCGTCTTCGGTACGGCTGGCCAGCACCTTGTGATGGGTTTCACCGGCATAACGCAGCATCGCCACGGCGCGGCGTTCGTCCTGCGGCACGATGGTCGGTTGCAGCGAATGCTTGCCGCGACTGATGCGGAATTTGTCGATCACCGCGCCATCCGCACTCAGGTACAGGTACTCGGCGAACTTGCCCATGAACTCGTGATACACCGGCAGGCCAATCGAGCCGTCGGCATGGAACACCGGCGCGGCGCGCACCAGGGTGCTGATGTTGAAGAACGGCGAGGTGATCAGCTGTCGCGGCGCCGTCCAGTTGCGCCCCAGGTCATCGGAGACCATCACGTTGATCGCGCTGGTAGCCCAGCCGCCGACGGACACCGACACGTAGAACATCCACAAGCGCTGGTCAGGCGCCAGGGCGATCACCGGGTTGCCAAGCTTGCGGATATAGCGCTGGGTGCCGGCGACGGTGGATTCGCGAGTGGCCAGCACCTGTTCGGCGCCCCACTCTGCGGTCTTGGCGTTGAAGCGCGCGGTGCGGATCTGCACATCGGCGGCGCCCTCCCGGGAGCCGGCAAACCACACGGCCATCAAGTCGCCGCCGGGCAGCGCGGTGACCGAAGACGAGTGCACGAAATCATCCAGTTCCGAGGACACGAAACGGCTGCTGTACATCGGCTCGGCCGGATTTGCCGAAGCCTGGGCGACAGGCGTTTCAACCGCGAACGGCGCCAGCACGTGCTCAGGGTGACTGCGCCACGCGGCGATAAAAATCAGGCTCACGACGAGCGCGGCGACAACGAATCTCAAACGAAAGGACAAGGCACGCATAGGCAGCTCATGGCAGTTACGAGATGGCAAACCATCGAAAGAACCTCCCTGTCACGGGCCCGGATCGTCCGGCAAGCGACGCCGGCGTCCGGTGAGCATCGACAACGGCAGGTTGTCGCGCACCTGAACACTTTCAAACAGCGCGGCCGCGATGTGCACGATGACCAGCGCCAGCAAAACATCGGCGGCCGTTTCGTGGACTTGCAGCGGCCAGTCGGCGCCCCACAGGACGTCGATTTCTTCCATGGCCCAGCCACTGACGCCGACAGTCAGCATCGCCAGCAGCATCGCAAGCATCACCAGCGCGCCGATCGGCGAATGCCCGAGACGATGTTCGGGGCGCCCGGCGATCAGCGACCGGGCATGGGCCGCGAGCCGTGACGGCGTCGGCCAGAAGTCCGACCAACGCGCACTGCGCGGCCCGACGAATCCCCACACCAGACGCACCAACAGCCAGCCCATGGCGTAATAACCGAGCCAGACATGCCAGTCGTCGCCGGCCTCATTGAAGAAGTAGTTGGCGGCAAAGACCCCGGCGATGGACAGGTGAAACACCCGTACCACCGGGTCCCAGAGGCGCAGGGACTCGCGTGGCATCAGCCCTTGATCTCGGTTTTCACCGCTTTGCCGCTGACCGGGTCGTGGTAGATCTCGACCTTGCGTTTGTCCTTGTCGAAGCCGTAGATCTCGTAGCAGTTGCCGTCGGTGACCTTGAACTTGCTGATTTCATACCCCTGGGATTTCAGCTGTTCCTGAAACGCTTTCTGGTCCTGCCACTGCGAACGTTCGGCCGTGGTGCATTGCGGGCCGGCGACGGCCAGGGGGCTGGCGACAATCAGGGACAACAGCACAAGTTTGCGCATGGAAGCACTCTCGCTGGATGGGAAAGGCTTCACTGTGCAAAACCAAGCTTAGCGAAAGCTTAGTTGGCAACGAGCCGTTACATCTTCGCCGCCACAAGGGCTGCCAAGGCAGCAAGGCGAGCGGCATGATGCCGCCGATCACGCGCCCGATTTCCTACAGAGAAAATGCCATGCGCCTACTTCTGGTTGAAGATGACCGTGCCCTCGGTCAGGGCATCCGCGTCGCCCTGAGCAACGAGGGTTACACCCTTGACTGGCTGCAGGACGGCGTCAGTGCGCTGCACGCGTTGCGCAGCGAAAGCTTCGATCTGTTGTTGCTCGACCTCGGCCTGCCAAGGCTCGACGGGCTGACGCTGCTGCAACAATTGCGGGCCACGCAACATGATTTGCCGGTGCTGATCCTCACCGCCCGCGACGGCACCGCCGAACGCATCGCCGGGCTGGATGCCGGCGCCGACGACTATCTGGTCAAGCCATTCGATGTCGACGAACTCAAGGCGCGTATCCGCGCTTTGCTGCGACGCAGTCAGGGGCGTGCGCAACCGGTGCTGGAACACGCCGGCGTCTGCCTCGACCCGAGCAGCCAGCAAGTCACCTGGCAAGGCAGCACGGTGGTGGTCACACCGATGGAATATCAGCTGTTGCACCAACTGATGGCCCGTCCCGGCAAGGTTGTTACCCGCGAACGCCTGTCGCGCACGCTGTACGGCTGGCAGGAACGGGTCGAAAGCAACACGCTGGAAGTGCTGATCCATAACCTGCGCAAGAAACTTTCGACCGAACTGATCCGCACCGTGCGCGGCGTGGGTTACGTCGTGGAGCTCAAGCCATGAACTCGATACGCGCACGGATTCTGCTACCGGTGCTGATTCTGGTATTGCTCGGCGATGTGCTGATCAGTTGGGCGGTGTTGCGCTACAGCCATCATGAGGTCGAAGAAATCTACGACGCCCAATTGGCGCAGAGTGCGCGTTTGCTGCAAGCCGTGCTCGCGCAACGCGCACCCGGTGACAACGATTGGGAGCGTCTGCACCAGGCCTTCGATGAAGCAATGAGTCGGGTCGGCGATGGCGAGGCGGCGCATCCCTACGAGACGCGGCTGACCTTTCAGGTCTGGCGCAATGACGGCCAGTTACTGATGCGCTCGGCCGAAGCCCCGATTCTGGATGCACCACCCGCCACCCTCGGCGCCCATGACTTGTTGGAGAACGGCCGCGACTGGTGCGCCTTTCTGCTCAAGGACCCGCGACAGGACTTGTTGATCTGGGTCGGCGAACGCGACGACATCCGCCAGGACCTGATCACCCGCATCGTCGGCCATACCCTGTGGCCGAGCCTGATCGGCGTGCCGCTGCTGACTATCCTGATCTGGCTGGCCATCGGCTGGGGCTTGCAGCCGTTGCGCGCCATGGCCCGGTCGATTCGCGGCCGCGACACCGACACCCTGAAACCGCTGCACCTGAGCCCCCTGCCCCAGGACCTGGAGCCGATGCAGACTGCGCTCAACCGCTTGCTGCAACAGATCGACAACCTGCTGGCCCGGGAGCGACGCTTTATCGCCGACGCCGCTCACGAGCTGCGTACGCCACTGGCGATCCTGCGGATTCATGCACAGAACGCGCAGTTGGCGGGCACCGCGCAACAACGCGAAGAAGCACTGGAGTTTTTGGTCAGTGCCGTGGACCGCGCCACGCGCATCGCCAGCCAATTGCTGACCATGGCGCGCATCGAACCGCGTCTGGCATCCCCGGAGAACACCCATGTCGAACTGACCGCCCTGGTGCGCGAGGAACTGGCTGAACTGACACCGCTGGCCCTGGAAAAAGACGTCGACCTGATCCTCGACAGCGACCATCACTGCCCGGTCGATACCGATCCGGTGGCGTTGGCCATCGCTCTGCAAAATCTGGTAACCAATGCGCTGAACTTCGCCCCGCGCGGCAGCGAGGTGCGGATTCAGGTGCAGCCACAGGCCTGCGGTTCAGTGTCGATCAGCGTCGAAGATGCCGGCCCTGGCATCGATGAGCAGCAATATGCGCGGTTGTTCGAACGTTTCTACAGCGAGGGCCACGCCAATGGCGCGGGTCTGGGGCTGGCCATCGTGCAGATGATCGTCAGCAAGATCGGCAGCACCTTGCAGCTGTACAACCGGCCTGAAGGCGGGTTGTGCGCCGAGCTGCGAATCCCTGCAGGATCAACCGAACCTGCGCCGGGCATTTAACGAAACTTTCATGTTTGCCTGCCCATGATCCGGGCCTTCGTTGGGGAGTAACCTGCTTCCGAGCCCCTCGGAAGCGTTCGTATCAACATATTCGGCAACATGCCGTGGTGCGAACACCTTCTGGTTGGTGAGACCGACGACACATCCATGCCGAAAGTCGGGCGTGTGGTTGTGTCGTTGACTCATGGCCCGACTGGAAGTATTGCCCGTGAATCCTGTTTCCCTGATTTTCCTCGCACTCGCCATGTCCACGGATGCCTTCGCGGCCGCCATCGGCGTGATGCTGGGCCGGGTGCTCGGCACCGTGGTCGGCAAGCGTGCGGAAATCGTCGGTGGCGGCGCGATTTGTCCGGCCGGCGCGCGTTCTGTCCGTCAGGCAGGCTAAATCCCTGTCGAACTTTGACGTTTTTTTTGCAAGAGGCAGGGTAAAGTGCCCTCTCCGGCCATCCTGGAAGCAGTCAATGAACCTCCAAAGCCCTCAAGACGCCGACGATGAAATCCTCAATCAGGCGGCGCACTGGTGCCTGCGCCTGCAAGACGAAACCTGTACACCTGACGAGCGCCAGGCCTTCCAGCAATGGATTCAGAGCAGCCCGCGCCATGCCTTCGAGTACGCAAAGATGCTTGAGGTCTGGGAGTTGAGCGATCAATTGCCCGACGAGCACGACGCATCGAAAAAACGCAAAGCCACGAGCCTGCCCTGCAGCTTTGAAGAGTTTCAACGCAATCTGGCGCAGCGCAATTAGCATCGTGCGGGTATCGACGCCAACAGCGGCAGGCGTCACTCGAGGCAACGCCTTGTCCTTGATTCAGGGTTAGAATCCCCCGGTTTGGCTAACCCGTTTAAGGATGATCCCGGCATGTCCCCTCTCGACACCTCCCTGCAAGACTCCGCCGCCCCCGACGGCGTCTGCTTCGGCTGCGGCAGCAGCAACCCGCACGGCTTGCACATCAAGAGTTTCTGGCATGAGGACGGCGTGCACGTCATGGCCGAGCACGTGCCCGAAGCCAAATACTGCGGCTGGCCGGAGCTGGTCTACGGCGGCCTGATCGCGATGCTGGTGGATTGCCATTCCAACTGGACCGCAATGGCTTATCACTACCGCGCCGAAGGGCGCGAAGCCGAGAGCTTGCCGCGCATCAACTGCGTCACCGGCAACCTCGGCATCAAATTCATCAAGCCGACGCCGATGGGCGTACCGCTGACGTTGAAGGCAAAAGTCGAGGGTGAAGTCGGGCGCAAGAGCCGGGTGATCTGCGAGGTGTACGCCGGGGATGTGCTGACGGCGGTGGGTGACTCAGTGTTCGTTCGGGTGGATACCGAGCAGTTGGCGGCGGCCGCGCACGGTCGCTGAAATCCGTCATTGAAGGAAAACACGATGCCCGATCGCGAAATCATCATCCCCGAATCCATGAAACCCATCGTCGAACGCGCCGGTTACGCCCCGGCGGTTCTGGTCGGCAATACGCTTTACTGCGCCGGTCAGGTGGGCCGGACAGCTGATTTGAAAGTCATCGAGGACCCCGAGCAGCAATTCATCCGCGCCTGGGAAAACCTCGACGAGGTGTTGAAGGCTGGCGGTTGCAGCTTCGACGATGTAGTGGAGATGACCACCTATCACGTCGACATGAGCCGGCACATGCCAGTGTTTCGCGAGGTGAAGAATCGCGTTTTCCCCAAAGGCTTCTGCGCCTGGACCTGCGTCGGCGTCAGCGAACTGGCCCATCCGGGGCTGCTGGTGGAAATCAAATGCGTGGCCGTGCGCAGGCGGGCTATACCTGAGTAACGCCATTTCCCCTCATCGAGGTGTTGAACGATGGACTTGACCCTCTATTACCACCCGTTGTCGTCCTACTGCCACAAAGCGCTGATCGCCCTCTACGAACACGGCGTCGCCTTCGAAAAACGCTTGATCGACCTCTCCAGCGAAGCCGAACGGGCCGAGCTGCAGGCGTTGTGGCCGCTGGTCAAATTCCCGGTGCTGCGTGATCACGCCCGCCAGCGCACAGTGCCGGAGTCGAGCGTGATCATCGAGTACCTGGATCATCAACCGGGACAGTCAAAGCGACTGATTCCCGAAGACTGGGAGACCGCGCTGGACGTGCGTCTGTGGGACCGCTTCTGCGACCATTACGTGATGACGCCGATGCAGCAGATCGTCGCCGACCGCATCCAGTCCGCCCAGGGCGACCTGAGCAGTCAGCGGGCAATGCTGGCCACGGCGTACGGCATGCTCGAACAACAACTGGCCGACCGCGAATGGATCGCCAGCGCGGATTTCAGCCTGGCCGATTGTTCCGCCGCACCGGCCCTGTTCTACGCCAGCACGCTGGTGCCGTTTGCCGCCGACCACCCTCGCCTGAGCGACTATTTCGAGCGGCTGGTTCAGCGTCCGTCGTTCAATCGGGTCATCGAAGAAGCCAAACCGTGGTTTGACTTCTATCCCTTTGCCGAAGCCCTGCCTCAACGTTTCCGCTGAGGCATAGCCTTGCGTGCTCAGGTCTGGGGATCGCGCTGGTCAGCCAGTTGCTCAGCCGCAAGGCCCGGGCCGACGGGCTGTTGCAGCCTTTGGTGGATGACACCATTCGCGGCCCGAACTGGGCACTGCTGGCCCACCGCAACAGCGAAAACGATCCGATGGCCCGCAGTTTTATCGAGTGGTTGCTGGCGAACCTGAGCGATCCATGACCGGTGCGTGGCGGGCCATCACCTCGGCGATCCAGTCGATGAACACCCGCAACTTGCGGCTGATGTGGCGGTTCGGCGGGTACGCGACGTAAAGCGGCATCGGATCGAGGCACCAGTCTTCGAACAGCGGCACCAGCTCCCCGTTGGCCTCTCGGGCCCTGGACATGTACTTGGGCAACCACAACACGCCCAGCCCCGCGAGGCCCGCCGCCAGGTAAGCATTGCCGTCATCCACCGCCAGCACGTGGCGGCCCTTGATCTGCAAGTCTTCGTGTTCGTTGTGCAGGGCGTACGGCACCGGTTTGCCGGTGCGCGCCCAGAGGAAACCGACTACCCGGTGATGGGAATCTTCCAGCTCACGGGGGTGCGCCGGGGTGCCGGAACGGGCCAGATAGCTCGGCGCGGCATACACGCCGAGCTGAAGATCCGCCACCTTCCGGGCCATCAGTGACTGATCCCGCAGCTCGCCCCCGCGCACCACGCAATCGACGTTTTCATCAATGATGTCGACGATCCGATCGCTGACGCCCATGTCGATCTGGATCTGCGGATAACGTGCGTAGAACTCCGGCAGCGCCGGCACCAGAATCAGATTGGCCAAAGGGCTAGGCACATCGACCCGCAAGCGGCCCTTGGGCTGCGCTGCCGCGCCGGGAAGACTGGTCTCGGCATCGTCCATGTCCGCCAGCAACTTGATCACCCGCTCGTAATAGGCCGCGCCGTCCGCCGTGACGTTGACCTTGCGCGTGGTGCGGTTGAGCAACTTCACTCGCAGCCGTGCCTCCAGTTGCTGGATGAGCTGGGTCACGGTGGTCTTGCTCATGTGCAGGGTCTCGGCGGCCTTGGTGAAACTGCCCGCCTCCACCACCCGGGCGAAGGCTTGCATCGCGTCAAAACGGTCCATATTCCCCCCCTGAAAGCGGCTCGATTGTTTGGGATTTACAAACAGTGATCGCCAAGGTTGCGCGTTTATCGCGCAGAGGCAAGTCCCTAGAGTTTCTCCATCAGAAGTTTTCACCCCATTGAAGGAGACACCCCATGACTGATGCCCAGCCAAAACGCGACGTGGTTTTCCCGCCCGGACGCCATGCGCTTTACGAGCGCAATCGTTATTCCCCGGCGGTTCGTTCCAACGGTTTTCTGTTTGTCTCAGGCCAGGTCGGCAGCCTCGAGGACGGCTCACCGGAACCGGATCTGAAACAACAGGTGCGCCTGGCCTTCACCAACCTCAATGCGATTCTCGGCGCAGCCGGCGGTAGCTTCGATGACGTGGTGGACGTGACCGTGTTCATGGTCGACCCGCAATCGACCTTCGAAACCATCTGGGAAGTGGTGCCGGAGTTCTGGGGCGAGGCGCCGCATCCGACCATTACGGCGGTCGGCGTGACGTGGCTGTATGGGTTTCAGTTCGAGATCAAGGTGATTGCCAAAGTGCCGGAGGAAACGCAGGCGAAAATCTGAGGCAATTGCTCACAATCCGTGTTCAACGGCTTCACTGAAGTGCTCTTGATGGCGTTTCGGCGATCAATGACTCTGTCCGAACGTTGTTTTTACACGGACAGAACAGAGCCGACACCATGCCCAGCCCGAGAACGCTGTACCAGAAGCACATCGACAGTCACACCGTCTGCGATCTCGACGATCAGGGCCACGTGCTGCTCTACATCGACCGTCAGGTCGCCAACGAATACACCAGCCCCCAGGCCTTCAGCGGTTTGCGCGACGCCGGACGCAAGGTCTGGCGTCCGGCTGCGACGCTGGCGGTGGTCGATCATGTGAACCCCACGGCGCCGATGCGCATTGCGACCATGCCTGACGCCGGGGGCGCGCGTCAGGTGTCGTACTTCGAAGAAAACTGCCGCGACTTCGGCATCGAGCTGTTCGATGTGCTGGACAAACGCCAGGGCATCGAACACGTCGTAGCGCCGGAACAGGGGTTCATTCTGCCGGGCATGGTGGTCGCGGCCGGTGACAGCCACACCACCACTTACGGCGCACTGGGTGCCTTCGGTTTCGGCATTGGCACCTCGGAAATCGAACACCTGCTGGCGACGCAGACCCTGGTCTACAAGCGCCTGAAAACCATGCGGGTGACGGTGAACGGCAAGCTCGGTGCGGGCATCACGTCGAAAGACATCATCATGGCCCTGATCGAAAGAATCGGTGCTTCGGGAGCAACCGGTTATGCCATCGAATTCACCGGCCCGGCGATCAGCGAGCTCAGCGTCGAAGCGCGCATGACCATCTGCAACATGGCGGTGGAAGCCGGCGCCCGTGGGGCGTTCATGGCGCCGGACGACAAGGTTTTCGCCTATCTGCAACTCAAGCCACGTGCGCCGAAAGGCGAACTCTGGGCGCTGGCGGTCGAGCGCTGGAAAGGCCTGCACAGCGACCAGGGTGCGGTGTTCGACAGTGAAGTCAGCCTGGATGTCTCGGCTCTGGAACCGATGGTCACTTGGGGCACCAGCCCGGATCAGGCCTCCCCGGTCGGCGGACGAGTGCCGGACCCGGCCAGCCAGCCCAATCCGATTCTGCGTCAGGGCCTGCAACGCGCCCTCGATTACATGGGCCTGACACCCGGCACGCCGTTGAGCGAAGTGGTGATCAGCCACGCCTTCATTGGGTCCTGCACCAATGCGCGGATCGAAGACTTGCGAGATGTGGCGCGTGTGGTGCGCGGCAGACACGTGGCGCCCCACGTACGGGCGATGATCGTGCCCGGCTCGACGCGGGTTCGCGATCAGGCGGAAGACGAAGGGCTGGCGCAGATCTTTCGCGACGCCGGTTTCGAATGGCGGCAATCCGGCTGCTCGATGTGTCTGGCGATGAACGACGACGTCCTCGCGCCGGGGGATCGCTGCGCGTCCAGCACCAATCGCAACTTCGAAGGTCGTCAGGGCGCGGGGGCGCGCACCCACCTGATGAGCCCGGCAATGGTCGCCGCAGCCGCCATCACCGGCCACTTGACTGACGTGCGCACCTTCGCGCCGGGAGTTTGAACCATGCAAGCGTTCACCACTATCAGCGGCAGCGCCGCGCCGTTTCTGGCGGCCAACATCGACACCGACGTGATCATGCCCAAGCAGTTCCTCAAGGGCATTGATCGTCAGGGGCTGGATCGGGGGTTGTTCTTCGATCTGCGCTTTCTGGCCTCGGGCGAGCCCAATCCCGGGTTCGTGCTCAATCAGCCCGCCTGGCAGGACGCAGCATTTCTGGTGACCGGCCCCAACTTCGGTTGCGGTTCCAGCCGTGAGCACGCAGTGTGGGGCCTGAAGCAGGTCGGAATCCGGGCGCTGATCGGCACCACGTTTGCCGGAATTTTCTACGACAACTGTCAGCGCAACGGCGTGTTGGCGATTCAGCTCGATGCCGCGCAGTTCAAACAGGTCGCCGAAGTCATCAGCGTTCAGGCGACCGCGTATATCCGCGTGAACCTGCCCGAGCAAACCATCGAACTGGCGGACGGAACACTGATCGGGTTCGAGATTGATGAGCTGCGCAAACAGTCACTGCTGCTGGGGCTGGACGCCATCGGCACGACGCTGCAACGGACCGAGCAGATTCGCGCCTTTGAAGCGCGTCATCTGGCGGAAAATCCCTGGTTGGGCTGAAAGCAAAAAACCGGGTGGCTCACTGAACCACCCGGTTTTTCATTGAACAGACAAGTCGCGAAAATACTCTTCGAGAAACTCTACACACACCCGCAACTTGGCCGACTCGCTGAGCCGCGTCGGGTACACCGCCCAGACGTTGGCGCTCTGGGTGTAATCCGCCAGTACCTGCACCAACCGCCCCTGTTCGAGCATCGGTTTGACGTCCCACATCGAGCGCAACAGAATCCCGCCGCCACTGAGCGCCCACTCCATCACGATTTCGCCGCTGTTGGAGGACAACGGGCCGCTGACCCGCACCGATTCCTGCTGCCCGTCCTTGGTGAGCTCCCAAATGCCGAACGCATTGTTGCGTTCCTTCAGCACCAGGCAATCATGGTCTTTCAGATCCTCGAGCGAATGCGGCGTCCCCCGGCGCTCAAGGTACTGCGGCGTGGCGCAAAGCACCCGTCGATTACTGACCAGTTTGCGCGCCAGGTGCTGGCCCGGCAGATCATCGCCGACAAGGATTTCCAGATCGAAGCCCTCGCCCACCAGATCGACCACGCGGTCGAACACGTCCAGGCGAATATCGAGCTTCGGGCAAGTCCGGGATAACTGGCTGATCGCCGGTGCGACGTGATTGCGACCGAAGCCGAAGCTGCTGCAAATGTGCAGCGACCCGGCTGGCTGGTGCCGGGCCTGGGCCATTTCGCCGAGAAAGTCATCGAAATCCCCCAGCAGCTTTTCCGCCCAGATGCGTACCCGCTCGCCATCGTCGGTCAGCGCGATGCGCCGGGTGGTGCGGTGCAACAGTTTTGTCGAGAGCGTGGTTTCGAGCATCGCGATGCGTTTGCTGACGTAGGCCGGCGAATAGCCCAACTCGTCGGCGGCGCTGGCAAAGCTGTTCTTGCGGATGACCGTCAGGAATACCTTGAGGTCTTCGGGCAAGGGAAACTGGTCACGATTCGTGTTCATACAGCGCGCTCCCCCACTGCTTGCTTCATGATTGGCGCAGGATAGCAGCGGCCATGACCGTTCGGCGCTTTTTCTGGCAGCCGCGAACAAACAGGGCTAGGGTTGCGTAGCTGGCGATATGCTGGCCACTTGGCAAACATCTTCGATGAGCGCCATCAGCAGCACTGGAAGATAAATCAGGGATGGTTTTTTGTGCTTGCGGGTTAATGCACTCTTGATGAGTGAGCGACCTATCCCTGTGTTTCGTTGCTTTCTATCAAGGACAGAAAGATGACCAACGTACAGGCGAACTTTTCCCCTTTGCCGCTCCGGCAAACCTCATTACTGACGCCCGATGCCAGGCCTGACGGTTTTGGCTGACGACGCCTGCGCGTGAGTCGGGACAGCCCCCTCACTCCCGCGCCACTCAACTGATCACTTCACCGGATCCGGACGGATCAGGCATTACCTCGCCAGTGATTCCTGGCGCTGGCTGTCGCCTGCCTGTCAGGGAAGGCGCCCCTTGCCTGAAGGGGACGTTTGGCAACCACCACGAGGAGACCCTCGATATGACTGGCTCAAAACACAACATGCCGCCTTACGGCGTCGCCATCCAGAGCGCCATCACTGGAGGCGATCTGCAACAGATGAAGAATTTGTTGAAGCAGCGCGATTCGACGAAGCCGGAAGCGAAGGAGCTGCAAACCGCGTACGAAAAACTGGCCAAGGAAGTTTCCCGCCTGGAAAAACACTAAGGCCATTTCCCACATTGCAATGGAGGCAATTCACATGTCTGGTTCAGTTCAGCAACAAAATGTCGGCTTGTTCCCCGTGAGCTACCGGATCGGTACGGGTCAGCCGGGGGCGCAAAGCCTTGCGCTCAACCTGCTGGTTTCCACACCACAGCATGAAGTCAGTGGCACCTCCGCCATCACTCAGGCAACCAACCCACCACTGGACATCGATTCGGATGTCTGGGGCGAATATACCTACCTGACGGTCATGAAGCCCGGTGTCAGTAAAATCCTGATTACCGCCGAGGGCAATGAAGGCGGCCCCGGCTCCAACTCCATCGTGAACTTCAAGATTCAACTGGTGGTCGGCACCGACTGGCGTGAAGGCGTGGCCAATTACGAGTATTTCGACGGACAACGCTGGCACGAACTGAACAACGTGCCGGCGCATCTGGTCGAGGCGCCCTCGAATGTCTTCCAGCCGTTCCATCCCGGTCCGGTGATTCTTCCGCATCCGCCGATCCTGCCGCTGTATGCCGCGCCGATCCAGAGCGCCATCGCCAGTGGCGACCTGGCCCAGATGAAAAACCTGGCGAAGCTCGCCCAGCAGCAACTGGATCAGCAACCCCAACTGCAGAAGGCACTGGACGCCGCCAAAAGCGAAATCAGCAAGCTGCAGGCCCGCTGATTCGACCACTGAGTCCGCCATTCACTTAAGGGAGTAAGCACCATGTCGATTGGACTTTTTCATACCCGCCTCATCGCCAGTAATTCACTGCTTGGCGCACCGGTCCTGACCCTCGACCTCGTGGTCGATACCGTGCGTAAAAAAGTCAGCGGCGCTGCGAGCGTCTTTCAAAGCACCTGGCCACCGGTCAACTTCCATGCACGGGTCTGGGGCGATTATTCCGAGGCACGGCTGACCCCATCGACCGAGAATTACATCATTCTCACCCTCGATGGCAGCCCGAGCGGTCCGCTGAGTCAGATTGCGCAGACCTTCAGCCTCAAGGGCATTCTCAACGACTGGACCAGCGGCTTTGTCGATTACCGTTACAACGAGGGAGGTCAGTGGCATTACGTGAGGCACGTTGCTGTGCATCAGGCGCCGACCATCGAGCCGCAACCGCAAGAGCATCACTTCCAGCCGCTGTATGCCGTGGCCGTGCAGCAAGCGCAAATCAGTGGCGATCTGGTGCAGCTGAAAACCGTGGTGCAACAGGGCGAACAGCAACTGGCCCACCAGGGCGCATTGCGCAGTGCCCTTGAGCAACTGAACGCGGAGATTGCCCGACTGGAAGCACGCTAAAAGCGCACGAACCGGGCGAGGTCACTGCTGGCCTCGCCCGGTCTTGCAGCGAATCGAGATCAGTCCAATCGTGCCGCGCACAGGACCGTGCGCAAGGATCTCCCATGACAGACATCCGCCCTGCCCGCTACCTCAGTGACACCGACCTCAAACGCTACGTGCCGGTGCATGTGGTCTGGGAAATTACCCTGGCCTGCGACCTCAAATGCCTGCATTGCGGCTCGCGCGCGGGGCATCGACGCCCCGACGAACTGAACACCCGTGAATGCCTCGAGGTGATCGACTCCCTCGCCGCCCTCGGCACCCGCGAGATCACCCTGATCGGCGGCGAAGCCTATTTGCGCAAGGACTGGACGCAACTGATCCAGGCCATCCACGACCACGGCATGTACTGCGCGATCCAGACCGGCGGGCGCAACCTGACGCCGGCGAAGATGCAGGCAGCGGTTGATGCGGGCCTCAACGGGGTCGGGATTTCTCTGGACGGGCTCGCACCGTTGCACGACAAAGTGCGTAACGTGCCCGGTTCGTTCGACAAGGCGGTCGACACCCTGCGCCGGGCCAAGGCGTCCGGGCTGGCGGTGAGCGTCAACACTCAGATCGGCGCAGCGACCCTGCCCGATTTGCCGCAGCTGATGGACACGATCATTGAACTGGGCGCCACCCATTGGCAGATCCAGATCACCGTGGCCATGGGCAATGCGGTGGATCACCCGGAACTGCTGCTGCAACCCTATCAATTGCTGGAAGTGATGCCGCTGCTCGCGCGCCTCTACCGCGAAGGCGTGGATCGCGGCCTGCTGATGAACGTCGGCAACAACATCGGCTACTACGGTCCTTACGAACATTTGTGGCGTGGGTTCGGTGACGAACGCGTGCACTGGAGCGGCTGCGCGGCCGGTCAGACTGTGTTGGCGCTTGAGGCGGACGGCACAGTGAAAGGCTGCCCGTCGCTGGCCACCGTCGGTTTTTCCGGCGGCAATGTGCGCAACATGAGCCTGCACGACATCTGGCACTACAGCGAAGGCATGCACTTCGGCCGTTTGCGCTCGGTCGACGATCTTTGGGGTTATTGCCGCAGTTGCTATTACAACGACGTCTGCCGGGGCGGCTGCACCTGGACATCGCACTCGCTGCTGGGCAAACCCGGCAACAATCCTTACTGCCACTACCGAACCCTGGAATTGCAGAAACAGGGTTTGCGCGAGCGCATCGTCAAAGTCGAGGACGCCGCCCAGCGCTCGTTTGCGGTCGGACGTTTTGACCTGATCACCGAACGCATCGACACCGGCGAAAAAGTCAGCAGCGTCAGCGACAGCGGACAAGTGATCAAACTGGCGTGGGTCAATCAGGGCCACAAATCGCCGGAAGAAGGACGCATCCCCGTGCAACTGGCGCTGTGCCGCAGCTGCCTGCAGTACATTCATCCCCACGAATCGATCTGCCCGCACTGCCACGCCGACGTCGCGGCCGCCGAGGCCAGGCACCAGACGGACCGCGCCCGTCAGCAGGCGATCATGAACACGTTGACGGGGTTGCTGGGGGTGGCACCGAGTACCCTGGTGTGAAATCGGGTCCAGGCGCCCGCAGGATTCGGGCGCCTGGACCGCTCAGGCATCTTGAAAATCCGGCCGATTCAACCACCCCGGAAAATAAGTAGCTGTTTTCCATGAAATTTATTTGCCTCGGGGGTTCCCAGAACGCAAGAGCGCTGGTAAAGTGCCGCCCACTGTTGCAGAGGTCCTCCCGGGACTGAACACAATAGCTACAGGGGCGTCGCCAAGCGGTAAGGCAGCAGGTTTTGATCCTGCCATGCGTTGGTTCGAATCCAGCCGCCCCTGCCATTTTTTCCTCGTTTCACCCTCCTCCGCTTCACCTCTGCCTCAACGGCAAATCACTTTTTCGAATTCAACGTAATCGCCGAACGCACCAGCGCTTTCAGTGCCTTTGCATCTATTTTGTCGTTTTCGTGAACATCAATCGCCCGCCGGGTATTGCCCTCCAGACTGGCATTGAACAGCCCCGTCGGATCCTCCAGTGCCGCGCCTTTGGCAAACGTCATTTTCACCACGGCCTTGTAGGTTTCCCCGGTGCAGATGATGCCGTTGTGTGACCAGACCGGAACGCCCCGCCACTTCCACTCCTCAACAACCTCAGGATCGGCCTCGTGAATGATCGCGCGGATCTCGGCCAGCTTCTGGCCGCGCCAGTCGTTCAATTCCTTGATTCTCGCGTCGATCAGCACAGAGGGATTCTCAGTCGCCGCGCCGCTGCTGTCCTTCTTCATCTTCTTGTTCTCCCGAAAAAGCCTTATTCGCTATCCAGCGTAGCGCCGACTGCACCAAACGCCGGGCAAAAAAAAGCCCCGTAATATGCGGGGCAAAGAAATTGGTTGGTTGCGGCCAACCAAAGGAGCATCGTCAAAAGCGTTAACCGTCAGCCGTCACAGGCACTCCTGGGCAGCCCGTTCAAAACTCGATGGCATGAAACTCGACGCCAGCAAATGGCGTTCATATAAAAAGACCTTGCCGCCATCCTGTGCCTTGTAGGCTTCCAGCACGTTGTCCGCCGCCACCTTGCTCGGCACCACGATCCGGTAGCTGCGCTGGGTCTGCGACACGGTCGGGTTCAGCGCACTGCCCTGCAGTTTCGGCACGACGCATTCGGCGTACTGGGCAGGCGTCTTGTGCGTCTGCAGGGTCAGCGTCGGGTCGTTCGGCGCAGAGGCGCAGGCGGTCAGCAGTAAAGTGGCAGAAGCCATGGCAGGGATAAAAAAGGCACGCATGGATAAAATCCTGAAAATAAAAGGTTCGGTTCTCAAGCAACGTTCAGCGTCACGGCCGCTGGCGTCGCGATTTTTGATCTGGGTGCTCAGCCTGCACTCACCAGGGCTTTGAGCGAGTCATCGAACTGCTTCAAGGCGCTGAATTGCAGGTCGCGTTGTTTTTCGATCTGGGCTGCAATCTCGGGTGCTGCCTTGTTGTGTACCCACACCGAAGGCAGTTGCTTCTCCACCGCGCCTTCGGCCTTGCCGATGTATTGCAGGTTGGCGTCGTAGAAGCGTGCGGCGAAGCGCGCTTCGACCTGACTGTTGCGTTGGGTCAGCAGACGGTTGTGGGTGTCGAGCATCACCACCACGTCGGGATGGGCCTGCACCAGCGCATCGAGGCTGTCGTAGACCGTCACCGAGAGAAACTGCTGTTGCAGCGAACTCATCAACCAGTCGATAGCCAGTTCCGGATCGGAGCTGTTGACGAAGGCGTCGCGGATCCGCGCATCGAGTGCGTCCTTGGCACCGTTGACCGCCACATCGTGGTAACGCTCGAGGTATTGCAGGTTTTCGAGGGTGTTTTCGCTGTACAGCACACCCACGGTTTGCGAGTGCTGCAGTGCACTGCCGGTACCGCCGATGGGAAGAAAATGGCACGAACCGGCGTCGGCTGCGTAAGTCGGTGCAGTGGTGGCTACCCCGCCCATCAGCAGGGCGACCAAAGCCAGTCGGGTCAAAGTCTTCATCGCGCAAATTCCTTGAGCTGCGTTTCGATGGAGGCGATTTTCCGCCTGTCGGCCACAAAGCAGAACTTGCGTTTCTTGATGATCACTATTACTTGAACCAATAGTTGCGCTGCGTGCAGACTGCTGCACACTCGATCACAACGAAAACAAATGAGGATTTTCCGTGCGAACCTTTGATTTGATCCGCGATGCCGTCCTGCCCGAATTCCGCGACCGGGTGGCCGAATACCTTGTCGAATACGAAACCGTGCTGGGCCGGTCAGCGGATGATTCGGAGTCGGTACGGGCCGTGGCCAATCAGTTGCGCGGCTATCTGCGCGGCCTCAACACCACGCGAGTGCTGGGCATGGCGGACTGGGAAGAGCTCGACCGGCGCGTGCTGGACACTTGGCTAGCGCCCGCTTGATGACACGCTAGACTCTTCAGGCTGCGCCCGCAGCGCCAGACCTGGAGGTGTCCGCCGATGAGCCATAACACCGAACCCACAACGATCCCGGCCCGCCGGGGGACGAAGACATCGAAGTCAGCAATGAAAGGCGCATGAGTTAACAGCTCATGCGCCTTTTTTGTTCCCGGACATTCCGCTGCTTCAAGGCTTTTTCGGCTGAACTCCTTATTGCGAAAATCAAGCAGATGACCATTTTTAATCTTTCATCGCGATTAGTGATGCCGCTTATGATGGCTCCTGTTTTGGTATTAGTTTAGGCCCGGTACAGCCGTGCATGTCCGCGAGACTGGAGCGGGTGCACTCAAGCAATCACTCCGGCAACCCCGCCAGTCGAAGCCCTTCAATGAACCTCGAAAAATCTTCGGGGCGCTGAATCGGCAGCCAGTCCTTGAGATGCCCCAGACGCAGCGCCGGGCTCAGCGTCTGCAGGCGCTGCATCGCCCAGCGGGCTTTCTCCGGGCGCCCGCCCAGCGCATGACTGGCCGCCACCAGCGCCGCCGCCACCAACAACGTGGGCAGGTTGCCCAAGGCTTTTTCGGCGAAGTCTGCCGAGGCCTCGAAGTCCCCGGCGAAGTAATGCGCCAAAGCCATGCCGACGTGCATTCTGAACATTTCCGGATCCAGCGGGCTCAAGCGAGCGGCATGGTTCAAGTCCTTGATGGCGGGCGCGGTTTCTCCGCGAAGCGCACGCAGGATCCCGCCGAGAAACCACGCAGGTGCGAGATTGGGATTGAGCAGACGTGCGCGGTCGAGCAACGCAATGCCGGCATCCACATCACCCGCCAGGTGCGCAAGCGCATGTCCGCCGCGCGTCAACGCCACGGCGTCATCGCGTCCCAGCGCGACCGCCAGACGCGCCAGGCGTATACCTTCAGCGATCTCGGCCGGGCGATCCGTCATCCAGCCATTGAGCTTGCGCCAGAAGTGACACCAGGCGGCCATGCCATAGGCCGATGCGAATTCCGGATCGAGTTCGAGGGTCTTGTAGAACATCGGCAGCGCTTGCTCGATGGCCTCTTGAGCGCCGCTGTGCAGCTTTGCCATGGCGCGCAGGTAGTAATCGTAGGCGTCGAGGCTCTCCGTCGGTTTGCGTTTGGCGCGCTCGATCTCCGCGCGCTCCAGTTGTGGCGCTATGGCCCCGACGACGCTTTCGGTGATTTGATCCTGCAGCTTGAAGATGTCGTCGAGGGTGCCTTCGAAACGCTCGGCCCAGATGTGTGCTCCGCTCGTGGCGTCGATCAGTTGCCCGGTGATGCGCACCCGGTTTCCACATTTGCGCACACTGCCTTCCAGCACATAGCGCACGCCCAGTTCCTGCCCGACCCCTTGGGCATCTACCGTGCGCCCCTTGAACGTGAAACTCGAATTGCGTGCGATGACGAACAACCAGCGCAGACGCGACAACGCCGCGATGATGTCCTCCACGATACCGTCGGCAAAGTAGTCCTGTTCGGGATCGCCGCTCAGATTGTAGAAAGGCAGGACGGTGATCGAGGGTTTGTCCGGCAGCACCAGTACCCGGGGAGCTGCAGTTGAGCCCTCGTCGGTGTGAGGCACCGGCTCGGTCATATCGGAGACCCGGCCAATGAAACGATAGCCTTTGCGGGCGACCGTGCGCAGCAGACGCTGTTCCTCGCCGGTATCACCGATGGCCTTGCGTACGGCGTTGATGTGGCTGGTGATCGTTGATTCGGAAACGATGCGCCCGCTCCATACCGTGCCGAGCAATTCGTCCTTGCTCAACACGCGGTCGGGGTTGTTGAGGAACAGCAGCAACAGATCGAACACCTGCGGGCCGACGGATACAACCTGCCCGCGCAAGGTCAGCTCACGACGCTCCTGATCCAGTACATAGTCTTCAAACGTGAATGGCACAGCGAACGTCCCTTTGCGACGCGCCTTCAACTCCGTGTCCCGGGCGGCAGATGGTGAGAAGTCGAGAACGATAATACGCCTGACTTGAACACGCCACTGCGTCCATTCCGGGGCGCTGGCTGGACAAAAATGCAAGGTTTCGACAAGACAAACCTAAGGTCGCCGCAAGGACTTCCCTCATTCGTACCGGCAGTCTCTATCCCACTGACGCCAATGGTTGGCGTCATCAAGGAGAGAGACCCATGAAGATCGTCGTTATCGGAGGCTCCGGCCTCATCGGCTCGAAACTGGTGAACCTTCTTCGCGAGCGCGGCCATGACGTGCTCGCCGCCAGCCCCGGCACGGGCGTCAACAGCATCACCCGCGAAGGTCTGGCGGCCGCCATGGACGGCACCGATGTCGTGGTCGACGTGGCCAATGCTCCGTCGTGGGAGGATCAGGCCGTCCTCGACTTCTTCGAAACCTCCAGCCGTAACCTGCTGGCGGCCGAAGCGGCGGCCGGGGTGCGTCATCACGTAGCGCTGTCGATTGTCGGGTGTGAACGGTTGCCCGAGGCCGGCTATATGCGCGCCAAGGTGGCCCAGGAAAACCTGATCAAGGCATCCGGCATGCCTTACTCGATCCTGCGGGCCACGCAGTTTTTCGAATTTGTCGGCGGTATCGCTGAATCCTTTGCTGTCGCCGATGAACTTCGCGTGCCGCCAGCGCTGATTCAGCCGATTGCATCTGACGACGTGGTGGCGGCGCTGGTAGACGTCGTCCTGGCCGCTCCGCTCAACGGCTCAGTGGATGTCGGCGGGCCTGAGGCGTTGCCGCTGGACGAACTGGTCCGACGCTTTCTGCAGGCGCGCCAGGACAACCGCAAGGTCGTACCGGACGTGCACGCACGCTACTTCGGAACGCTGCTCGACGATCAATCGCTGGTCACCGGCAAGCACTCACGCCTGGGTGCCATCCGTTTTGAAAACTGGATCGCTCAGTCGGCAGCCCGATAGTCATTCGCGCCATTCCCTTCCCTGTCAACCAAGGAGACATCTCATGGTTATCCGATTGCTGTTGGCCGCCATTGTCGCAACCCTTTCGATCAACGCCGTATCAGCCGCCGAGCCACCCGCCGGCAAGGTTTCGGTAGTATTTGATCGCCCGATTCCCAACATCCCCGGCAAAAGCATGAGGGGTGTGGTCGTCGAATACGGGCCGGGAGCTGCTTCGCCGTCCCATACCCATCCGAAAACCGCCTTCATCTACGCCACGGTTCTGGAAGGCTCGTTGCGCATCAAAGTCAAAGGCCAGCCGGAAAAGATCTACCACGTCGGCGAAAACTTCGTCGAGGAACCGGGTTCCGTGCATCTGGTGAGCGCCAACGCCAGCGACACAGAGCCTGCGCGACTGCTGGCGGTGTTCGTCCTCGATACTGACGAAACGGCGCTCGTCACGCCCCTCAAAAAGTGAGCCTGCAACCGACCTTCAACGTCGATGAGCCAGCGATCGCACCAGCCGATCGCCCAGGCTCTGCACGCCCTGAACGAGGATGACCAGCACCACGACGGTGGCGACCATCACTTCGTTGTTGAACCGCTGATAGCCGTAGCGGATCGCCAGGTCGCCCAGTCCCCCGCCACCGATGACCCCGGCCATGGAGGAAAAACCGATCAGCATCACCAGCGTCAAGGTGACGCCTGCCAGCAGGGCCGGCAGCGCTTCGGGCAACAGCACTTTGAAAATCACATGACGGATGTCGCCGCCCATGGCGAGGATCGCTTCGATCCGGCCCTTTTCAACTTCGTCCAGGGCGTTTTCGACGATCCGCGCAAAAAACGGAAAGGCGCCGATGGTGATCGGTACGACGGCGGCGGTGCTGCCCAGGGTGGTGCCGACCACCAGCCGGGTCAGCGGGATCAGGGCAATCAGCATCACCACGAACGGCAGCGAACGTCCCAGATTGATGATCGCGCCCAAGGCTTGATTGAGCCTCGGCAACGGGTACAACCCCTGACGACGACTGATGAACAGCAACACCCCCAGCGGCAAGCCAATCAGCAACGTGAACAGACCGGCGAGCAGCACCATGTAAAGGGTTTCGCCGGTGGCGTTGAGCACCAGCTGCAGGATTTCATTCCAGTCGATCACGCGGTTCATGAGTGGGCCGCCCGTACGCCGTATTGCCGCAAAAAACTCAAACCGGGCGCGTCATGCCCCAGCGGCAAGCCGCAACTGGGTCGTAGCGAAGCGCCAAGGGCCGACTTTGGATCGGCGAGCAAACGAGCGACCGGCCCCGCCTCCACCAGTTTTCCGTTGGCCATGGACGCGGCGTGATCGCAGATCGACTTGACCACGTCCAGTTCGTGGGTGATCAGCACGACAGTCAAACCAAGCTGCCGATTGATGTCGCGCAACAGCTCCAGAATCGACGCGGTGGTTTCCGGGTCGAGGGCGCTGGTGGCTTCGTCCGACAGCAGATACGCCGGCCGCGCCGCCAATGCCCGGGCGATGCCCACCCGCTGCTTCTGCCCGCCGGACAGTTGCGATGGAAAGGCTTCGGCCTTGTCGCCCAGGCCCACCAGATCCAGCAGCTCGCGAACCCGTTCATGGCGTTGTGGTTTGGCGATTTTGGCGATTTCCAGCGGCACCGCGACGTTGTCGAACACGTTGCGCGAATGCAGCAGATTGAAGCCCTGGAAGATCATGCCGATGCGCTGACGCTGGCGGCGCAGTTCGCTATCGGACAGCGCGGTGAGATCCTCGCCATCCAGCAGAATCCGCCCCGAATCCGGGCGTTCGAGCAGATTGAGGCAACGCAGCAACGTCGACTTGCCCGCACCGCTGCGCCCGAGAATCCCGTAGATCGCACCATCGGGAATGCTCAGCGATACCTGATCCAGCGCCGGGGTCGACGCTGACGGATAGGTCTTGCTCAACTGCTCGACGACGATCATAGCGTGGCATCCGCCACCGGGATCACCGACCCCTTGAAGTTCTCGGCGATGTACTTGGCGACTTGCGGCGAGGTCAGGTCCTTGGCCAGCTGCTGAATGCGCGGATCGTTTTCCAGTTTCGGCGTGGTCACCAGAATGTTGGCGTAAGGATTGTGCTCGGCCTTCTCCAGCCCCAGCGCATCCTTGGCCGGCACCAGACCCGCTTCCAGCGCGTAGTTGCCGTTGATCACCGCCAGATCCACGTCATCCAGCGCACGAGGCAATTGCGGCGATTCGATTTCGAGGATCTTCAGGTGTTTCGGGTTTTCGGCGATGTCCTTGGGCGTTGCCTGATCCGCCGCCGGGTCGTTGAAACCGGGCTTGAGCTTGATCAGGCCGTTGTCCTGCAACAGGTACAACGCACGGCTCAGGTTGGTGACGTTGTTCGGCACTGCAACCGTGCCTTTGTCCGGCACCTGGGCGAAGGCTTTGTGGCGATGGGAATAGATGCCCAGCGGTTCGATGTGCACCGTGGCGGCCACCGCCAGTTTTTCGCCGAGGGCCTTTTCCTGAGATTGCAGATACGGCAGATGCTGGAAGTAGTTGGCGTCCACATCACCGTGCACCAGCAGCTCGTTGGAGTTCACGCCCTGCGGGATTTCGATCACCTTGAGGTTCAGTTGCGGATCGATTTTCTGAATGTAGGCCAGGATCTGTGCGTGGGGCACCGGGTCGGCGGCAACACGCAACGGTTCCAGCGCCTGAGCGCCAAACGAAGTCACCAGCGCGCCGAGGACGGCCAGGGTCAAGCCTGCTTTTTTCAACATGGGAAGAGTCCTTTTGCGAGTGATGGATCAGGCGTTGGCGGTCTTGCGAAGCGGTGTCTGAGTGTTCGACGCATCGGCATAGAAGCGCTGCGCGACATCGGGATGCGAACGCAGTCGGCCCTTCAGATAATTCCAGCCGACATCGCGAAACAACGGATTGAGCGGATCACTCGCCGGCCCCTTAGCTTCGCGCAGCAACACCGCCGGCAACGGGTACAGCGGCACGACCGCGTCGAGTTGCGCGCCCAGGAAAAACGCGATGGACAAGCGCTCACTGCCCGCTGGCGGCGAAACCACGCGATGCACCGTGGCGCGCAGATAACCGTTGGTGGCCAGTTCCAGCAATTCGCCGATGTTGACCACCAGGGTGTTGTCCCGAGGTAACGCATCGATCCAGCGCCCCTCTTCGATTTCCACTTGCAGTCCGGCCTGCTGGTCTTGCAGCAGAAAGCTGAGAAAACCCGAATCCTTGTGCGCGCCGACGCCCTGATTGCTCGCCGTCGAGGACTGCCCCGGATAGCGCATCAGCTTGATGTGTTCGTTGGGTTTGTCGCCGTGCAAGCGGTCGAAGGCATCTTCCGGCAGCGACAGTGACTGGGCGAAAGCGCGCAGCAGACGCAGCGACATTTGGGTCATCGCCTGCTGCCAGTCGAGCAGCAGCGGCTTGAGTTGCGGCAACGCTTCAGGCCATTGATTCGGCCCTTGCAGCCGTGCCCACAACGGACTGTCGACGTTCAATGGCAAGGCGTCGCGCTCGGCGCCCAGATCGAACTGTTCACGCTGATCGGGCTGCCCGCGAGTAATCTCGGACGCGGCGCGGTTGTAGCCGCGAAAATGCGGCGAATTGATCATGCCGACGGCTGTTTTCTCGCTGTCGGGCAAGGCGAAAAATTGCCGGGCGTGGTCTTGAACTTGATTGAGCAGGCCGGCGTCGATGCCATGGCCGGTCAGGTAGAAGAACCCGACATCGCGAGCAGCGTGACGCAAATCATCGAGAAAGGCCTGGCGTTGCGACGGCGTACCGTCGAGCAGGGACAAGTCCAGGGTGGGTAATGCGGTGATAGCTGAGGTGTGCGGCATGATTCACTCCCGTGTGAATCAAACCTGAAGAGCCTGTGATCGATTCAGCGTGTGCCGTCATGGCAATCGGGGGCCTGTCGGTTTGATGCTTTGATTCGTCTGTGAATCAAAACTAAACGATATTAAAAAAACCGAACAAATATCTTTTTTGCATTAGCTTAGTTCGGTCTATCGAGCGGCTCGACTGACCTCAGGACCGACCACGGCAATCGGCTTGGCGTTAACGTCGGCCCTGAATCAACTGACGGCTACAGACCGACGCGCTTCAACCCTTCGCGCATGCCCTGATCCGCCTGCTCGCACCATTGCTTGAGCGTGAGGTTCGGTGGCAGGTTGCTTTCCAGGCTCTTGTATTCCCCCTCCGTGAACACTTCGCCCTTGCGGCCAAACTGTTCGTTCTTGTCGCCGTCACGCTTGTCGAAATCACCCGGCATGTTGCTAACGAATGCAGCCATCTTGTTGGCGTTCTCGGTGCTGTCCGCTTTCAGGAACCCCTTGTCGACACAGCTTTTGATCAGGCCTGACATGTTGCGACCGTTGTCGTATATCCCTTTCAAAGTGGCGGCGTCTTGCCCTTCGGCGTAGGCAAGCGTGCTGGTGCCAAACGCGGCTGCCATGGCGAGAATCAAAGAAGCGGTCTTCATATTTATTCCTTTAAATGTTGGAGCGTTTTGAGCTCTTTTTGAGGTGAAGCATGTTTTGGGTGAAGCATGTCTTGTTCAAATAACGCGCCGAAAAGGCCGCGTCATGGAGACGGCAATTACAAATATCGATTTAGCTGACAACGGCCCCTTTGGGCCCGCTGGCAATCAGCGCCGCCCCACAGGCTGTTTTCATACCGTCCAGCGCAATGGGTGTGCCATCGACGGTGTAGGTGCTGCTGCCCTCGGCAATCGGGAATACCCCTTTGCACAATGGGCAACTGACCTTGTGACCGACCCCGGCAATCGGCTTGCCGTTGAGGTTGGTTTGGGAGAAGGCTTCGAGGACCTTGCCACCGTGGGTGGTGGAGTCGCCGAGGCGGATTGCGTCTTTCATGTTGTCACTCCTTTGACCTGACTTCTGGCATGCCAAATGGGGCCGTCGAACCCATCAAACGTGAAAACGGCGGGCCTTGAGTCGTATCAGGGGAAGTAGCTTTCGATCTCCGGATACTCATCCAGGAACTCATCACTTCGAATAAAGGCGTCAAGATCCGGGGACTTCTTCGCAGCCGCGACAATCGCCTTGATCTTCTCTGCGTTGTCCGAGTTCACGACACGACCGATCAGAATAAGAGGCCATTCCTTGCCACTTGCCTGTCTTTGCAACGTTGAGAAGTTCACCGCAAGCCTTTCAGCAAAAACGCCCGCTTCAGCATGATCAAGAACACCCACCACGCGCTCTTGCACACCGTAGTCGTCTTCATCGCAAAAGGTCGACAGTAGTGCATCAATGGTTTTTGCATCGAGTTCGTCGCGGACACTGCTCACGAGCGCCGAGAACTCACGAGCATCTTCCGGGTTCTCGTAGCGATCCAATGAAACCAGTTTATCTCGCCACACTTTGAACGCTTGATCATTCATGGTTTCTCTCACTTATCCAGAAATTTACGGCACTTGGCATACGCCAGCATTTCTTGCATTGCTTCATTGTACTTTCTGGGTTGTCCGACCTGAGTGGCTACACGGCGCACATCTCTGATCTCCATCGCCATTGCACCTCTCATGTCTCCCACTTCGATTTTTGACTGAACCTGAGCTCGATAGGCTTTTCCGGGATTACCCTGGTGGCCGTGACTCATTGTTTGGCTATGGTCATAGGGCTCCATTTGTATTGCTGGCCCCTGGCTTCTCTTAATCGGACTGGTGCTGTCTGCCGGCATGTGATGCGACTCGATCCCCGAGGCCGTGGTGCCTCCGTAAGATCCACCTCTGAATGGCCCGGTTCCTTCAGGGTTGCCTTTCTTCAGATCGGCACACGGACATCTTGCCAAGCCTAGCGGGTCAATCCAGCCCAGTGGACTCGGCGCATATACAAAGAGGTTCAACCCACCGTCATAACCGATGGGATCTTTGCTGATGAAGCGTCCAATCAACGGATCGTAATAACGATAACGATTGTAATGCAGCCCCGTTTCATGATCGTGATATTGCCCCTGGAAGCGAATCGGGTTGCCAATACCCTGTTGCTGCGCCATTGGCGAACGCTGCTCAGACACGCTCCCCCATGCCTTGTACTGAGCGCTCCAGGCTATTTCGCCATTCTGGTCGGTCAACTCCAGAGGCGCCCCCATTCGGTCGCATTGATACCAACTCAACACGTCGATTGGCAGTGCCACAGGTACGTGATTCCACACCGGGTCGTCCTCCAATTGATACTCGCCGCTGAAGTCAGGCTGCCCCATCAGAATGATTGGTTGGTGTCGCAAAGCTTGCGCAACCGGAATGTAAGTACCCGGCTCATAGATGTAATGCACTGTGCGTCCGGGATCACCATCCAGCAGAGCCGGACTGCTCTCCCAGGCCAGCGTATCGCCGTCCCAGCCATACAATGTGAAACCACAACCCGACTCTCGCTGCTTGCGGACAAACTCATTGTCGTTCCACTGTGAGCCGGCTTCAGGCCGTCGCTTGAAATGCGCAGTCGAGTTCTTGTAAAGGCGGCGTCCCAATACATCGTAGGCATACTCGACTTCCAGTCGGGCATCATCAAAGTGAACCAAACGGTCGAACAAATCCCAGCGCATTCTGGCGATACTGCCGTTGTGCCAACGCTGTATCAGATTGCCTCGATCATCGTATTCATAGTGGGTACCCGAGTACTCGCGCAGCAGGTTATCCACCCGCTTGCTACGCATCGGGTCCTGATCCAGAGGTCGGCGCATCTGTTCAACCGGCTCATCAAGCAAGTTACCGGCAGGATCAAAGGCGAAAGTTTCCACACCCTGTCGACTCGCCGCCTTGATCAGGCGCCCCACCGGATCGTACTGATACGTCAGCGGCCCGCGTCGCGTGTCGTTGAGAAGGATCAGTTGGCCCGCAGGATCATATTGATATTCACGCTTGAGCAACGTGCGCTTGTCATCGCTGCGACCCAACAATTGCTCCTGCAACTGCCCAGCCGGGTCCCACTTCTGCGTCTGCAATAAATGGTTGCCCTGATGACGGGCGATTTCGCGATGCAGATCATCACGCTCCCAGGCCAGCAACTCGTGGTCATCCACTTTCAATCCCAGCAAGTGCCCGCTGCCGTAGGTCATCCAACTGACTCTTTGGCCATCCGGACGCACAGTCGCTACCCGCTGATTCAGGGCATCGTATTCATGTTGCCAGACTGCGATCCGAGGCTGCTCCAGACTCAGATAATGCTGATGTTCACGCAGCAGGTTGCCCGCCGGATCGTGGAACCACTGCAAGCGACTGTGATCATTTTCAGCCAGTGTCATATTGCCGTTGCCATCGTAGGCAAATGTTTCACTTTGTACCTGTTCGCCCAGACTCGCACGGCGCTCTATCAGGCGGCCCATCAGGTCGAATTGGAAAGCCACTCGCCGCTCGCCATCAAGCTTGCTACTCAAACGACCTGATTCAGTGTCGTACTGGTAGCGCGTAATATGGCCGTCGAAACCTGTTTCCTCCAATAACCGCCCCATCGGATCGTAGTGAAAATGGGCGCTACGCTCATTTTCGTTCTCCAAAGCGGTCAAACGACCGAGACGGTCCCAGCGATAGCGCAATGTTTGCTCAGCCGCATCCACTCGCTCGGCGATAAGGCCGGCGGCGCTGTAGTTCCAGGTGGTGCAGCGGTTCAGGCCGTCGACATGGGCCAACAGTCGCCCTTCGGCATCGCGACTGAAACGCTCCTCAGACTTGTCCGGATGCCTGATCAACACCAGTTGACCTGCCACATACTCATACTCGGTGCTTTGCCCTGCCGCATCGGTAAAGCAAATCAACTGACCCAGGCCGTTGTACTCCCAGGTACTGGTTTTGCCGGAACAATCGGTGTACCCGGTCAACTGACCGGCATCGTTGTATTCGAATTTCTTCTCTGCTCCGTTAGCATCCTTGACGGTCTCCGGATAGCCGGCAGATGTGTAGGTGTACTCCGTCTTGTTACCCAGAGGATCGACAGCTTCCACAAGATTGCCGCTGTCGTCATAAGCTCTGGTCCACTGTCCGCCCTCTGCATCACTAACCTTGATCAGTTGGTCCAGATCATCGTATGCGTAATGCACTACGGTGTTATCGGCACGGATGTGTTCGAGAAGATTGCCACGCTCGTCGTAGCTGAACCGATCAACGCTTCCATCGGTGTGGACATGTCGCACGACATTTTTGGCCTCATCGCGGAACAACCATTCCGAACGCTCATCCGGATGACGGATACGGTACGTGTAGCCAAGAATGTCGTAGTAGTGCCAGGTCTCATTGCCGTGAGCGTCAGTGACGTAGGTCAGACGAATGTTTTCGTCCCACTCAAGTCGAGTATCGAAGCTTCCATCATCCGCCCATTCACGAATCGCTTTGGCATCGGAGCCGTCCCCCTGCCATTGCAAATTCATGCCCCGCCCGGTCCGGTCGGTGTATCGCGTGATCAGATGGCTGCGGAATTCATAATTCCAGGCATAACCGTTTTCATCCCGTGCCTGAACCAGATCGCCCAACGCATCATAGTGATAGGCACACAGTTGGCGCTGAGGAATGCCATCGGCGATCTCCCACAAACCTGTCAGACGTCCGTGGTCATCGATCAGTGTTCCGAGTTGTAGATGAACCTTTGTAACGTCCCCCTGATAGGTGAGCAGGTCAGAGAGCACCGGTTCATTACCATGCATGTGCTCATAGTGCAGCATGATTCCAGCACCGCTGCGCAGCTCGATGCCGGCGAGCAGAAAGCGTGCCCCACGACGCACGTAGGTCTCCTTTCTCTCGACACCGCGGCACAGCAGCAATTGATTTTCACCTGAGCGAATCAGAGTCAGGTTTTCAATCGGGTCATGATGGGCATCGCCGACTTTGGGCAACGCATACTCATGACTTCGGCCATCGGCCGCATGAAAGACCAACCCGTCATCCACATAATCGAAACGAGTGGTGAACTCGTTGATCCAGCGAGCACCTAGGCTGCCTTTGTCGTAGGCCTCCAGATTCGAGTAATAAGTACGGTTCCAGACGACGGGAAACGGGCCCGGCAAACGGAAATCCGTGTGGGTGATGGTTTCCGTGCCGCGTGCAAAGCTGATGTTTCTTTTCGTGCCTGTCGGGACGCGATTCTTGCAATCACTGGCATCAGAACGGGCTCGAACCTGGCTTTGCTGCAACTCCAGTTGGCCTTTGCCGGCGCGTTGTTCTGCCTTGCTCGTGGCCCCCGGTTTGACACTGGCGGCCTGACCATGAGAGCGACGTTTGCGCCAAGTTACTACCGAGCCCGCCAACATCTGCAACAGCCAGCCGATGGAATGCTGAACGCCCGGGTCACCAAGCTTTTTCATCTGGGATTGCAGCTCCACCCCCAGCGTGCGAAGCATCGATGTGTTGCTCAGTACCAGAGCCTTGGCTTTCTCCGGCAGCAAGTTCTTGGCGGCACTGTTGGCAACGCCTTTGCCTGCAGCCTTGTAGGCACTGAAAGCGGCACCGAAAATGTTGCTGATAGCCGCCTTGGGGTCATGCAACAACTGACCGCGCGCCGCCGTGATTTTCGAACCGGCCGCATTGAGGTCTCCCTTCGCATCGAGCTTGCCATTGACCACCTTTTCCAGGCCCTTGGCGATCTCGTTCACCGCGCTTTGACCCAGTTTTCCAGCGTCGTCGAGAATGCCCGCCAGTTTGGGTTGTGCCTGTTTGACGAAGTCATCGATGGTGCCGACGATGGTCGCGTTCAGATGCCCGATCAACACTTCAATCAGAGAGTCCCCCAGCAGCATCTTGGCGCTGTTACGCAGCTCCTGACGCACCAACCCCAGGGTCGGGCGTAGTGTCATGCGCGCAGAAGCCATGGTCGGTGGCGCAGGCAATACACCAATCAGGTTGATACCCAGGCTGACCCAATCCAGCACTTGACGCTGTTTGCTTTTGGCCAGGGTGACGATGTCTCCAAGGGCATCAACCAACGCCATGATGTTGCCCACGACAGGAAGAGCACCCGCGACGTTCTTGACCCGATCGAGTGTGACGACACCGCCGCTGATGGACTGCAACCAGGCATCGAATTTGGCAGCGCCGCGTCCGACATCCTGAATATCGATCGTGTTGAGTGGCACCACCGCGACTTGCGGCTCACGCGTTTTCGCACCATCGGATCCAGTCGTCATGACAACACCTCTCCCGCCAGCAGGCCCGGGGTTTTCAAGGAAGCTTTTGGCAGGGCTGGAGCCGGAAGCGTTGGCAACTTGCCCGCTTTGCTCGCCGCCCCGAGAATCCCCGACGCACTCGGCATCGCCGCACTCGCCAGTTTCGGCAGTCCGGCCACCCCGCCCTGCACTGCCCCTTTCACCTGCTGCGCCGTTTGCATCGCACCTTGCGCGGTCTGCATTGCACCCATCCCTGTCTGTGCCAATTCCTTGCCCTTTTCCAACATGTCCCAGTTCTTGCTCGGCAACGCCTGCGCCACCATGGCTTGCACTTGGCTCGGAATGTCTTCCGCACCCGGCGGATTCAACGGCCATTCTGGCTTGCCGATGTAGCTGCCTTCACTCCAGGTGTCCGCAGGATCCTTGCCGAACAGCACCCGCGCTGGCCCCGGTGCGGCGCCGGCGACGCTGGCGAACCCCTTCGCGTCGAGCTTGCCCTTGATGCTTTTGCCCAGCGCATCGATGACTTCGTAATCGCCGTCCTTGATGCCCTGTCGCCCGGCGTACTGGTTGAACAGCTCCAGATTGCCCTTGCCCGGTTTCGGCGGTTCCGGGAACACCCCGGCCAGGGATTTCGCCCCGGTGTAGGCGAAGTTCGCCGCGTGGGCGGTGTACGGGCCGCTGGTGGCGTGGGTGATGCCGCCGGCGTTGTAGGTGGTGGCGCTGCCGCCGCCCTGGATCACCAGTTCGGTCTTGGCGGTGATGGTGATGCGGTCGGCGTTGGCGGTGATGTTGAGTTTGGCCAGCAGGTTGATGCTGTCCTTGAGCGCCTTGACGTCGATGTCGCCGGAGGCCGCCACCAGCCGCCACCCCATGCTCTGCACGAACAGGCGCATGCCGCGGCTGGCACTGGCCAGCAGGCGTTTGCCGATGGAAAAACTGGTGTGCCCGGTGCTGCTCAGCGCCAGGTGTTCGCCGGTGGCGATGTGGCTGGAGCGCGGTGTGGTCAGGGCGATGCCGGCCGGGCTGGCGAGCACCAGATGCGGCTCGGTGAACTCGGGAAATTCGTTGGCGGTGAGGTTCGCCGGTCCCGAGCCAAGCACGCCCTGGTGCTGCGCGTGCAAGGCCTTGGCCACGTCGTCCTGATCGCCGGCTTCCTGGGCTTGAAGTTCCTTGGCCTGCGTGGCGAAACCGTCCTGTTGATCGCTGGCGGTGGCCAGGCGTTCGGCGGTTTCCGGCAGGTCCTTGTGGTGTTTGGATTCGTTCGGGCGCGGTTCGGTGGTGATCAACAGACCGGCGCCAGCACGCACGGCGCCGTGGCGGTCGGTGCGCAACTCAAAACCTTCGCCGCGCGGCTGCCCACCTGAAGGACGCGGATGGGTCAGGTAACCCAGGTTGATCGCGCTCGCGCCGTGATCGCTGCGCAGCGCGATGCTGATCTCGCTGGTGGTGTCGTCGATGCGCAGTTCGTTGGCGCGGCTGCCCTTGTATTCCTTGCTCTTGACCGTGGCCAGGGTCTTGAAGTCCGGCAGTTTGTACGGCGGCAGGTTGGCGCCGTGGTACAGGCAACCGGTGATCAGCGGCTGATCGGGGGCGCCTTCGAGGAAGGTGATCAGCACTTCCATGCCGACCCGCGGAATGTTGATCGAGCCAAAGGTTTCAGCGGCCCAACTGGAGGCCACGCGCATCCAGCAGGTGGTCTTGTCGTCGTGCTGGCCTTCACGGTCCCAGAAGAACTGCACCTTCACCCGGCCGTATTGGTCGCAGAAAATTTCTTCGCCTTCGGGACCGGTGACCACGGCGCTTTGCGAACCGAGGACTTTGGGTTTCGGGTGATCCAGCGGCGGGCGGTACGGCACGTCCCACGGGATCGCGTTGAAGCGGTTGCGATAACCCTGATGGAAATCGTCTTTGTTGTCGGTGGTGTCGCTGGTCACCGACTCTTCCAGCACTTGCGGCTGTTTACCTTCGTGGAAGATTTCCGTGAGCAGCCAGAGGTCGTTCCACGTCGGGTTGGCGTGGTCGGTCAGGGCCAGAAAATGCCCGGTGACCAGAATCGGCTGGTCGCTGTTGCCCTCGGCCAGGCGATAGTCGCTGCGGTGGCGTTCGAGGTTGCGGTTGGCCAGGTGCTTGCCGCGCTCGCGGTCCACGAAGCGGCCCGGGTAATCGTAGTCTTCCAGGTCCGGTTGGGCGCTGCTCTTGGCGTCGCTTTCCAGCTCGATCTTCGGTTTGACGAAGTCGTAATCGCGCCGCGTGGTGCGGCTGGTGCGGGTGGCCAGACGCAGGCCGAAACGCTTGACCACCGGCTTGTCCGCCACCAGCCCGGAGTCCTGCTGATAGGCCACGGGCGCGAGTTTCGGGAACACCGTCTGGTCATCGCCGAAGGTCAGTTTGTGGCCGCTGGACGTGTGCTGGAAGTGGTAGTGAATCCCCTCCTCCTCGCACAGGCGCTGGACGAAATGCAGGTCGCTCTCATCGTACTGCGTGCAGTAGACGCGCTCGGGATACACCGCGCTCAGCTGGAAGTGGTAGTCGCTGGCCAGAATGCCGTGTTCTTCCAGCACCTGACTGATGATCTGCTGCACCGTCATCTGCTGAAAAATGCGCTGGTTGAAGCGGTGTGCGAGGTAGGAAAGCTGCGGTCGCAGCGAGATCCTGTAGCGGGTCAGGCGCTTGCCCGCCTCGCCCTGGGCGATGCTGTAGATCAGCCCGTGAATCCCGGTGCCGCTCGGCGAGAGCTGAAGAAACGCCAGTTTGTGCAGCAGGCTTTCGAGGTTGATCGAGGCCTTTTCACTGACCAGTTCCAGCTCGAATTCGAAGGGCGTGTTGAGGGCTTCTCGACCGGTGAACGACAGCACCTGAAAGTCGCTGTCCGCGCCATCGATGGTCAGATTGAAATGGGGCTGGTTGGCCGGTGAGAACATTCCCTTGTCCCTCGCACAGTGCTGCGATGCCGCCAGATCGATAAGGATCGGGTGGCAAAAATTCTTTGAGTAGTGAAGGTGCCTCGACCGGCGAAACCGGCCGAGGCGATACAACCATCAGTCGCGATTAAACGACCGGAGCACGCCAGTCATCGGAACCCGAAGTACCGGAGACTTCGTGGGTCCAGGTGATTTTGCGGTAGGTGAACTGCACTTCTTCCAGATGAGTGAAGTGGGCGTTCGCCGGGTCCTGGCAGTTGTGCATTTTGTTGTTGATGGCGACGATGATCGCGTCTTCCAGTTTGGTGGTGTAGTAGTGCTCCTGGGTGCCTTGCGCCGAGGTGCGGTACCACTGGATGACGATTTCGCTCATGCGCTCGCCGGAAGTCAGAGCTGCTTGCAGCAGCGGCGAAGCCTTGTCGTAGACCTTGGTGATCACAACTGGCTTGTGCACGCGCTGACCGGTTGGCTGACCGGATTGCGGGTCACGCGGGATGATCACGTCGTGGGTGAACGCCTGAACCATGACCTGGTCTTCGTGGCCTTCCTGGTAGGTGTTGCCAACGGAGTCGGCGGTGAACGCGCCGGCAGTGATCAGGCCTTGTTTTTCGCCGGTAACCGACATGTACGCGGGTGTTGCCATGGGGTGTGCTCCTTGCTCGATAGACAGAACCGGACGGCGTGATTGCCTGCCCAGGTAGCGAAGGAGTTATCAAAAGTCGTGCCAGCCATCACTTGGCCATTACCCATCAAGGGTTTACGAAGCTCTCGTGGGAATTTTCCAACTTTTTCTGTAGGAAACAGCGAAAAAGTGCGCAAGAAGTTGCGCAGTGCTGTGCAACTTCTTGCGCACTTGGCTGCAGGCCTTTAAAGACAAGGCCTCCAGCGGTTTTCACCGTGCTTTTATTACGAACAACTGCGCAACTTTTTGCGCAGTTCAGCCAATCCGAAGAGAGCTCCGGAATCAGCAGTCCTGCAACGCCCTTGGCCGTTGACTGCGCTGCTGCGCCGCCGCATCCGGCGCCTGCTGCAACTGAAAGTCGAACTTCAATTCAGCGCGACGTCCCGCTGCATCTTCCAAAAACTCGACTTCCCCGACCAACCCTTCACGGGTCGCATACGCAAAGTCATCCCACAGGTATTTGTCCCCCGACAAATTGATCTGCGTGGTCAGGTGCCGATGCCCCGGTGCGGAAATGAAGAAGTGAATATGAGCCGGGCGCTGGCCGTGGCGGCCAAGCAGGTTCAGGCATTCCTGGGTCGGGCCTTGCGGGTCGCAGCCATAGCCGGACGGCACGATGCTGCGGGCGCGGTAGCGACCTTCGGCGTCGGTGATAATCCGGCGGCGCAAGTTGTACTCGGACTGGCTCTGATCGAAAAACGAATAAGTGCCTTTGGTGTTGGCGTGCCACAGGTCGACCGTGGCACCCGCTAACGGCTGACCTTGCGGATCGAACACCTGGCCTTCCAGGAGCATCACCGTGGCGACGCCCTCCTCACTGCCGTCATCCATCCGGCATTCGCCTTCGTACAGCGGCGCGCCGGCCACGTACAACGGGCCTTCGATGGTGCGCGGCGTGCCGCCGGTCAAGCCGATCTGCGCATCCTTGGCGTCCTGCAACAGGTCGAGGAAATGCTCGAGGCCGAGGCCCGCCACCAGCAACCCGGCTTCGGAGCGGCCGCCCAGACGGTTGAGGTAATCGACGGCTTTCCAGAATTCGTTTTCGCTGATCTCAAGGTCTTCGATGATCCGGGCGGTGTCCTGCAACATCCGCAGGACGATGGTTTTCAGACGCGAGCTGCCGCCATCGTTGGCAAAACCGGCGGCTTCTTCGAAGAACGTTTGCAGTTCGGCAGTATGGGCAATCTTCACGGTCATGGTGTTCACCTCATCTTGTTGTTGTGGGGTCGGTTCCGCGGTCAGCGGTCGTCGGCGTGAATCGACGAAGGGTGGCGACAGAGACCGTCGATCTCGATGTCCATGTAGGGAAACAGCGGCAACAGCATCAGGGTGTCGTGCAGCGCTTCGACGCTGGGCACATCGAACACGCTGTAATTGGCGTAGTGCCCGGCGATGCGCCAGAGATGGCGCCACTGGCCTTCGCGCTGCAGGCGCTGGGCGAGCTCCTTCTCGTCGGCCTTGAGCTTTGTGGCAACGGCCGGAGCCATATCGGCGGGCAATTTCACGGTCATTTTTACGTGGAACAACATGGCGTTCTCCTTAGGGGTCAGTGCCGGCGAAAACGCGCCAGACGCTGTTCATCCAGCGTCAGGCCCAGGCCCGGGGTGCGTGGAATGTGCAGGTGAAAGTCGCGGTATTGCGGGCGCTCGGTGACGATGTCTTCGGTCAGCAACAGCGGACCGAACAGCTCGGTGTCCCAGGTCAGTTGCCTGAGCGTGAGGAACGCATGGGCCGAGGCCAGGGTGCCGACGGAGCCTTCGAGCATGGTGCCGCCATACACAGCGATGCCGGCGGCTTCGGCGATTTGCGCGGTGCGCAACACGGCGCGCGGGCCGCCGTTCTTGGCGATCTTCAAGGCGAACACGCTGGCGGCGCCGTCGGCAGCAAGGCTGAAGGCGTCCTCGACGCTTTCGATCGATTCGTCGGCCATGATCGGCGCCGGGCTGCGCTGGTTCAGGCGAATCTGCCCGGAGCGGTTGACCCGCGAGATCGGCTGCTCAATCAGGTCGATACCGTTGTCGCCGAGCACCTGGCAGCCGCGAATTGCCTGGGACTCGTCCCAATACTGGTTGACGTCGACCCGAACGCTGGCGCGCTCGCCCAAAGCTTTTTTGATCGCCACTACGTGTTTCAGATCTTGCTCCAGCGGGTTGGCGCCGATCTTCAGTTTGAAGATCCGGTGCCGCCGCGCTTCCAGCATCTGTTCGGCCTCGGCGATGTCCCGAGCGGTGTCGCCGCTGGCCAGGGTCCAGGCCACTTCGAGGCTGTCGCGGACCCGGCCGCCGAGCAATTCGCTCACGGGCAAACCAAGGCGTTTGCCTTGGGCGTCGAGCAATGCGCTCTCGATGCCGGACTTGGCGAAGGTGTTGCCCTTGGCGATCTTGTCGAGCTTCTGCATCGCGGCGTTGATGTTGTCCGCGTCCATGCCGATCAGCGCCGGCGCCAGGTGTGCATCGATGTTGGCCTTGATGCTTTCGGGACTTTCATAGCCGTAGGCCAGGCCGCCAATGGTGGTGGCTTCGCCGATGCCTTCGATACCGTCGCTGCAACGCAGGCGCAGGATCACCAGCGTCTGGTTCTGCATCGTGTGCATCGCCAGTTTGTGCGGGCGGATGGTCGGCAGGTCGACGATGACCGCCGACAGGTTTTCAATCAGGATCCGGTTCATTTCAGTGTCCATTCAAGCGTGATCAACCGAGGTCACCGCCACCGACCGGCAGGGTCACACCGGTGATGTAGGAGGCGTCGTCCGAGGCGAGAAACAGGATCGCGCCGACCTGTTCGTCTAGGGTTCCGTAGCGTTTCATCAGGCTGCTATCGAGGGTTTGCGCGACGATTTCCTGATACCAGGCCTGCTCCTGCGCGGACTGTTCGCCGCTGTTGCGCGGAATGCGTCGTGCTGGCGCTTCGGTGCCGCCGGGCGCGGTGGCGTTGACCCGGATCCCGCGCTCGGCATTCTCGAAAGCCAGGCAGGCAGTCAGCGCATTGATCCCGCCCTTCGCCGCGCCGTAGGGAACGCGGTTCAGACTGCGGGTCGCAATCGATGACACATTGACGATCGCCCCGCCGCCCTGTTTGAGCATGTACGGCAATGCGGCGTGGCAGCACCACAGCGTCGGGAACAGCGAGCGGCGCACCTCGGCCTCGATCTGCTCGACTTCGTAATGCTCGAAGGGCTTGGCCCAAATGGTGCCGCCGACGTTGTTGACCAGCACGTCCAGGCGCCCGAAAGCATCGATCGCGGCGGTCATCACCCGAGCGCAATCGGCGTATTGCTCAAGGTCGGCGGTCAGCGACAGCACGCCCTCGCCTTGCAGTTCGTGAACCAGTCCGGAGCGGTCGACGGCGATCACTTGCGCGCCCTCCTCCAGCAAGCGCTCGCACACCCGACGACCGATGCCCTGTGCCGCGCCGGTGACCAGCGCGACCTTGTTGGCGAATCTGTTGTTCATGACAACCTCGCAATTCAGAAAAAAGACTCAAGCCGCCGCGAATTTCTCGTAGTAGAAGTTCGCCGGCGTGATGCCCTGTTCGCGGATGTACTGGCTGACCGCCTCGACCATCGGCGGCGGGCCGCACAGGTACACGTCGACATCGCCTTCGTTGAGGTGACGCGGTTCGATGTGCTGGGTGACGTAGCCCTTGAGCGGGTGCCGGCTCTGCGGATTGGCCACACAAGCGCCGAAGCTGAAGTTCGGGATACGCGCGGCGAAGGCTTCGAGGCGGTCAAGCTCCACCAGATCGAAGTCGTTGGTCACGCCGTAGATCAGGTGAACCGGATGCTCGCTGCCCTGCTCGGCGATTTTCTCCAGCATCGCGGTAAACGGCGCCAGCCCGGTGCCACCCGCCAACAGCAACAACGGCCGCTTGATCTCGCGCAGGTAAAAACTGCCCAGCGGCCCGGCCAGATTCAGGCTGTCGCCGGCCTTGGCCAGCCCGGTGAGGAAGCTGCTCATCAGGCCGCCGGGGACATTGCGGATCAGGAAACTGACCTCGCCGTTCTTCTGCAACGAGCTGAAGGAATAGGCACGGGATTGCTCGCTGCCCGGTACTTGCAGGTTGACGTATTGCCCCGGCAGGAACGCCAGTTTGCTCAAGGATTCACCCTTGAGCGACAGCGCGATGGTGCTTTCGGAGAGCTGCCGGACATCGCTGATCGACGCCTGATAACTCGCCTGTTCGGTCTTGCACACCTGGGAGCCGACCGGCACCCGCACCACGCAGTCGCTTTCGGCGCGCATCTGGCAGGTCAGGACGTAACCCTGGGCCAGTTCGTCTTCACTCAGGGCGTCTTCGATGAAGTTGTCGCCCATGTCGTAACGCCCGGCTTCGGCGAAACACTTGCAGGTGCCGCAGGCGCCGTCGCGGCAGTCCAGCGGGATGTTGATGCCCTGACGGTAGGCCGCGTCGGCAACGGTCTCGTGGCCCGAGGCCTCGATGAAACGGGTGACCCCGTCTTCGAAATTCAGTGCGATCTGGAAACTCATGGTGCACCTCGCTCACAGCGTCGAGCCCGGCTCGCCGCCGTCTCGATCAGATGTGGTAGATGTCGATGACCTGACGGACGTAATCGTTCTTCAGCACGACTTTCTTGGCCTTGATCAACGGCTGGTCGCCGCGCAGGTCGAGGGTGTAGAAGCTGGTGCCGAAATAACTGTCGGTGACCTGATAGCGAAAGCTCAGGGTGTGCCAGTTGAAGCGCACCTGGCATTGCCCTTCGCCCTGCTCGACGATCTCGATGTTGCTGAGGTTGTGCGAGGTGCGGGTGTCGGGAATGGTCGCGCTGGAGCGCTCGGTCTTGATCCGGAACACCCGGTCTTCGAGGCCGCCACGGTTGCCGTACCAGATCAGCGAGATTTCGCTTTGCGGGTCTTCGGTCAGGGTGTCGTGGTCGTCCCAGGCCGGCATCCAGAAACTGGCGTCGGCGGCGTAGAGTTCCAGCCATTGATCCCACTGGCCGTCGTCCAGATAGCGCGCTTCGCGGTAGAGGAAATCGCGCACGGTGTCGTAGAGGTTGTTCATTGCACGGCCTCCACGGGGATCAGGTTTTTATCGGAGGAAACAGCCTTGAGCATGGTTTCCTGCCAGTACTTGTGTTGCAGCACGAACAGGCCTTCGTCTTCGGTGCGCAGGCCGGACAGCAAGGGCTTGAGGTCGATTTCCTTGGCCGCCGCGTCCGCGCCTTCGACCCAATGGGTCGCGCCACGGGACATGTCGTTCCAGCCGCGCCCGGCGCCGTAGCCGGTCTGGCACGAGCGGAATTCTTCGAGGTCATCCGGGGTGGCCATGCCGCTGACGTTGAAGAAGTCTTCGTATTGGCGGATGCGTTTGGCTCGGGCTTCCGCGCTTTCGCCTTTGGGCGCGATGCAATAGATGGTGATCTCGGTCTTGTCGACGGAGATCGGCCGGGCGATGCGGATCTGCGAGCTGAACTGATCCATCAGGTACACGTTGGGGTACAGACACAGGTTGCGCGAGTTCTCGATCATCCAGTCGGCGCGGGCCTGGCCGAAGTCCCGGGCCAGTTCATCGCGACGCTCGTAGGCCGGGCGGTCCTCGGGGTTGGCCCAGCGGGTCCACAGCAGCAAGTGGCCGTGATCGAACGAGTAGAAACCGCCGCCCTTCTTCGCCCAGCTGCCGGCGCTCATGGTCTTGATTTCTTCGCCAGCGTCGCGCTGCTGACGCTGATTCTGGGTGGCGGCGTAGTTCCAGTGCACGGAGCTGACGTGATAACCGTCAGCGCCATTTTCGGCGGTGAGTTTCCAGTTGCCTTCATAGATGTAGGAACTGGAACCGCGCAGCACTTCAAGGCCTTCGGGTGACTGATCGACGATCATGTCGATGATCCTGGCTGACTCGCCCAAGTGCTCGGCGAGGGATTTCACATCGGCGTTCAGGCTGCCGAACAGAAAGCCGCGATAGGATTCGAAACGCGCGACTTTGGTCAGGTCGTGGGAGCCTTCGCAATTGAAGCCTTCGGGGTAGCCGGCTTCGCTCGGGTCCTTGACCTTGAGCAGTTTGCCGCTGTTGTTGAACGTCCAGCCGTGGAACGGACAGGTGTAGCTGGAACGGTTGCCGGACTTGTGCCGGCAGAGCATGGCACCGCGATGGCTGCACGCATTGAGAAAGGCATTGAGTTCACCAGCCTTGTTGCGGGCGATGAAGACGGGTTGGCGGCCCATGGTGGTGGTCAGAAAGTCATTGACGTTGGGGATCTGGCTTTCATGGGCGAGGTAGATCCAGTTGCCTTCGAAGATGTGCGTCATCTCCAGTTCGAACAGCCGCGGATCGGTGAACATCTCCCGCTTGCAGCGGTAGGCACCCTTCTCGGGGTCCTCTTCAAGCATGGCATTGAGGTAGTCGATTCCCAGGGACATGGCCGGGGCCTCCATTGTTATTGTTCAGGCCAGGTCAGATTAGGGAGGCAACGCGGGCGGCAATATCCGAATCCTGCAGAGCGCTATCCGTTTTGTGCAGGACGGCGCGGCAGGTGCTTCAGATTGTTTCGGGGCGGGAATTCAGTGGCGGCGTTTGAAGGTCACGGACGGCAATTCGCCGAACTGCTGGCGATAGCTTTCGGAGAAACGCCCCAGGTGCAGGAAGCCGTAGTCCAGCGCCAGTTCGGTGAGGTTGCGCACCGGGCAGCTCGGATCACTGAGGCAGGCATGAATGCGCTCGAGCTTGCGCTGGCGGATGTATTGCATCGGGGTCACGCCGAGCTGGCGTTCGAACAGCGCGTACAGTGAACGCGGGCTCATGTTCGCCTGGGCCGCCAGGTGTTCGGCGGGTAGATCCAATTTCAGATTGCGATCAATGTAGTCGAGGATCCGCTCGAAACTGACGCTCGGCGAACTCAGGCATTCACGGCTGACGTTGGTGTTCATCAGCGAAATCAGTTTGCTGCCGACGATCTGCGCGTAGTGCTCCTGTACCCGCAACAACGGATCGCTGGCTTCGGCTTCCTGGCAGATCATGCCCAGCAGGTGGGTAAACCCTTCCAGCTCGTCGAGCCGGTAATGATTGCGCAGGAACCGGATGCCTCCGGCAGGATGCAGCCAGCGCTGTTCGTCGCACACCGATTCCAGCACGCTGACCGGCACCTTGAGGATGAACTTCTCGCAATCGTCGGAATAAGTCAGGTCGACCGGATCGTCCGGGTTGATCAGCAGCAATTCGCCCGGCACCAGATGATGCTCACGCTTGTGCCCGCGCCACAGGCAGTTGCCTTGCAGCAGGACTTGCAGGTGATAGACCGTTTCCAGTGCAAGCGACGTGACGCGAACGCTGCCGCCATAGCTGATGCGGCACAGATCGAGGTCGGCGAGTTTGCGGTGGTTGAGGCTGGCTTGCGGGTGGGTGGTTTTGGACAGGCCGATGAAATGCTGACCGACGTGCTGGTTCACATAGTCGGAGACGGCATACGGGTCAGCGTGGCGAAACACGCTGCTGCGGTCGCTCAGCAGGCGGCTGTCCATGGGCAGGGCACTCGATCTTGTCGTTATGGTGATGGTCACGGTTTACGCCATCACCGGTCACAGTACGCCGGCAAGCAGGATCGGGCAATTGGACGAAGGTTTGGCTGTCCGGTGATCGAACGGTTTCAATCACCGTTCTGTCGTGAGATCAAAGCAGACTCCACGACACCCCGACGTACATCGCCATCCCCTCACCCGGCGTGGAGCGTGCGGCGTCCAGTCCTTTATCGTCATAGCCCGGCGTAACTGTAGCGGCGTAGTGTTTGTCGGTCAGGTTGCGCATGTCCAGCCAGGTCTGCCAGTCGCCTTTCGGCGCGTTGTAACCGAGGGTCGCGCCGAAGGTGGCGTAAGGATCGGCGTAGTAGCTGTTGGCGTAATCCACCGCGACTTTCGATACCAGTTGCGTGTTGACGGCGGCGAAGAACCCCTGCGGGAAGTCGTAGCGCAATTCGCCCTGGTAGTAATGCATCGGCAGGCCCGGCAGGCGGTTGTCGCCGAAGCGGTCGTCATCGCGGTAATGGAAGTCGCTGAAGGTGTAGGCCTGGCGCAGGCTCAACTTGCCGCCATCGTTCGCTGACCACAGGTTGCTGAGCAGGCTGGCTTCCACGCCTGGATGCACCGTCGGGCTGGCATTGAGTTCGTAAGGCGTGGTGGCGTTGGCGTCCGGCAATACCGAGAGCAATTCGTGGCGCACCTGGGCGTAGTACCAGGCCAGGCTCCATTCGCCGAGCGCGCTGTCGCCACGGCCGCCGAGTTCCAGGGTGGTCGCGGTCTGGTTCTGCAGTTTGATGGGGTCGCGCTGAGTGCCGGTGGCCGCACCGCTGCCGGCCGGAAAGCGGACGTTGGAGCTGTAGATCAGCGACCACGGATGCGGCGCTTCGACGGAGCGGCTGAGGTTGCCGAACAGTTGCAGGTCCGGCGTCACCTGATAACGCAAGCCCAGGCGTGGGGCGTAATCCCAGTCGCCGAGGCTGGTTTTGCCGCCACCTTCCGGGTAGGTCACGGCGCTTTCGCGGCGGGTGTAGATCGCGGCGAGGCCGGTGGTCAGCCACAGGTCGTTGGCAATCTCCAGGTCATTGCCAAAGTGCAGAACGGTGTCCGAGCCTTGATAAGTGAAGTTGCGCATGTGCGTGCCCGGCGCATAACCGGCGGTGTTGCCGGTGGGAATCCGAACCAACTCAGTGGCACCGTCGTTGGGCAGGTGTTTGGTCACCCGCAGGCCAACCGTGCTGCGGCTTTCGAGACCCCAGAGCGTGTCGCGGCGCTTGTAGTCGAACGTGCCGCTGACATCGGTGTACGCCACCTTCAGGCGGTTGGGTCCTTCGCGCAGGTCCATCGGGTAATCGTGATAAACGAGGCCGGTCTGGATGCTCGAATCGTCGTCGATGTAGTACGTGGTCTTGTTGCCGATGAAGGTGCTGCCCGGCTGATCGCGGCTGTCGTTGCGCGTCACGTAGGCCGGGTTGGCCGCGCGCGGATCGTGTTCGATGGAGTGTTTGGTCACTCGCCCGGCGAGGTCGTTGTCGGTCTCGCGGTGACGAATGTAGAAGCGGGTTTCCAGATTCGGATTGAAGCGATAACCGAAGTTGGCGATCACGCCCTGGCTCTTGCTGGCGGTGTGATCCTGATAGCCGTCGGAGTGCGCATCGGTCATCGACAGGTAGTAATCGAAATCGCCGAGCACCTGGCCCGAGCTGACTTGCCGTTGCGCATAGCCGTGGCTGCCCATGACGTAGCGCACATTCAGCAGTGGCGCGTTGTAGCCGGTGTGGCTGACGTAATCGACCGCCCCGCCAAGGGCCAGCGCACCACGATCGAAACCGTTGGCACCACGCAATACTTCCACATGATCGAGCCACAGCGGCTCCAGCAACTCGTAAGGCGTACCGCCGGGACCGGTCAGCGGCAGGCCGTCGAGCATCGTGTACAGCCCCGACGCGTGAGCACCGGGAGCCCGATTGATGCCCGAACCACGAATCGAGATTTTCACCCCCTCGTTGCCCGCCGACTGGGCATAGACCCCCGGCTGGTACGCCAGCACATCCTGATTGCTCGCCACCCGCCCCTGCATCGGGCGGCGCATATCGACCACGTTGGTGCCACCGGGCACCTGTGCCAACCGGGCCTTGGCCTCCTCCAGCGAAAGGTCTTCGCCGCTCTGGTCTTCAGCCCCGATCAGCACTTGCCCCAACTCCATGCCCTGAGACTCGGCTTCCACCGGACAAGCAAGGGCCAGCCCCAGCAATGCAGCGGGCAATGTTTTGAGCGAGGGCATCGAGAGAACTCCAGACAGAAACGGGCAGTGAGAACTGCGACGTATGAATGAACGAAGTAAACACATGGTGATTTTGTTTTTTGTCAGGTAAACAGGCGGCTGAAATGCTGAATTGTGATTTGAACGAGGGAGATGCAGGGATGGCCGAAGCAGTATTGAAGACGAAACTGGTCAATTTTCTGGCCCCCGGCGGACTCTGGGTTGGCGGGAAGGTAACGGTGACCCACTCCACGATTTTCATGAACGCCAATGCCATGAACCGTATGGTTCAGGACGGGGCTCTGGATATTGAAATCCCCATGGCATCGATTCGAAAGGTCAGCCTGGAATGGGGGTTCATGACCAAGATTGTGTGCCTGGAAACCGACTACGGCTGCTTTTACTTCCGTTGTTTCGGGGCGAAAGAGATGGTGTCAATGATTACCAAAATGTACGTGTCGCGAGCCTTGCAACGCACCTAGTGAACGGAGCTTGATTTAAATGCGCTTGAGCCCTCGGACCTCTCTGATCGGCATCAAGGGCTCCGGGGCCAATCTCAGGCAGCGCCCGCAAAGTCAGCGTCCATCGCGGGCCGGTCGTAATCGAGGAGATACGCTTGATGGCGGTGATACAGCCTTGAAAGCAGCGCCTTGTTGGGCCCGACCACGTCCATCCCTCGGTCGTCGTAAGGGAAAACCATCACTTCGGCCTTCAAATTGAACAGGTAGACCGCGCAGCGTGGATTCGGCGCAATGGCGCCAAAGTCCGTGGCCAGTGCGCACCAGAGCAATGCTTGAAGCGACCTTGCGGGCGCTTCGAATGCGAGGTTGATCCAGTACTCGGGTTCGCTTTCGCAGAACCAGTTATCCGGATCAGTGCGTTCACTCCAGATCGAGCGTTCTGCAGGTATCTCGATGCCAGCCGACCGAAGGGACTGAAGTAACGCTCGATGGGTAAATCGCTGGCCGCCGGAGTGAAAGCGCAGACAGGTCACGAGCGTGGGCTCGCCACTGAAAATGTCGGTGCAGATTTCGGTCGATTTTCGCAAGGCCAACAGGAACTGTTCGATCATCCCTCCCGTTTCGGAGAGTTCGAAACGCAGTCCTCCCGGGCAGGAATAAAACAGCGGCCTTGCGAAGGCCTGGTCGGTAAAAATCCGCTCGATTTCAAGATGAAGGTTCACTGAAGTCCTTTCCGGTCACTATGGCTCGGGCGGCTATCGCGCCTTATCAATTCTTGCACTTGGCCAACACCACCTGACAGGTACCGGGCGTACCGCCCGAGCGGCCGGCGTAGCGCATGCAGTTATCCATGGATTTTTTCTGTGCCTGGCCCAGGGTCGATCCCCACGCCAGGCCACCCTCGCCCATCGTCGGCACCGCTTTGGCATAGCAGCGATCACCGGTGGTCGCGTAGTGAGCCTTGCTCGAACAGGACGCCGTCAGCGTCAGCAGGATCGCGCACAGGCCATACGAGCATCGGCGTACCCAGAATTCGCTCATCTCGTTTCACCTGCAGCAAGTGGGGCTGACAGGGTCAGTCTAGCCGCTATGACCCGCGAGCCGCTCATTGCTCCGTCGCCTGTCGATACTGACGCGGGGTGAACCCGGTCGAAGCCTTGAACTGCCGGGTGAAGGCGCTGTGATCGGTGTAGCCGCATTGCAGCGCCACCTCGGTAATCGGCAGTTCGGTGTGCAACAGGCGATGGGCATGTTCCAGCCGTACCTTCTGGATCATCTGCCTCGGCGTCAGGTGGAAGACCCGTTTGCAGTAGCGCTCCAGTTGCGCCACCGAAATACCGGCAATCCGGGTCAATTCACCCAGTGTCACCCGCCGATTGAAATGCGCGCGGATGTGTTCATCGACGGCCGCCAGGCGCTGAAACGCCGGATGGGTTTCGCTGGCCGATTGCAGGTCCACCGAAATCCCGGCGAGGCCGATGATCTCGCCGTCGCGGTTGTACAGCGGGCGTTTGTGCGTCAGGCACCAACCCGGTTCGCGGCTGCCGTACAGATGCAGTTCCAGTTGATCCTCCAGCACGAACCCCTCTTCCAGCACCCGACGATCCTGCTCGGTATAACCGGGCCCGAGTTGCGCCGGAAACACCTGCGCACTGGTTTTCCCAAGTAGCGGTTTAAGGTCTTTCAGACCGCAGCGCTGCACCAGCGTACGGTTGGCCAGGACGTACCGCGCCTGCACATCCTTGATGAAAATGACCGCGTTCGGAATCACGTCCAGCATCGGCAACAGCGGCGCCACGCCGGCCAGCAGCGCGTCGAGGGTATGGGGACGCTGGCGCTCATCGCCCTGACAAAGGATCGCAAACGCGTTCTGCATGTGAAGGTCTTCCCCGGTGAATGGATCGGCCTGAGGTGTTCGCGTGCAGATTGCAGCAACGTTCGAAGCGTGTCGAGCGCCGCTGTCTTTCTTCGCAACTGTGCCGAATTCGTCATCCAGAGCTGCGCAAAACATCAATCGCCCGACGCCCGATGAGTTCACTGTTTAGCCGTTCAAGTGACTCACACCTGCCTATCCAATAACTCACAAGAAGGCGATGCCATGTCAGGCCAAGGCAAGTTCAAAAAACAACTTTCATTGATCGACCTCACCTTTATCGGTCTGGGGGCGATCTTCGGTTCCGGCTGGTTGTTCGCGGCCAGTCACGTCTCTGCGATTGCCGGGCCGGCGGGGATATTTTCCTGGCTGCTGGGCGGCTTCGCCGTGTTGCTGCTGGGCATCGTCTATTGCGAACTGGGCGCGGCATTGCCCCGCGCTGGCGGTGTGGTGCGCTACCCGGTTTACAGCCACGGGCCGCTGCTCGGTTATCTGATGGGTTTCATCACGCTGATCGCGTTTTCCAGTCTGGTGGCAATCGAGGTGGTTGCATCGCGCCAATACGCGGCGGCCTGGTTTCCGAGCCTGACCAAGGCCGGCAGCGGTGATCCGACCCTGCTCGGCTGGCTGGTGCAGTTCGGCCTGCTCTGCGTGTTCTTCCTCCTCAACTACCGCAGCGTGAAGACCTTCGCCAAGGCCAACAACCTGGTCAGCGTGTTCAAGTTCATCGTGCCGCTGCTGGTGATCGGCGTGCTGTTCACCTTCTTCAAACCGGAAAACTTTCAGGTTCAGGGCTTCGCCCCCTTCGGGCTCTCGGGCATCGAAATGGCGGTTTCCGCCGGCGGCGTGATCTTCGCCTACCTCGGCCTGACCCCGATCATCTCGGTGGCCAGCGAAGTGAAAAATCCCCAGCGCACCATCCCGATTGCGCTGATCCTGTCGGTGCTGCTCTCCACTGCAATCTACGTGCTGCTGCAAACGGCTTTCCTCGGCGGCATCCCCACCGAATTACTCGCCAATGGCTGGGCCGGGGTTTCCAAGGAATTCGCCCTGCCGTACCGCGACATCGCCCTGGCGCTGGGCGTGGGCTGGCTGGCGTATCTGGTGGTGGCGGACGCGGTGATCTCTCCCAGCGGCTGCGGCAACATCTACATGAACGCCACGCCTCGGGTGATCTACGGCTGGGCGCAGACCGGCACGTTCTTCAAGGTCTTCACCCACATCGACGAGAAGTCCGGGATCCCGCGTCCGGCGCTGTGGCTGACCTTCGCCCTGTCGGTGTTCTGGACCCTGCCATTCCCTTCCTGGGAAGCGCTGATCAACGTGGTCTCCGCCGCGCTGGTGCTGAGTTACGCAGTGGCTCCAGTGACCGTCGCCGCGCTGCGGCGCAATGCACCCGACATGCCGCGCCCGTTCCGGGTCAAGAGCATGGGCGTGCTGGGGCCGGTGTCGTTCATCATCGCGGCGCTGATCGTTTACTGGTCGGGCTGGAACACCGTGTCCTGGCTGCTCGGCCTGCAAATCCTGATGTTCGTCGTCTACCTGCTTTGCGGCCGCTTCGTGCCGACCGCCCACCTCAGCCTATCCCGGCAAGTGCGCTCGTCGGCGTGGCTGATCGCCTTCTACGCGGTGACCATCGTCCTGTCGAAACTCGGCACCTTCGGCGGCCTGGGCATCCTCACTCATCCGTTCGACACCCTGGTCGTCGCGGCCTGTGCGATGGGCATCTATTACTGGGGCGCCGCCACCGGCGTACCGGCGCACCTGCTGCGCCTGGAATCGGAAGAGGATGAAAGCGAAGTCGCTTCGCTGTCCCCTGCCTCCAACGCCAATCCTCGCGCTGCCGGCGCTTACTGAAATCACTCAACGGGACCTGTCCATGAAACGAGTACACGTCATTGATTCCCACACCGGCGGCGAACCCACGCGTCTGGTGATGAAGGGTTTTCCCGATCTGCCCGGCAACACCATGGCCGAAAAGCGCGACGCCCTGCGCCAGCAGCATGACCAGTGGCGCCGCGCCTGCCTGCTGGAACCGCGCGGCAACGATGTGCTGGTGGGCGCGCTGTATTGCGAGCCAGTGTCGCCGGACGCCACCTGCGGCGTGATCTTCTTCAACAACGCCGGCTACCTCGGCATGTGCGGCCACGGCACCATCGGCCTCGTTGCTTCGCTGCAACATCTGGGGCTGATCACACCGGGCGTGCACAAGATCGACACGCCGGTCGGCCCGGTCAGTGCAACGCTGCATGAAGACGGCGCCGTGACCCTGGGCAACGTGCCCGCCTATCGCTCACGCAAACAGGTGGCGGTGCAAGTGCCGGGATACGGCCGTTTCCTTGGTGATGTGGCCTACGGCGGCAACTGGTTTTTCCTGGTCAGCGAACACGGCCAGACGTTGACGATGGACAACGTCGAAACCCTGACCGACTTCACCTGGAAAATGCTCAAGGCCCTGGAGGACCAAGGCATTCATGGCAAGGACGGCGCGGTCATCGACCACATCGAACTGTTCGCCGATGACGCCGAGGCCGACAGCCGCAACTTCGTCATGTGCCCCGGCAAGGCCTACGACCGCTCCCCTTGCGGCACCGGCACCAGCGCCAAACTGGCGTGCCTGGCCGCCGACGAAAAACTCGCGCCGGGCGAGCGCTGGGTGCAGGCGAGCATCACCGGCAGCCAGTTCGAAGGCCGCTTTGAATGGGAAGGCGAGCGCATTCGCCCCTACATCACCGGCCGCGCCCACATGACCGCCGACAGCACGCTGCTGATCGACGAAACAGATCCGTTCGCGTGGGGCATCTGAGCCGCTGCGCTGCTTTTCCAAACCTATCTGAATGACCGTTCCAAGGAGAACAATAATGAGCGACAACATCTTCACCGGCTGCATGCCCGCCCTGATGACCCCGTGCACCGCCGCACGCACACCGGACTTCGATGCGCTGGTGGCCAAGGGTCGCGAGCTGATCGATATCGGCATGAGCGCGGTCGTGTATTGCGGCTCCATGGGCGACTGGCCGCTGCTCACCGAAGCCGAGCGTCAGGAAGGCGTGGCGCGGCTGGTGGGTGCCGGGATTCCGACCATCGTCGGTACTGGCGCCATCAACACTCGTGAAGCAGTGTCCCATGCTGCCCATGCGGCAAAAGTCGGTGCTCAGGGTTTGATGGTCATTCCCCGGGTGCTGTCCCGAGGCGCTTCGCTCGCCGCACAGAAGGCGCACTTCTCCGCGATTCTGCACGCCGCGCCGAACTTGCCGGCGGTGATCTACAACAGCCCTTACTACGGCTTCGCGACTCGCGCCGACCTGTTCTTCGAACTGCGCCGTGAATACCCGAACCTGATCGGCTTCAAGGAATTCGGCGGTGGTGCCGACCTGCGCTACGCCGCTGAAAACATCACCTCCAAGGATGATGACGTGACCCTGATGGTCGGTGTCGACACCCAGGTCGTGCACGGTTTCGTCAACTGCAACGCCACCGGCGCCATCACCGGCATCGGCAACGCGCTGCCCCGCGAAGTGCTGCAACTGGTGGCGCTGAGCAAGCAGGCGGCCAAGGGTGATGCCAACGCCCGGCGACAGGCACGGGAGCTGGAATCGGCGCTGGCGGTGCTGTCGTCCTTCGATGAAGGCACGGATCTGGTGCTGTATTACAAACACCTGATGGTGCTCAACGGCGACAAGGAATACACCCTGCATTTCAACGAGACCGACGCCCTCAGTGACTCTCAGCGTCGGTACGCGGAAGCCCAGTACGCGCTGTTCCGTCACTGGTACGAAAACTGGTCGGCGCAGCAGAACTTCGCCTGACCTGCCGCCCCGCTCAAGCCCGCCGCCCCACGGCGGCGGGCCTTATTCGTGACCTGCTTTGATAAGGAATGCGCCATGACCCTGACGGGCCAACTGCTGATCGGTCAGCAAACCCTCACCGGCGACCGCGACGTCATCCACGGAATCAATCCCGCCACCAACACCCCGTTGGAACCGGCCTACGCCGGCGGCTCTGCCGAACATGTCGAGCAGGCCTGCGCACTGGCCTGGGCGGCGCTCGACCGTTATCGCGAGACATCGCTCGAGGCACGGGCCGAATTCATTGAAACCATCGCCCGCGAAATCGAAGACCTCGGCGACGAACTGATCGACCGCGCCCTGGCCGAAACCGGCCTGCCGCGCCCGCGCCTTGTGGGTGAGCGGGGCCGTACCTGCCAGCAACTACGGCTGTTTGCCCGCACCGTGCGGACCGGTGAATGGCTGGATGTGCGAGTCGATACCGCGCAACCGCAGCGCCAGCCAATGCCGCGTTCGGATCTGCGTCAGCGGCAGATTCCGCTGGGGCCGGTGGCCGTGTTCGGTGCGAGTAACTTTCCACTGGCGTTCTCGGTGGCGGGCGGCGATACCGCTTCGGCCCTGGCCGCCGGTTGCCCGGTGATCGTCAAGGCCCATGGCGCCCATCCCGGCACTAGCGAACTGGTTGGCCGTGCCGTTGCGCGGGCGGTTAAGGCCTGTGATTTGCCGGAAGGTGTGTTCTCGTTGTTGTACGGCTCAGGCCGTGAAGTCGGAATCGCGCTGGTCAGCGATCCACGGATCAAGGCCGTCGGCTTCACCGGTTCGCGCAGTGGCGGGCTCGCGCTGATCAAAGCGGCTCAGGCACGGACCGAGCCGATTCCGGTGTACGCGGAAATGAGTTCGATCAACCCGGTGTTGCTGTTCCCGGCAGCGTTGCAGAATCGCGCCGAGGCGTTGGCCCAAGGTTTTGTCGCTTCGCTGACGCTGGGTGCCGGTCAGTTCTGTACCAATCCCGGTCTGGTGATCGCCCGCAAGGGGCCGGCGCTGGACGCCTTCATCGGCGCCGCCAGCGAATTCATCCAACGCAGCCCCGCGCAGACCATGCTCACGCCGGGGATCTTCAATGCTTACGAATCCAGCGTGAGTGCCCTCACGGAAAATACCCGGGCGCGTATTGCCGCCGTCGGCCAGCGAGCAACGGATCCGAATCAGGGCCAGGCCCATCTATTCGTCACCGATGCCGCCGAATTTCTTGCCGATCACACCTTGCAGGACGAAGCCTTTGGCGCCGCGTCCTTGATCGTGCAATGCGCCAGCGATGCGGAAATCCGCCAGGTGCTCGAACAGCTGGAAGGCCAACTGACCGCCACGCTGCACTTGGATGACGAGGATCTGCAACAGGCCCGCACATTGCTGCCAACCCTGGAACGCAAGGCCGGGCGGTTGCTGGTCAATGGCTGGCCGACCGGCGTTGAAGTCTGTGATGCGATGGTGCATGGCGGACCGTTCCCGGCGACTTCCGATTCGCGCACCACGTCGGTGGGTACGGCGGCGATCCTGCGTTTCCTGCGCCCGGTCTGCTATCAGGATTTTCCCGACAGCCTGCTGCCAACCGCGCTCAAGCAGTCCAATCCACTGTCATTGCGTCGCTTGCTCGATGGCCAAAGGGAAACCGTGAAAAATGCCGAATAACCCGTACGACATCGCCGTGGTCGGCGCCGGCATCATCGGCGTCGCCAGTGCCCTGCGCCTGGCCCGTCAGGGCTTGCGGGTGGTGGTGATCGACCCGCAGGAACCCGGTCACGGCGCATCGTTCGGCAACGCCGGGCACCTGGCGACCGAGCAGGTGTTTCCGATTGCCGACAGCTCGATTATCAAACGCTTGCCGGCCATGCTCATGGACCCGATGGGCCCGCTGCGCCTGGACTGGAAATACCTGCCCCGCGCCCTGCCCTGGTTTGCGCGGCTGTTGCTGAACCTGCGCTCGGCGCCGTTTCAGCGCACTGTTGCCGGTTTGCGCGCGCTGAATGAAAGCTCGCTCGACGCCTGGCAGCGCTTGCTCAAAGACATCCAGCGCCCCGAGCTGCTGAAGATGGAAGGTTCGCTGCTGGTGTTCGAACGCCCCGACTCACGCACGGCGCTCGAAGCATTGCAGCAACGCCTGCAACAGCAACAGGTGCCGGTCGACTGGTGGCAGGCCGGCGCGGTACGCGAGACCGCGCCGCAACTGAGCGAACGGATTCAGGGCGGACTGTTTTTCCCGAACACCGGGCATTTCATCGATCCCCACCGTGTCGTGCGTGAGTTGGTGGAAGCAGCGAAAGCCAGCGGCGTGCAGTTTGTGAAGCAGCAGGTTCAGGGCGGACAACTGAACGAGCATAGCGTCAGCCTGATGACCGGAACCGGCACCCTGTCCGCCCGCCAGGTACTGATCGCGTGCGGCGCCCACTCGGCAAAACTTACGGCCGCACTGACCGGTAAAAACGTCCCGCTGGATACCGAGCGCGGCTACCACCTGATGCTGCCCCACGAACACAACCGACTGCCCTTCCCCGTCACCTCGCTGGAACGCAAATTCATCATGACCCCGATGTCCGAAGGGCTGCGCCTGGCCGGCACCGTCGAATTCGCCGGCCTCGAAGCCCCGCCGACCATGGCTCGCGCCTGGCAACTGCATCGGTTGAGCAAAGGGTTGTTTAGTGAGGAACTGAGTGTCGAGGCGGCCACACCGTGGATGGGGTTTCGACCGTCGCTGCCGGACTCGCTGCCGGTGATCGATCGGGTGTGTGACGGGAGGGTGTTGCTCGCATTCGGGCATCAGCATCTGGGGCTGACGCAGGCGGCGGTGACGGCGGAGATGGTTGGGGGAATGGTGTTGCCATCGACGCAGGACACCGCTCGTATTCTGCCGGTGCGCGAGCCCTATCGACTGGATCGCTTTTGAGTGGCCGTCTATCGGGCGCCCTGCTGATATTCACGGGGCGTACACCCGAACTCTCGGCGAAACACCGTGTGCAGGTACTGGGCGGATTTGAAACCGCACGTGCGGGCAACGTCTGCAATCGCCGTGTCGGTTTTTTCCAGCCCGCGGGTGGCCGCCGCCAGTTTGAAACGCAGAATCTCGTCATGCACGCTGCAGCCTCGCACCGTGCGAAAGTGCGACTCCAGCGAGGAGCGCGACACGCCGACATAAGCCGCCACTTGCGCGGTCTTGATGCCCTGGCAGGCATATTGGCGGATGAACAGCAGCGCCTGCATGACGTAAGGGTTACCCAACGGTTGATGCAAGCTCGACATCTGGACGTTTATCGCTTCAGGCGGGATCAGGACATGCTCGCCCGTTGACGGCTTGCCGTGCAGCATCTGGTGCAGCAGTTGCGCGGCGGTGCGGCCCATGGTTTCGGTGCCCTGGATCACCGAACTCAGGGGGACCCGGGTCAGGCTGCGGGTCAGCGGGTCGTTGTCGATGCCAATCAACGCCACCTGCTCCGGAACGGCGATGCCGGCGGTCAGGCACGCTTGCAGCAACTGCCGGGCGCGGGCGTCACTGACCGCGATGATGCCAATGGGCTTGGGCAGGCTTTGCAGCCAGGCGATTAGTTGTTCGACGGCGCTGTCCCACAGCGGTGCACTGGTGCCCATGCCGCGATAGACCTCGGCGCGCAACCCGTCCCGGTGCATCAATCGCAGAAAGGCCTTTTCGCGCTCCTGAGCCCATCGGTTCGCCTGCGCCTCAGGCAGGCTGAAGCAGGCGAACCGTTGCAGCCCGGCCTCGATCAAGTGCTCATAAGCCATTTTGATCAGCGCGTTATTGTCGGTCGCGACGTACGGGACCCCTTTGGGGTAGGCCCGCTCATCCTGATAAGAACCTCCCACCGCCACCACGGGCAATTTGATGTCGGCCAGCGCCTCGCCAATCAGCGGGTCGTCGAAGTCAGCAATGATGCCGTCGCCCTGCCAGCGCTCGATGCCCTTCAACCGGCAGAGAAAATCCTCTTCCAGGAACAGATCCCAGGACGCGCGCGTGCTGCTCAGGTAGTTGCCGATGCCGCTGATGATGCCGCGGTCATAGATCTTGCTGCCGTTGAACAACAGGGCGATGCGGTGAACAGGCGGTACGGTTTTCATTGTTTTTTATGCTGTTCCGGGCCCCTTGCCGTAGAGGCGGTCTGCACAGACTAGGCGCGCAGAGGGCGAATCTCAATACGCAAAATCGCACTGCGTGTTGGTGATTTTCGTAATCGGCAGGCACAGGGCCGTTGCTAGTATCGGGACACGCCCAAGAACAACAACCAAGAACAACAAGGACATTGCCAATGCCGTACTTCCCCGATGTCGAGCGGATTCGCTACGAAGGTCCTGCCAGCGACTCTCCCCTTGCCTTCCGTCACTACGACGCCGACAAAATCATCCTCGGCAAACCCATGCGCGAACACCTGCGCATGGCCGCCTGTTATTGGCACACCTTTGTCTGGCCGGGCTCCGACGTGTTCGGCGCCGGGACGTTCAAGCGCCCGTGGCAACACGCCGGTGACCCGATGCAGCTGGCCATCGGCAAGGCGGAAGCCGCGTTCGAGTTTTTCTCCAAACTGGGTATCGACTACTACTGCTTTCACGACACGGATGTCGCCCCCGAAGGCCACTCGCTGAAGGAGTACCGCAACCACTTCGCCCAAATGGTCGATCACCTGGAACGCCATCAGGAAGAAAGCGGAATCAAGCTGCTGTGGGGCACCGCCAACTGTTTCAGCAATCCGCGCTTTGCCGCCGGCGCCGCCAGCAACCCGGACCCTGAAGTGTTCGCCTGCGCCGCTGCCCAGGTCTTCAGCGCCATGAACGCGACTCAACGCCTCAAGGGCTCCAATTATGTGTTGTGGGGCGGCCGAGAAGGTTACGAAACCTTGCTCAACACTGACTTGAAGCGCGAGCGCGAGCAACTGGGGCGCTTCATGCGCATGGTGGTCGAGCACAAGTACAAGATCGGTTTCAAAGGCGACCTGCTGATCGAACCCAAACCGCAGGAACCGACCAAGCACCAATACGATTACGACAGCGCCACGGTGTTCGGTTTTCTCCAGCAGTTCGGTCTGGAAAAGGAAATCAAGGTCAACATCGAGGCCAACCACGCGACCCTGGCCGGTCATAGTTTTCATCACGAGGTAGCGACGGCCGTCTCGCTGGGGATTTTTGGCAGCATCGACGCCAACCGGGGCGACCCGCAAAACGGCTGGGACACCGATCAGTTTCCCAACAGCGTCGAGGAAATGACCCTGGTCACCTATGAAATCCTCAAGGCCGGCGGTTTCGGCAATGGCGGGTTCAACTTCGACTCCAAGGTACGCCGCCAGAGCCTCGACGAGGTCGATCTGTTTCACGGTCACGTCGGCGCCATGGACGTCCTCGCCCTGTCGCTCGAGCGGGCCGCCGCCATGGTGCAGAACGATCAGCTTCAGCGACTCAAGGATCAACGCTACGCCGGCTGGCAGCAGCCGTTCGGCCAGTCGGTGCTGACGGGTGAGTTCAATCTCCAGTCACTGGCCGAGCACGCCTTCGCCCACGAACTGAACCCGCAGGCCGTCAGCGGCCGCCAGGAAATGCTCGAGAACGTCGTCAACCGGTTTATCTATCGCTGATCGCCAACGGGGATTGCAGGCGCTGTGACATTTGCGCGACAAATCTGTAGTCCGTTGCGTCTGCTGATTCTCTACAGTTCCACCAGCCCGATATTCATCGTCAGGCCGTGTCTTTCAAACAAAAATAAAAGGACGCCCCACCATGAAGAATGTAAAACGCACGCTGCTGGCCAGCGCCCTGGCCCTGTTGTCGCTGCCGGTGATGGCCGATGCGGCCCATCCGAAAATCGGTTTTTCCATTGATGATCTGCGGCTGGAACGCTGGTCACGGGACCGTGACTACTTCGTAGCAGCAGCGGAGAAAATGGACGCCAAGGTCTTCGTGCAGTCGGCCGATGCCAACGAGCAAAAGCAGATTTCGCAAATCGAAAACCTCATTTCCCGTGGCGTCGATGTCATCGTCATCGTGCCGTTCAACGCCACCGTGCTGACCAATGCGGTGGCCGAAGCGAAGAAAGCCGGCATCAAGGTCGTCTCCTATGACCGTCTGATCCTCAACGCCGATATCGACGCCTACATCTCCTTCGATAACGAAAAGGTCGGCGAAATGCAGGCCAGCGGCGTGCTGCACGCAGCGCCCAAGGGCAATTACTTCCTGCTGGGTGGCGCGCCCACTGACAACAACGCGAAAGTGTTGCGCGAAGGTCAGATGAAGGTGCTGCAACCGGCCATCGACAAGGGCGATATCAAGATCGTCGGCCAGCAATGGGTGAAGGAATGGAACCCTACCGAGGCGCTGAGCATTGTTGAAAACGCCCTGACCCGCAACGACAACAAAATCGACGGCATCGTCGCCTCCAACGACGCCACGGCCGGCGGTGCCATTCAGGCCCTGGCCGCTCAGCAACTGGCCGGCAAGGTGCCGATCTCCGGGCAGGACGCGGACCTGGCAGCGGTCAAGCGGGTGATCGCCGGCACTCAAACCATGACGGTTTACAAACCGCTGAAACTCATTGCCTCCGAAGCCGCCAAACTCTCGGTGCAACTGGCGCGCAACGAGAAACCCGCCTACAGCTCGCAGTACGACAATGGCAGCAAAAAAGTCGACACCATCCTGCTCACCCCGACTCCGTTGACCAAGGACAACATCGACCTGCTGGAACAGGATGGCTTCTACACCAAGGCGCAGATCGCCGGACAGTAACCAAGGCCTCAATCCCTGGTTATGCGAAAACCCTTGTGGGAGCGAGCCTGCTCGCGAAGACGGTGGTTCAGCCTGCATCACGATTGGATCTGCTGACGCCTTCGCGAGCAGGCTCGCTCCCACAAAGATCAGTGCCATGTGAGTCTTTGCTATGCGAGCCCTCTCCATGTCCGACTATCTGCTGCAAATGAACGGCATCGTCAAAACCTTCGGCGGTGTCAAAGCACTCAACGGTATCGACCTCAAGGTCCGGCCGGGCGAGTGCGTCGGGCTGTGCGGCGAGAATGGTGCCGGCAAGTCCACGCTGATGAAAATCCTGTCTGCGGTTTATCCCCATGGCACCTGGGACGGTGAAATCCTGTGGGACGGTCAACCGCTCAAGGCGCAATCGATCAGCGAAACGGAAGCCGCCGGCATCGTGATCATTCACCAGGAACTGACGCTGGTTCCCGACCTCTCGGTGGCCGAGAACATTTTCATGGGCCATGAGCTGACGTTGCCGGGTGGGCGGATGAATTACCCGGCGATGATCCACCGCGCCGAAGCCCTGATGCGTGAGCTGAAAGTGCCGGACATGAACGTGTCGCTGCCGGTTTCGCAGTACGGCGGCGGCTATCAGCAACTGGTGGAAATCGCCAAGGCCCTGAACAAACAGGCACGCCTGCTGATCCTCGACGAGCCGTCTTCGGCCCTGACCCGTTCGGAAATCGAGGTGTTGCTGGACATCATCCGCGATCTCAAGGCCAAAGGTGTCGCCTGCGTCTACATCTCCCACAAGCTCGATGAAGTGGCCGCCGTGTGTGACACCATTTCGGTGATCCGCGACGGCAAACACATCGCCACGACTGCCATGGCGGATATGGATATTCCACAGATCATCACCCAGATGGTCGGTCGGGAAATGAGCAACCTCTACCCCACCGAACCACACGACATCGGCGAGGTGATTTTCGAGGCGCGCCACATCACCTGCTACGACGTCGACAACCCCAAGCGCAAACGGGTCGACGATGTTTCGTTCAGCCTCAAACGCGGGGAAATCCTCGGCATCGCCGGGCTGGTCGGTGCCGGCCGTACGGAGCTGGTGACCGCGCTGTTCGGTGCCTACCCCGGTCACCACGAAGGTGAAGTCTGGCTGGACGGCCAACCCATCGACACCCGCACGCCGCTCAAGTCAATCCGCGCCGGCGTATGCCTGGTACCCGAGGATCGCAAACGCCAGGGAATCATTCCCGATCTGGGCGTCGGTCAGAACATCACCCTGGCGGTGCTGGACAGTTACTCGAAACTGACCCGCATCGACGCCGAAGCTGAACTGAGCAGCATCGATCGGGAAATTTCGCGCCTGCACCTCAAGACCGCGAGCCCGTTTCTGCCGATCACCAGCCTGTCCGGGGGCAATCAACAAAAAGCCGTGTTGGCGAAGATGCTGCTGACCAGGCCCCGGGTGCTGATTCTCGACGAGCCAACCCGAGGGGTGGATGTCGGCGCCAAGTACGAGATCTACAAACTGATGGGGATGCTGGCTGCCGAAGGTGTGTCGATCATCATGGTGTCTTCGGAGCTGGCCGAAGTGCTCGGCGTTTCCGACCGCGTCCTGGTAATCGGCGAAGGTCAACTGCGGGGTGACTTCATCAACCATGAACTCACCCAGGAACAGGTGCTCGCCGCGGCGCTCAGCCAGCCCGACAGCCATAACAATAAAGCTCGGAAATCCGCGTAAATGAATCAGGTCAAACAACTCTTCACCCGCTACAAGATGCTCGCACTGGTGTTCGCCGTGGCGTTGATCTGGCTGTTCTTCAGCTGGCAGACCGAGGGCGGATTCCTGACACCGCGCAACCTCTCCAACCTGCTGCGTCAGATGTCGATTACCGGGATTCTCGCTTGCGGCATGGTGCTGGTGATCATCAGCGGTGAGATCGATCTGTCGGTCGGCTCATTGCTGGGTCTGCTCGGTGGCGTGGCAGCCATTCTCGATGTTGTCTATCACGTACCGTTGCTGGCGAACCTGAGCCTTGTGGTGGTGTGCGGCCTGCTGATCGGCCTCGCCAATGGCTACATGGCGGCCTACCTGCGCATTCCGTCGTTCATCGTCGGGCTGGGCGGCATGCTGGCGTTCCGCGGGATTTTACTGGGGATCACCGGCGGCACGACCATTGCGCCGGTGTCGCCGGAACTCGTCTACATTGGCCAGGGTTATCTGCCACATGCGATCGGCACCGGCCTGGGCGTCCTGCTGTTCGCACTGACGTTGTTCCTGACCTGGAAGCAACGGCGCAATCGGGCCCTTCACGGCCTCGCGCCACATTCACTGGTGCGTGACGTGGCACGGGTGTTGTTGATCGGCGCGGTACTGGCAGGTTTCGTCCAGACCCTCAACAGCTATGACGGCATTCCCGTACCGGTCCTGCTTTTGCTGATCCTGCTGGGCGGCTTCAGTTACGTAACCAGCCAGACCGTGTTCGGCCGACGCGTCTATTCCGTGGGCAGCAACATGGAAGCGACGCGCCTGTCCGGTATCAATGTGCAGGCCGTGAAGCTCTGGATTTTCGGCATCATGGGCGTGATGTGTGCCCTCGCCGGCGTGGTCAACACTGCGCGCCTGGCCGCCGGCTCGCCTTCGGCCGGCAGCATGGGCGAACTCGACGCCATCGCCGCCTGCTTCATCGGCGGCACCTCGATGCGCGGCGGTTCCGGCACAGTCTATGGCGCCCTCCTCGGCGCACTGGTCATCACCAGCCTGGACAATGGCATGTCCATGCTCGACGTCGACAGTTACTGGCAGATGATCGTCAAAGGCAGCATTCTGGTGCTGGCTGTCTGGGTGGACGTGAGTACGCGGACCGGGCGGCGTTGACAGGCTGCAAGTGAAGGTTTCGTAGGCACTTGAGCTACAAATGAAGGCATCTCTGAAAATGCGAAAAGCCTGCTTTTGAAGGCAGGCTTTTCGTTACGCCGGGAGCTTTCCGATATCTAGGAAGGCATTAGCCAGTGCCGTTCAGTGGTCCACCCCAGAAAAACCTTACTTCCCTCACGCTCTTGGTGAGCCGAAGTCAACCGACACCCAGATACCGCCATGCGCAAGCCGATCATGGCGGGAAGAAATCGCCCCTGAAATGCGCTGGATTGAGCCGCAAAATGCACTTCAATGTTTCCAAGCACACTCTCCAATCGAGACTGATCCAGCATCGACAGATAAAACATCATCTGGCGCCACGCATACGCTGTGTTTTTCAACATAACCAGACGTGCATGGTAGAACTTGATCTGCATCTGCTGCCGACCGCAGATCCATTTGAAACATGCCTCGGCCATTGAACCCAAGCGATCATGTAACAGCGTCTTCAGGTCCAAATCATCAAACAGGATTGCCAGGTTTTGCGTGGTCAATATCTGTTGCTGTTCGATGATTGTGCCGTTGTTCGCCGGACTCCTTCTTCCGATATCGGCGTTCGCCCGCCGCGCGCACAAACCAGCCAGCACACCACTGTTGCTTCGTGAATTCCGCTGCTTGGGTAGTGCAGCCAACTGATCCATATCGATATCGTAATAGCGTGCGTAAAGAGATCCGGCCATTAACCGCACTGAACGCTTGGCAGCCTTCACGAACTTGCCGGAGAAAGTGCCCATGAAAATATCAGCCGCGATCTCCTCTACGAATGGAAGATCCAGCTTGGCCGATTCGGCAAGCGAGGAAAATTCCTGAAGCAACTTGTTTGGCAGAATGGCCTGAGGAAATGCAACAAGAGTCAACGCGGACGCTTCGATCAGAGCCTGCCTAGCACCTTCAACCGCAAGAGCATCCGCCTCGTATTCGGTTTCCAGGGCTTTCACCCAAGGCAAGTCATCGACTTTCACCTGACGCTGCATGTTCAGCAGCAATAGAGAGCGTCGACGCCTGAAAGCACGATAGGTAGCGACAGACAGTGCCCGCAACGTTACATCTCGATATCCGGCGCTACAGATTTGCGCCGTCATCGCCGGCAGCACTTTCGCCACTGTATCTGCAGATGTAATGACACCATGGTCAATCAACTCTGCAACCGTTCCCTTTCGGCAACGTTCGAGGCGTCGACGAATCGAAGAAGGAATGGTCTCCCCCTCCGTCAATGAATAAACCTTTGCCTCTTCGTTTGTGATCGGCTGCAGTAACGGTGCGAAATCAGAAATGCCTTCCGAGCCGGGGTATCTCGCCAGACGCTCGGAAGCAGCCTTGGCAATCAGATAATGTGCCGAGGCTGATACGTGAAGACGCTGCTGTGCACGCTTGCTGGAATGGGCTTCGGAATCAGGATGTCCATGCTTGGCTACAAAGTCATCGACGATTCTGCGAATGCGCCCAACCTGACGCCCCGTTAACGATGCTGGATCAATGGCGCATTGCTTGAGCAATGCCAGCAATTCCGCCACCCGATCACTGGAATTTCCTGTGTGGCGGGGATCAGCCTCAGTGGCGGTATCAAATTCTGTACCAAGCACCGAAGCGCGCTCGAACCAGCCTGCAGGGTAATACCTGCAAGGCCAACCATCGTTGTACGTCAGCAGGAAAAGCGAGACCGCGGCGTCGTAGAGAGGCAACCTGCGTTCAACAACATGCTTTTGAACGGTAAGACGAGGCTGGGGTAAGAGGACAGACAGGCGCAGGCTGATTTGAGCAGCATTGAAAACTTCAACTTCAGCCATCGAGAGCGGGCGCTCGTTGGCTGCCGCCGGAAAAAAACGCACTCGCTCGAAGAAAGGCGCGATCTGCTCGATCAACGTCCTGGCTTCTTCGGCGCGTTGTTGTCCCAGAAACCAGGCCACTGTCAGCAACGCAGCCTCTTCCGGTACATCGATCCGATAGTCTTGCTTCGTCAATCGATCTTGCAGTGTTCTGACGCCTTCGTCTGAAAGATGCCACCTATTCAAATCGAGTCGTTCGTAACCCGCTCGAATGCCGGGAATCGATGACGCCAACTGGCGCTCATGAGCGGTCAACTCGCCACCGGCCAGAAGGTTGCCCGTTGCAAAGCCGCCAGTGGCTACTTCCAGCGTTATCCATTCTGGCAGGTCGGCGAACGGTGTCCGCGAGCCATACAGGGCACGGCCAAGCATCAGGTTCTCGAGAACCTTTTGCCAGCGTTCGAGCCGCGCAAGTGCTTTCGGACTGGCGTCGTTGTCGCGTGCTGCGAGCGCACGAGACAGTTGAAAGTGCGCATAACAGGCGTTTATTCCGCCGAGCGCACCCGATTCATCCTCAGGCCTGGACATACTTCCTTGTGACCTACTATGTAGTGGGTCCGGGGGCTGGATTCGAACCAGCGCCCACCCGGTTAAGAGCCGAGTATTCTACCGCTGAACTACCCCGGAACAGAGCGCGCATTGTCGATGAGTCGCGAAAGTATGTGAAGCTCGGATTCAGGGATTTTGTTGCGACAAATCTCTGATCGTTAAGCCTTCATCACTCAATGCAGCTCTTATCCGAACGCCCCCTCACGAAATCGATAAAGCTGCGCAGTTTGGGTGTCAGCCTCGGGTCCGGCGCATACAACAGATTCATCGGCGAAACCGGCACCTTGTACTGCGGCAACAGACTCACCAGCGTGCCGCTTCGCAGCGAATCCTTGACCAGTTCCAGCGGCAACATCACTACCCCCAGCCCCGCCACCGCTCCGGACAGCAACGGATCGCCCTGATTAATCGTCAATCGGCTTTTAATCGGTACGTCGATGCAGCCGTCCGGGCCTTCGAATCGCAGGTGTGAGCGGCCGTCCGAATAGGCGAACGCCAGACATTCATGTTCCTGAAGATCCCAAGGTGTGGTGATGGGTGGACGACGGGCGAGGTAGGACGGCGCTGCGCAAAGCACCATTTGATAAGGCATCAGCGGCAGCGCCTTCAGGCCGCAGTCGGCGAGTTCGCCGATGCGGAACACCGCGTCGTATCCGCCGTCCACCAGGTCGACCAGTTCGTTCGAGAGCGTCAGGTCCACCGACACTTGCGGATAACGAACCATGTACTCCAGCAGCTTCGGCGACAGCGTGCTGACGCCGAACGTGACGGGCGCATTGATCCGCAATCGGCCGCTGGGCACGCCCCGGGTCACGGCGGCCATTTCTTCGGCGGCGTCCATGTCGGCCAGAATCAGCTTGGCCCGCTGATAGAAGGTGCGGCCGAAATCCGTGAGGCTCTGCTTGCGGGTGGTGCGGTTGAGCAGCGAAACGCCCAGATGCTGCTCAAGCATCTTTACCTGTTTGCCAACCATCTGCGGGGACAGATTGAGCTCATCCGCCACCGCGCTGAAGGAGCCCAGTTCAACCGCTTTGACGAACGTGGACATGAGTGTGAGGCGATCCATTGGAAACTCGTTGTTTCTAGTGTTGCGCCATCCTAGGCCTTTATCCGAAGCAGGCCAAAGACTAAATTGGCGTCCAAGGCACCGGATCATGCAGGTGCAATTTATCGTTAACCGAGGAAGTACACATGGCACGCATTGTCAGGATTCATGAATACGGTGACGCGAGCGTTCTCAAACTGGAAAACGTCGACGTCCCGGCACCCGCAGCGGACGAAGTGCAGATCGAGGTCAAAGCTTTCGGCCTGAATCGCGCTGAAGTGATGTTCCGCAATCACGCCTATCTGCAGGAAGCGGAGTTTCCCAGCCGTCTCGGTTATGAAGCAGCCGGCATCGTGGTCGCGGTCGGTCACAGTGTCAGCGAATTCAAGGCTGGCGATGCTGTGAGCGTGATTCCACCGCTGGACATCGCGCGCTGGGGCACCTACGGCGAACTGGCCAACGTACCGGCAAGCCTCACCGTCAAGCATCCCTCGAACCTGTCCTTCGAACAGGCTGCTGCATCCTGGATGCAATACGTCACCGCCTGGGGAGCACTGATCGAACAAGCGAAACTTCAGAAAAACGACTTCGTGATCGTCACTGCCGCCTCCAGCAGTGTCGGGCTCGCGGCCTTCCAGATCGCCCGGATGGTCGGCGCCACTTCGATTGCCGTGACCCGAACCCGTGCCAAGAAACAGGCATTGCTGGATGCCGGCGCGGCGCACGTGATCGTCAGCGACGAAGAAGATATGGTGGCAGCGGTCATGGCGTTGACCGATGGCAAAGGCGCGCGGGTGGTGTTCGATCCAGTGGGCGGCCCCTCGTTCGAGCCCCTGACCCAAAGCATGGCTCGCGGCGGCATCTTGCTGGAGTACGGTGCATTGAGTCCCGAACCCACGCCGTTCCCGTTGTTCACCGTGCTGGGTAAATGCCTGACCCTCAAGGGTTACCTCTATTCGGAAATCGTGTCGGACCCCGCCACACTGGCCCGCGCAAAAGCCTTCATTGTCGACGGTCTGGCATCGGGCGCTCTGCAACCGGTCATCGCCAGGACATTTGTGATGGACGACATTCAGGATGCGCATCGCTTCCTTGAGGCCAATCAGCAAGTCGGGAAAGTAGTCGTCACCGTCTTAAGCCCTACCCTCCGGCTCTCGCAGTAAACGACGAAAGCCTGCTTTTCAGGGCAGGCTTTCGTGGTTCGGCATGACCTTATTTCTGCTGGGCCGTCAGCGCCGCATAGCCATTCATCAGGTTGCGATAGTTTGGAATCCGCTGGGACAGCAGATTGCCCAAGCCTTCGATGTCGTTGCGCCAGTCGCGGTGCAACTCACAGGCCACCGAGAACCAGTTCATCATTTGTGCGCCAGCCTGGGTCATGCGGTTCCATGCGGCTTGCTGCACGGTGGTGTTGAAGGTGCCGGAGGCGTCGGTCACCACAAACACGTCAAACCCTTCCGCCAGTGCCGACAGCGTCGGGAACGCCACGCACACGTCGGTCACGACACCGGCGATGATGATCTGCTTGCGACCGGTGGCCTTGATTGCCTTGACGAAGTCTTCGTTATCCCAGGCATTGATCTGGCCAGGGCGAGCGATGTACGGCGCATCCGGGAACATTTCCTTGAGTTCCGGTACCAGCGGGCCGTTCGGGCCTTGTTCGAAGCTGGTGGTGAGGATGGTTGGCAATTCGAAGAACTTCGCCAGATCGGCCAAGGCCAGCACGTTGTTCTTGAACTCGTTCGGCGAGAAGTCCTGGACCAGGGAAATCAGGCCGGTCTGGTGGTCGACCAGCAGAACGACGGCATCGTCTTTGTTCAGGCGGTTGTAGGTTGCAGTGCTCATGTTGAATCCCTTTTTAGTTGTGCAAGTTCGGTTGCGTTCAAGATGGGCACAGATTAATGACTTGGTTGAACGGGATAAATCGCCTGTAAAGGGTTTAACCGTCAACTGTAAGGAGACAATAAATTCAAAGTGATGCGCAGATCACACTGCCGTCCCGAACGTGATGCCGATCCTTGTCATAATGTTTGTCAGCACTACGCTCAGAACGACACTCAAGGAAAAGTTGATGCTCGGACGCAATTCTCAAGAGCCAACTGCAAACGCCACACGGCGCACTAAAACAATGAAGGCTGGCTCAACCTTTCGGCTGACTGTCAGCTTCATGGTGGTGGTGGTCGTGGCCTTTCTGGCAGTCGAGAGCTGGCGAACGTGGCGGGATTATCGTTCGGTATTTGCCTCCGCTCGGGATTCGGTGACCAACCTCGCTCGCGCCACGGCTCAGCACGCCGAAGACACCATTCGCCAAGTCGACGTGCTCACCGTCGGACTGGCGGAACGCGTCGAGGGTGACGGCCTGCAAAACCTCGACGTGGCGCGCATTCACAAGCTGCTGGTGCAGCAATCGAAGATCATGCCGCAGTTACATGGCCTGTTCATTTATGGCCCGGATGGCCACTGGATCGTGACCGACAAGGAAGTCACGCCGGAAATGGCCAACAACGCCGACCGCGATTACTTCCAGTACCACCGCACCCACGAGGATCGGCAAGTACGCATCGGTCAGGTGGTCGAGAGTCGCTCCACTCATGACTTGATCATTCCTATTTCCCGCCGCTTGAACAATCCTGACGGCTCGTTCGCGGGCGTGCTGCTGGGGACGGTCAAAGTCAGCTATTTCGTCGACTATTACGGTGACTTCCGCATCGATGACAAAGGCGCGCTGGTGCTGGCCATGCGCGATGGCACGATCCTGGTCCGCCGTCCCTTTATCGCATCGGTCGTGGGCAAGAGTCTGGCAAACAGCGAGATCTTCAAGACCTACCTGCCCAGCTCCAACGAGGGTATAGCCCAGATCCGGGCGGTAGTGGATGACACCGAGCGCTTGTACGGCTATCGCGCCTTGACCACCTATCCGCTGGTGGTCGAAGCGGGGTTATCCAAGGACTCGATCACCGCGCCATGGCGTCGGGATCTGCTGAAAAACGGCTTTGTGTTGATTTTTCTGATCCTGGTACTCGCCGGTTTCGGGCTGATTGTCCTGAGCCAGTTACGTCAGCGAATCGCGATGGAGCGGGAAATCCGCTCCGCTCATCAGGCTATGCGCGACATGGCACTGACCGACAGCCTCACAGGTCTCGGCAATCGCCGACGCCTGGATGCCGCGCTCGCGGATGAAATCCGTCTGGCCCGGCGTCAGGGTTCGCCGTTGTCATTGATCATGCTCGATGTCGATCACTTCAAACGCTACAACGACCGCTATGGACACGCCGCTGGCGACGATTGCCTCAACGCGGTCGGGCGCGCGCTACAGCAGGCGGTCAAACGCCCGGGAGACCTTGTTGTACGCTACGGCGGAGAGGAGTTCACCGTGTTGTTACCCAACACCCACAACGCTGGCGCCATACAGGTCGCCGAGGACATTCTTCAAACCATCCGCTCGCTGGAACTGGAACACACCGGGCATCCCTTGGGGTATGTGACTGCGAGCGCAGGGATTACCACACGCCACCCGGTTGACGACTCAGTGACGTCGGCCATGCTGTTGAAGTCGGCTGATACATGCCTTTATCAAGCGAAACGGCTGGGGCGAAATCGCTGGAGCTCCAAGGATGAGCCTGCGTGATGCAGGAGACTCAACCCATAACGTACGCGAGCGCATCACCTTTAACTGCTGCCATCGCGACAGTCAGCACCCCGCATCGAGCACTTTCCTGCGGGCAAAACAAAACCCCAACTGCTTTCGCAATTGGGGTTTCGGAATTTAATCTTGACGATGACCTACTCTCACATGGGGAAACCCCACACTACCATCGGCGATGCATCGTTTCACTTCTGAGTTCGGGATGGGATCAGGTGGTTCCAACGCTCTATGGTCGTCAAGAAATTCGGGTACTGACTCGTGACCTGATGGCCTCGCTTCAGCAAATTGGGTATGGGATAGTTTTCGGTGCTTTGTGAGCGTCGAACTTTCGGTTCGTTTCGTCTTCACACACCGCAATCTGGTTGCTCTGGTTTAGAGAGCCGACGCAAATTGCTTGGGTGTTATATGGTCAAGCCTCACGGGCAATTAGTATTGGTTAGCTCAACGCCTCACAGCGCTTACACACCCAACCTATCAACGTCGTAGTCTTCGACGGCCCTTCAGGGAACTCAAGGTTCCAGTGAGATCTCATCTTGAGGCAAGTTTCCCGCTTAGATGCTTTCAGCGGTTATCTTTTCCGAACATAGCTACCCGGCAATGCCACTGGCGTGACAACCGGAACACCAGAGGTTCGTCCACTCCGGTCCTCTCGTACTAGGAGCAGCCCCTCTCAAATCTCAAACGTCCACGGCAGATAGGGACCGAACTGTCTCACGACGTTCTAAACCCAGCTCGCGTACCACTTTAAATGGCGAACAGCCATACCCTTGGGACCGGCTTCAGCCCCAGGATGTGATGAGCCGACATCGAGGTGCCAAACACCGCCGTCGATATGAACTCTTGGGCGGTATCAGCCTGTTATCCCCGGAGTACCTTTTATCCGTTGAGCGATGGCCCTTCCATACAGAACCACCGGATCACTAAGACCTACTTTCGTACCTGCTCGACGTGTCTGTCTCGCAGTCAAGCGCGCTTTTGCCTTTATACTCTACGACCGATTTCCGACCGGTCTGAGCGCACCTTCGTACTCCTCCGTTACTCTTTAGGAGGAGACCGCCCCAGTCAAACTACCCACCATACACTGTCCTCGATCCGGATAACGGACCTGAGTTAGAACCTCAAAGTTGCCAGGGTGGTATTTCAAGGATGGCTCCACGCGAACTGGCGTCCACGCTTCAAAGCCTCCCACCTATCCTACACAAGCAAATTCAAAGTCCAGTGCAAAGCTATAGTAAAGGTTCACGGGGTCTTTCCGTCTAGCCGCGGATACACTGCATCTTCACAGCGATTTCAATTTCACTGAGTCTCGGGTGGAGACAGCGCCGCCATCGTTACGCCATTCGTGCAGGTCGGAACTTACCCGACAAGGAATTTCGCTACCTTAGGACCGTTATAGTTACGGCCGCCGTTTACCGGGGCTTCGATCAAGAGCTTCGCGTTAGCTAACCCCATCAATTAACCTTCCGGCACCGGGCAGGCGTCACACCCTATACGTCCACTTTCGTGTTTGCAGAGTGCTGTGTTTTTAATAAACAGTCGCAGCGGCCTGGTATCTTCGACCGGCATGAGCTTACGGAGCAAGTCCTTCACCCTCACCGGCGCACCTTCTCCCGAAGTTACGGTGCCATTTTGCCTAGTTCCTTCACCCGAGTTCTCTCAAGCGCCTTGGTATTCTCTACCCAACCACCTGTGTCGGTTTGGGGTACGGTTCCTGGTTATCTGAAGCTTAGAAGCTTTTCTTGGAAGCATGGCATCAACCACTTCGTGTTCTAAAAGAACACTCGTCATCAGCTCTCGGCCTTAAGATCCCGGATTTACCTAAGATCTCAGCCTACCACCTTAAACTTGGACAACCAACGCCAAGCTGGCCTAGCCTTCTCCGTCCCTCCATCGCAATAACCAGAAGTACAGGAATATTAACCTGTTTTCCATCGACTACGCTTTTCAGCCTCGCCTTAGGGACCGACTAACCCTGCGTCGATTAACGTTGCGCAGGAAACCTTGGTCTTTCGGCGTGGGTGTTTTTCACACCCATTGTCGTTACTCATGTCAGCATTCGCACTTCTGATACCTCCAGCAAGCTTCTCAACTCACCTTCACAGGCTTACAGAACGCTCCTCTACCGCATCACTTGCGTGATACCCGTAGCTTCGGTGTATGGTTTGAGCCCCGTTACATCTTCCGCGCAGGCCGACTCGACTAGTGAGCTATTACGCTTTCTTTAAAGGGTGGCTGCTTCTAAGCCAACCTCCTAGCTGTCTAAGCCTTCCCACATCGTTTCCCACTTAACCATAACTTTGGGACCTTAGCTGACGGTCTGGGTTGTTTCCCTTTTCACGACGGACGTTAGCACCCGCCGTGTGTCTCCCATGCTCGGCACTTGTAGGTATTCGGAGTTTGCATCGGTTTGGTAAGTCGGGATGACCCCTAGCCGAAACAGTGCTCTACCCCCTACAGTGATACATGAGGCGCTACCTAAATAGCTTTCGAGGAGAACCAGCTATCTCCGAGCTTGATTAGCCTTTCACTCCGATCCACAGGTCATCCGCTAACTTTTCAACGGTAGTCGGTTCGGTCCTCCAGTCAGTGTTACCTAACCTTCAACCTGCCCATGGATAGATCGCCCGGTTTCGGGTCTATTCCCAGCGACTAGACGCCCTATTAAGACTCGCTTTCGCTACGCCTCCCCTATTCGGTTAAGCTCGCCACTGAAAATAAGTCGCTGACCCATTATACAAAAGGTACGCAGTCACAGAACAAAGTCTGCTCCCACTGCTTGTACGCATACGGTTTCAGGATCTATTTCACTCCCTCTCCGGGGTTCTTTTCGCCTTTCCCTCACGGTACTAGTTCACTATCGGTCAGTCAGTAGTATTTAGCCTTGGAGGATGGTCCCCCCATATTCAGACAAAGTTTCTCGTGCTCCGTCCTACTCGATTTCATGACTAAGAGATTTTCGCGTACAGGGCTATCACCCACTATGGCCGCACTTTCCAGAGCGTTCCGCTAATCTCAAAGCCACTTAAGGGCTAGTCCCGTTCGCTCGCCACTACTAAGGGAATCTCGGTTGATTTCTTTTCCTCAGGGTACTTAGATGTTTCAGTTCCCCTGGTTCGCCTCTTGCACCTATGTATTCAGTACAAGATAACCATCTTGTGATGGCTGGGTTCCCCCATTCAGACATCTCCGGATCAAAGTCTGTTTGCCGACTCCCCGAAGCTTTTCGCAGGCTACCACGTCTTTCATCGCCTCTGACTGCCAAGGCATCCACCGTATGCGCTTCTTCACTTGACCATATAACCCCAAGCAATCTGGTTATACTGTGAAGACGACATTCGCCGAAAATTCGAATTTCTCAACTAAGAGAACTCACAAATTTTACCTTAGCCTGATCCGTTACCAGTGAAAGTAACGTTCAGTCTATCTTTCTATCACATACCCAAATTTTTAAAGAACGATCTAGTTAAAGACTAGAAATCAATATTCAGTTTTGAATACTCATTTCTTATCTCTAAAGAGACATACAAGCCCGTAGAGACTCATCGTCTTCTTCAATGAATCAAGCAATTCGTGTGGGAACTTATGGAGCAGCTGATGTCGTCGATTAAGGAGGTGATCCAGCCGCAGGTTCCCCTACGGCTACCTTGTTACGACTTCACCCCAGTCATGAATCACACCGTGGTAACCGTCCTCCCGAAGGTTAGACTAGCTACTTCTGGTGCAACCCACTCCCATGGTGTGACGGGCGGTGTGTACAAGGCCCGGGAACGTATTCACCGCGACATTCTGATTCGCGATTACTAGCGATTCCGACTTCACGCAGTCGAGTTGCAGACTGCGATCCGGACTACGATCGGTTTTATGGATTAGCTCCACCTCGCGGCTTGGCAACCCTTTGTACCGACCATTGTAGCACGTGTGTAGCCCAGGCCGTAAGGGCCATGATGACTTGACGTCATCCCCACCTTCCTCCGGTTTGTCACCGGCAGTCTCCTTAGAGTGCCCACCATTACGTGCTGGTAACTAAGGACAAGGGTTGCGCTCGTTACGGGACTTAACCCAACATCTCACGACACGAGCTGACGACAGCCATGCAGCACCTGTCTCAATGTTCCCGAAGGCACCAATCCATCTCTGGAAAGTTCATTGGATGTCAAGGCCTGGTAAGGTTCTTCGCGTTGCTTCGAATTAAACCACATGCTCCACCGCTTGTGCGGGCCCCCGTCAATTCATTTGAGTTTTAACCTTGCGGCCGTACTCCCCAGGCGGTCAACTTAATGCGTTAGCTGCGCCACTAAGAGCTCAAGGCTCCCAACGGCTAGTTGACATCGTTTACGGCGTGGACTACCAGGGTATCTAATCCTGTTTGCTCCCCACGCTTTCGCACCTCAGTGTCAGTATCAGTCCAGGTGGTCGCCTTCGCCACTGGTGTTCCTTCCTATATCTACGCATTTCACCGCTACACAGGAAATTCCACCACCCTCTACCATACTCTAGCTCGCCAGTTTTGGATGCAGTTCCCAGGTTGAGCCCGGGATTTCACATCCAACTTAACGAACCACCTACGCGCGCTTTACGCCCAGTAATTCCGATTAACGCTTGCACCCTCTGTATTACCGCGGCTGCTGGCACAGAGTTAGCCGGTGCTTATTCTGTCGGTAACGTCAAAATTGCAGAGTATTAATCTACAACCCTTCCTCCCAACTTAAAGTGCTTTACAATCCGAAGACCTTCTTCACACACGCGGCATGGCTGGATCAGGCTTTCGCCCATTGTCCAATATTCCCCACTGCTGCCTCCCGTAGGAGTCTGGACCGTGTCTCAGTTCCAGTGTGACTGATCATCCTCTCAGACCAGTTACGGATCGTCGCCTTGGTGAGCCATTACCTCACCAACTAGCTAATCCGACCTAGGCTCATCTGATAGCGCAAGGCCCGAAGGTCCCCTGCTTTCTCCCGTAGGACGTATGCGGTATTAGCGTTCCTTTCGAAACGTTGTCCCCACTACCAGGCAGATTCCTAGGCATTACTCACCCGTCCGCCGCTGAATCCAGGAGCAAGCTCCCTTCATCCGCTCGACTTGCATGTGTTAGGCCTGCCGCCAGCGTTCAATCTGAGCCATGATCAAACTCTTCAGTTCAAACATCTTTGGGTTTTTAAGAAACCCTAAACTTGACTCAGCAATCGTTGGTTACATCTTTGATTTCTCGCGGAGTAACTTGTGATGCTGATAATCTTGCTGACTACCAGTCTGACTCCACAAGCACCCACACGAATTGCTTGATTCAGTTGTTAAAGAGCGATTGGTTAAGAGCTTTCGTCTCAACCGAGGCGCGCATTCTACAGCAGCCTCATTTGCTGTCAAGTGATTATTTTCAGAAGCTTTAAAATTTCTTCAATCAAATCAACCACTTGCGCTAGCAGCGACATCAAGTTGCTCGCTAGCGGGAGGCGAATAATACAGGATTAAAACAGGTGGTCAACCCTCTCCTGAAAATTGTTTTCGCAGCGTTCCTGTCGTCGCATCGGTACGCAGTCAATGCTTTTAGCTGAAGGGTGTTACGCACAAAAAGGGGAAGCGAAATGGCCCTCGGTCAACGCCCGGATGAGGAACCCCACTGCCCGCCTCTCCACCCACGTCAACTCGCCCGGCCCGATCAGTCACGACTGCCGAAACCACGAATGAACGCTTCCCGCATAGGTCGGCGGTCACGAAAGCCGGACTCGCTGGCAATGACATCCAGTGAGTGCCGGCTCTGTTCGATCCTCAAGCGGGCCGTCTCCAGACGCAGTCCCTCGATGGCCTTGTCGGGAGAGTGACCGGTTCTGCTGTGAACACACGGGTGAACTGGCGAGAGCTCAAGTGTGCCACCCCGGCCAGCTGCTCCTCGACGCCGAGCGGTCGGCTCATAATGGCGCAGCTACATCTCAGCCGCGCTTTGGCAGCTTCCAGTTCGGACGGATGAAGTGACAGGTGTAACCATTCGGAATGCGCTCCAGGTAATCCTGGTGTTCCGGCTCCGCTTCCCAGAATGGCCCCGCCGGTTCGATTTCGGTGACTACCCGGCCTGGCCAAAGGCGCGAAGCGTCGACGTCAGCGGCGGTGTCCTCGGCAATGTCGCGTTGTTGTTCGCTGAGGTAATAGATCGCCGAACGGTAACTGGGGCCCAGGTCGTTGCCCTGACGGTTGGGCGTGGTCGGGTCGTGTATCTGGAAGAAGAACTCGAGGATCTGCCGATAGCTGATCACGGCCGGGTCGAAAACGATCTCGATGGCTTCAGCGTGATTGCCATGGTTGCGGTAGGTGGCATTCGGTACATCGCCACCGCTATAACCGACACGGGTTTTCAGCACCCCGGGGTAGCGTCGCAGCAAGTCTTGCATGCCCCAGAAGCAGCCACCGGCGAGGATGGCAGTTTCGGTCTGGCTGGTCATGGTCTGTCCTTCCCCTCAGGGATGTTGGAGGTAGCCATTGTTATGAGGGCGTGTTGGCCGATTCCAAGCCCCCCAAAGGGGCCCCATTAAAAAGCTCACGTAAACGCAGACGCGATGAACGCCTCCAGCGCCTGCTCTTCGAGAATCTCGATGGAGAAATGCCCGAAGCGCTTGGGCAGCCAGATGATGCGTGTGCCAGACGGTGATTGCAGGTTGGCGCGTTCCAGTGGCTGGCCGTTTTCGTCTTCGGGCTGCACGCCGGCGACCACCAGTTCGTCGTAGGCCTTCTCGATGTCCGGTGTCGAATAGCAGTGGCGATAGATCATCCCCTCCCCCGACGAGTCCAGCAGTTCCCTGAGGTTGCCCGCCAACGGCTGGACCAGCATGAAGCGCTCCTGACCGATCAACGCAACCGCGTAGCGAACATGCAGGCCACCCCGCTCCCAGACGAGGGTTCTGGAGATTCTGGCTTTCAGGATCTGCGCATAGTAGGCGCAGGCCTCTTCGAGGTTGTTGACCAGTACATCGACGTGACTGAACTTCAGATCCATTGCAAAGCTCCTTCTGGCAGGCGCCCATCTTAAAAACAAAAAAGCACCCGAAGGTGCTTTTTTTTGTCGCCGCTGTCAGCGCTACGAAGTCTTCACGCTGGCCCGGGCCGCGTGCAGTTTCTTGTAGCTGTCGATCAGTCGCAGATGGCGATCGAGGCCTTCCAGTTTCACGCTGGTCGGCGTCAAACCGTAGAAGCGCACGCTGCCGTCAACGGAACCGATCGCCGCGTCCATCCGTTCGTTGCCGAACATGCGGCGGAAGTTGGCTTCGTAATCCGCCAGCTCCAGGTCTTCGTCCAGTTGCATCTCCAGCACCCCGTTGACCGCCTGATAAAACAGACCACGTTCAACGGTGTTGTCGTTGTACTGAAGGAACATCTCCACCGCTTCTTTAGCCTCCTCGATTTGTCCCAAGGCGAGCCAGATCAGCAGCTTCAGTTCCAGAATCGTCAGTTGCCCCCACACGGTGTTGTCATCGAATTCGATGCCGATCAGCGTGGTGATATCGGTGTAATCGTCCAGTTCGCTTTCCACCAGGCGCTCGACCAGCGACTGGAGTTCGTCTTCGTTCAAGCGATGCAGGTTCAGGATGTCTTCACGGAAGAACAGCGCCTTGTTGGTGTTATCCCAGATCAGGTCGTCCACCGGGTAGATTTCCGAGTAATCCGGCACCAGGATGCGGCAAGCGGTGGCGCCGATATGCTCGTACACCGCCATGTACACTTCCTTGCCCATGCCCTTGAGGATGGCGAACAGGGTTTCGGCTTCTTCGACATTGGAGTTTTCACCATGGCCGGTGAAATCCCACTCCACGAACTCGTATTCCGCCTGGGCGCTGAAGAAGCGCCACGACACCACACCGCTGGAGTCGATGAAGTGCTCGACGAAGTTGTTCGGTTCGGTGACCGCCTGCCCCTCAAAGGTCGGCTGCGGCAGGTCGTTAAGACCTTCGAAACTGCGGCCCTGCAGCAGTTCAGTCAGGCTGCGCTCCAGCGCCACTTCGAAGCTCGGGTGCGCGCCGAACGAAGCGAACACACCGCCCGTACGCGGGTTCATCAGCGTGACGCACATCACCGGGAACTCCCCACCCAGCGACGCATCCTTCACCAGCACCGGGAAGCCCTGGGCTTCCAGGCCCTGAATACCGGCCATGATGGCCGGGTATTTCGCCAACACTTCCTGCGGTACGTCCGGCAATGCGAATTCGCCTTCGATGATTTCGCGCTTCACCGCACGCTCGAAGATTTCCGACAGGCACTGCACCTGGGCTTCGGCCAAGGTGTTGCCGGCGCTCATGCCGTTGCTCAGGTACAGGTTTTCGATCAGGTTCGACGGGAAGTACACCACCTCGCCATCCGATTGACGAACGAACGGCAGCGAAACGATGCCGCGCTGTTCATTGCCCGAGTTGGTGTCGATCAGGTGCGAGCCGCGCAGCTCGCCGTCGCGGTTGTAGATCTTCAGGCAGTACGGGTCGAGGATTTCGCTCGGCAACTCGTCATTGCTGCCCGGCTTGAACCAGCGCTCGTCCGGGTAGTGCACGAACGGCGCATTGGCCAGGTCCAGACCCCAGAACTGATCGTTGTAGAAGAAGTTGCAGTTCAGGCGCTCGATGAATTCGCCCAGTGCCGACGCCAACGCACCTTCCTTGGTCGAGCCCTTGCCGTTGGTGAAGCACATCGGCGAGTGCGCGTCGCGAATGTGCAGCGACCACACGTTGGGCACGATGTTGCGCCACGAAGCGATTTCGATCTTCATGCCGAGGTCGGCGAGAATGCCCGACATGTTGGCGATGGTCTGCTCCAGCGGCAGGTCCTTGCCCGGAATGTAGGTGCTGGCGCTGGAGTTCGCACCCGGCATCAGCAATGCCTGGGCGTCGGCGTCGAGGTTTTCGACTTCTTCGATGACGAACTCGGGGCCGGCCTGCACGACTTTCTTTACCGTGCAGCGGTCGATGGAACGCAGGATGCCCTGGCGGTCCTTGTCGGAGATGTCCGCCGGCAACTCGACCTGAATCTTGAAGATCTGGTTGTAGCGGTTCTCCGGGTCAACAATATTGTTCTGCGACAGGCGGATGTTATCGGTCGGGATATTGCGGGTTTCGCAATACAGCTTCACGAAGTACGCCGCACACAGCGCCGACGAAGCCAGGAAGTAGTCGAACGGACCCGGTGCCGAGCCATCGCCCTTGTAGCGGATCGGTTGGTCGGCCACCACCGTGAAGTCGTCGAACTTGGCTTCAAGTCGAAGGTTGTCGAGAAAGTTGACCTTGATTTCCATGGGGGACTACCAGAATAGCGAGCTGAACAGAATGGCCGCCATTATCCGGTTTTTGAGCGGGAAGTCTTGTGCTTTGGCGTTTCGGCCGCCGACCGGAGCGCCGATCAAGTCGAGACGTTGCGTTGCGTCATCTCGGTGACAATGGCGTCGATCACACAGCGGGCGGTCGGTGACTGGCTTCTGTTGGGCAGGCTGACGACGCCGATTTCGGAATGCAGCCCGGGTCTGTCCACGACCTGCAGTTCGATCAGGTTACCGATGCGCAGGTCTTCAGCCACGGCGCCGTGAATCACGCCGAGGATGGTATCGGTCGAACAGGCCACCGTCCTGAGCAACGCCACATCGTCGCACTCCAGTGCAAGCGGCAAGGCCTGGCGCGTGGAAATGCCCAGGGTATGCGCAGTCTCTTCCTTCACCACGGCCGGCAGGCGCGTCGTTGCGATGCCGTAAGTCTCCAGGTCTCTCATCGTCACCCGATGGCCGGCCAGCGGATGTTGTGGCCGGACGAAAAAACCCGCCGAGGCCTGACCCAGTGAGCGGATCAGCAGATCGGTGTCGGCCGAGAAATTGCGAATGTCCGCGACGAAGAATTCGATCGCTTCATCTCGCAGCCGTGCTTCGAGTATCTGCCAGTTGTTGATCTCTACCCGCAGAGTGACTTGCGGATATTCCCGGCGCAATCGCGGCACGACCTGATGCATCAACATGGCCGCCGGAAACGGCCCGACGCCGAACGCGAGGTTGCCGAGCCGGCCATCGCCGTAAAGCGCCAGATCACGCTCCAGCGAACGTGCATCGAACAGCAGCCGTCGCGCCCGCTCGATCAGAAACTCCCCTGCCGGCGTCGGGCGCACGTCACCGCCGTCCCGATCGAACAGGCGTTGGCCGGTCTCGCTTTCGAGCGCCTGAATACTGCGGCTCAGGGCCGGCTGGCTGAGGTGCACACGTTCGGCGGCGCGGCCGAAATGGCGTTCATCGGCAAGGGCCAGCAGATGTGTCAGTCGTTTAAGATCCATCTGGCCGATGCTAGCTACGCATTGTCTGGATATAAACAATGCATTGGATACATCGCGCCAGCCTCCCTACTCTCTGATGAATCGTCCATCGGAGAACAACAAGAATGAGACCGACCCTCCACACCCTGATCGCCCTGACGCTGATTTCCCTCGCCGGCTGCGACAAACCGCCAAGCGTTGCCAGCGGCGAAGCGACGCCTGCCACGGCTGCGGTGATAGAAGCATCAATCAAGGGCCTGGACCTCAACGACACCCGCGACATGGCCGACGCCCAGCGCGGTTTTATCGCCCGGCCGAGCGGACAGATCCTCGGTTCCGACGGCTCGGTGCTGATCGATTTCGATGCGTTCAGATTCGTCGAAGGCAAGGCCCCCGCCACGGTCAATCCGAGCCTGTGGCGCCACGCAATGCTCAACGCCCAGATCGGTCTGTTCAAAGTCACCGACGGCATCTACCAGTTGCGCGGCTTCGACATCGCCAACATGACGCTGATCGAAGGCCAGACCGGGTGGATCGTGGTCGATCCGCTGACCTCGAAAGAAACTGCCGCCGCTGCCTTGGCATTCGCCCGCGCACAACTGGGCGACAAACCCGTGACCGCCATCATCTTCACCCACGACCATGCCGACCACTTCGGCGGCGTGCTGGGCATTACCTCGGTCGCGGAAGTGGCCGAGCGCAAGATTCCCGTGGTAGCCCCTGTCGGTTTCATGGAGGAAGCCACCAGCGAAAACGTGTTGGCGGGACCTGCGATGTCACGTCGTTCGATGTATCAGTTCGGCAAGAATCTGGCGCCGGGCGCAACCGGCATGGTGGATACCGGACTGGGCAAAAACGTCGCCTACGGCAGCATCGGCATTCTGCCGCCCACGCAGATCATCGATCAGTCGACGCAAACGCTGATGATCGACGGCGTGACCTTCGTGTTCCACAACATTCCGGGGGCTGAGGCTCCGGCCGAGCTGACCTTTTCCATCCCCGAACGCAAGGCCTACGGCGGCGCCGAGCTGCTGGCGCAGACCATGCACAATCTGCTGCCGATCCGCGGCGCCAAGGTGCGCGACGCGTTGCTCTGGTCCGATTACGCCCAGATCGCCCTCGATGAACTGGGCGACACCGAGGTCTATTTCGGCCAGCACAACTGGCCAATCTGGGGCAATGAGCGCATCCGCGAATTCATCACCAAGCACCGCGACGTCTACAAATACATGCACGACCAGACCGTGCGACTGATGAATGCCGGCTACACGCCCAACGAGATCGCCGACAAAATCCAGTTGCCCGACTCACTGGCGTCGTACTTCGGCACCCGTGGTTATTACGGCGATGTACGACACAACGTCAAAGCGATCTATCAGATGTACCTGGGCGCTTACGATGGCAACCCGGCGCACTTGAATCCGCTGGTGCCCAAAGAGTCCGCCAGGCGCTACGTCGAACTGATGGGCGGCAACGCCAAAGTGGTCGAAGCCGCGCGCGTGGCCTATGACAAAGGCGAATACCGCTGGGTCGCCGAGCTGTTGGATCAAGCGGTCCTCGATAAACCCGATGACAAGGCCGCCAAGGCACTGCTGGCCCAGACCTATGAACAGCTGGGCTACCAGTCTGAATCCGCGACATGGCGCAACAGCTACCTGACCGCCGCCCAGGAACTGCGCAACGGCCCGCCGGCCAAAGGCGTGAGGCGTTCGGATCTGATCGAGCTGATGAAACAGACGCCGACCGAACGCTTCCTCGAAGCCATGGCCGCGAGTCTCGACGGCCCGGCCGCCGACGGCAAGAACTGGACCTTCAATCTGGTGCTGACCGACACCCGCGAGTCCTTTGTGCTGTGGATCGAGAACGCCGTACTGCACTACCGAAAAGGCCCGTCAGCAACAAATGCCAACGCAACGCTGACTGTCACCAAAGACCTGTTCGTGCAACTGCTGGGCGGCACGGCGGGGTTCAAGGATGCCCTCACCTCAAAAGACTTGAAAGTCGATGGCAGCACGGTGGATCTGGTGAGATTCCTTGGATTACTGGAGAAAGCCCCCGGCAACTTTGCAATCGTCGCCCAGGCGCGCGATTGATTCGTGCAGGGTCGATCGGATGTAATGCCTGAAGAGGTCTATCCCTGAGCAAGTCCGGCTAGGTATCTGTACGCCGCTTTCGACGATTCTAGGGACCGACCGTTACTCCAGGAGCTTCACGCCGTGCCAGACGCACCGACGCAAACTGCCTACGCAAAGCGCTTCACCGTCGTACTCGCCTACATCGACGCCAACCTAGAAGGGGACCTGTCGGTGAAAGCGCTGAGCCAGGTGGCGAACTTCTCCGAGTTCCACTTTCACCGGCAGTTCACGGCATACGTCGGCGTACCCGTCTCGCGCTATGTGCAGCTGATGCGCCTGCGCCGTGCCGCGCACCGCTTGAGCACCCTGCCCGACCATTCGGTGATGGAAGCTACGCTCGACGCCGGGTTCGAAAGTCCCGAAGCGTTTTCAAGGGCATTCAAGCGAGCCTTCGGCACCTCGCCGGGGGCATTTCGCAAGGCTCCGGACTGGAGCGTCTGGCACACGGTCTTCGCCATACCTCACTTTTCAAGGAGCATTGCCATGCAGGTACGAATCGTCGACTTCCCCGGAATCCAGGTCGCTGCACTCGATCACCGAGGGCCACCAGGCCTTGTCAATCAAAGCGTGCAACGCTTCATCCAGTGGCGCCAACAGAGCGGGCAGTCGCCGGTGGCATCAAGCCGCACCTTCGGGATTCCTTACGGCAATCCCGACACGACGCCGCCGGAGGATTTTCATTTCGCGATCTGCGGCGAAATCCGTGAAGCGGTGGCGCCGAATGACTTCAACGTCCGCGAGCTGGGCATTCCTGCCGGCCGCTGCGCCGTGGTGCGTCACACAGGCTCCACCGATCACATTGGTGAAACCATCTACCCGGTCTACCGCGACTGGCTGCCCGCCAGCGGCGAAGAACTGCGCGATCACCCGCTGTTTTTCGAGTACTTGAGCATCAGTCCCGAGACCCCGAAGGAGCAGTGGCAAACGGATATTTACGTGCCGCTGTGCTAACAATCGCCTGCCCCTCAGGTTCAGCTGGATACCTACTCTCCTGCGCACATTCAGCGCTGCTCAGGAGAGGCTATCCACCCATGAAGCCCGCCATAGCCGACTGGCTCAACAAAGTGCCGGAAGTGACGCTGTCCTTCTGGGTGATCAAGATCCTGTCCACGACCGTGGGTGAAACCGGTGCCGACTTTCTGGCCGTGGACGCCGGTTTCGGCGCGGGCCCGACCAGCCTCGGCATGGCCGCGCTGCGGCGAGCGCATCGTCGTCGCCCAGGAAACCGGTGTGCGCGACAAGGAGGCCCGCGAAAGCGCCTGGCACAGCCTGTTGCCGTTTCTGATTCTGTTTCCGGTGCTGTTGCTGGTGGTTGGCGATCTGGTGCGCAAGATGTTCCGCCCGATTGCCACGCTCTCGGCCGACATCGACCAGCGTGACGAACAAGCCCTGCACCCGAAACCGGTGTGCGCGACAAGGAGGCCCGCGAAAGCGCCTGGCACAGCCTGTTGCCGTTTCTGATTCTGTTTCCGGTGCTGTTGCTGGTGGTTGGCGATCTGGTGCGCAAGATGTTCCGCCCGATTGCCACGCTCTCGGCCGACATCGACCAGCGTGACGAACAAGCCCTGCACCCGATCGACGAAAGCCATGTGCCGAGCGAGATCCGGCCGTTTGTGGTGGCCAGCAACCGCCTGCTCGGCCGGGTTGCACAGTCCGTGGACAACCAGCGGCGTTTCGTCGCCGATGCCGCCCATGAGCTGCGCTCGCCCATGACCGCCCTGTCCCTGCAGGCCGAACGACTGGCCGCCACGGAAATGCCGGCCGCCGCCCGCGAACGCCTGCTGCCGCTATCCCGAGGCATAGAGCGCAGTCGAAACCTGATCGATCAATTACTGAGCCTGGCTGCCGCGCAGTCAAATTTCAGTGCGGCGCCAACCAGCGTTTCAGTCCTGCACATTTACCGACGGATTCTGGAAGACCTGCTGCCGCTGGCGGACCGCAAGAATATCGATATCGGCGTCGAGAGCAGCGAGGACGTGCAGGTCAGCATCAACGAAACCGACCTGCTGATCCTGATCCGCAATCTGGTGGACAACGCCATCCGCTACACCCCACCCGGCGGACGCATCGACCTCTCGGTCAAGCGGGTACAAGCAGCGATCGTCCTGCAAGTCAGCGACACCGCCCCGGGATTACCGTGGAAGAACAGGCGCGCGTCTTCGACCCGTTCTACCGCAGCCTGGGCACCGATGAGTCGGGCTCGGGGCTGGGTCTGTCCATCGTCAAGGCGATTGCCGATCGCACGGGGCTCAAGGTTGATCTGGGGTTTACCGACGTCATCGGGCGCAGCGGTCTGTGTGTCACCGTGAGCATCGAGCAACCCTGAGCCGCACCCCGTCCTTACATTTCGACCTGCGTCCCCAGCTCGATCACCCTGTTCAGCGGCAACTTGAAGTACTTCAGGTTGCTGTTGGCATTTTTGAGCAGGAATGCGAACAGGTACTCGCGCCACTTGGCCATGCCGATGCGTTTGGTCGGGATGACCGTTTCACGACTCAGGAAGTACGTGGTGCGCATCGGGCTGAAATCCAGTTCGGCCAAGTGACAGAGGCTCAGCGCCATTGGCACATCCGGTTCCTCGGTAAAACCGAAATGCAGGTTCACCCGGAAGAAGCCGTCGCCATAGGACTCGACTTCGAAGCGACGGTCCACCGGCACTCGCGGGCTGTCTTCGGATACCACGGTCAGCAGCACGACCTGCTCATGCAGTACCTGGTTATGCAACAGGTTGTGCAGCAGCGCGTGGGGAACCGCGTCGGCCCGCGCCGTCAGGAACACCGCCGTGCCCTGCACCCGATGAGGTGGTTGCGCACGGATGCTGCTGATGAACAGCGGCAGCGGCAACGCGGTTTCATCCAGCCGCTCGACGATGATCTTGCGTCCGCGCTTCCAGGTGGTCATCAGGATGAACAAGCCGATGCCGGCGATCACCGGGAACGCACCGCCCTGCAGGATCTTCGGTGCGTTGGCCGCGAAGTACAGGCTGTCCACCAACAGAAAACCGGACAGCATCGGGATCGCCAGCCAGCGCGGCGTCTTCCACAGCAACAACACCACGGCGGCGGACAGCAGCGTAGTGATCAACATGGTGCCCGTCACCGCCACGCCATACGCGGCAGCCAGGGCGCTGGAGGATTCGAAACCGATCACCAGCAGCACCACACCGACCATCAACGCCCAGTTGACCGTGCCGATGTAGATCTGGCCCTGCTCCTGGCTTGAGGTGTGCTGGATGAACATGCGCGGGACGTAGCCCAGCTGGATGGCCTGGCGCGTCAGGGAGAACGCACCGGAAATCACTGCTTGCGAAGCAATGATCGTCGCCAGCGTCGACAGCGCCACCATCGGCAGCAGCGCCCATTCCGGGGCCAGCAGATAGAACGGGTTGCGTACCGCTTCCGGGTTGCCGAGGATCAACGCACCCTGGCCAAAATAATTCAGGACCAGACCGGGCAGGACCAGCATGAACCAGGCACGGGCAATCGGTTTGCGACCGAAGTGGCCCATGTCGGCGTACAACGCTTCCGCACCGGTCAGCGAAAGGACGACCGCGCCGAGAATCGCCACGCCCATGCCCGGATGGGCCGTAAAGAAGCGCACCGCCCAGATCGGGTTCAGGGCCTGCAACACCTCGGGGCGCTGCACAATACCGTAGACCCCGAGCGCGCCCAACACCACGAACCACAACACCATGACCGGGCCGAACAGAATGCCGATCCGCGCCGTGCCGTGTTTCTGGATCAGAAACAGAGCCACCAGCACCACCACCGACAGCGGCACTACCCAGTGCTCGATGCCGTCGAACGCCAGCTCCAGCCCTTCTACCGCCGAGAGCACCGAGATTGCGGGGGTAATCATGCTGTCGCCGTAGAACAGCGCCGCACCGAACAGACCGAGCAACACCAGCACTTTGCTCAGGTGCGGATAAGGTGCCGACGCACGACGGGCCAATGCCGTCAACGCCATGATGCCGCCCTCACCCTGGTTGTTCGCCCGCAGGATGAAGAGCACGTACTTGATTGAGACCACCCAGATCAGCGACCAGAAAATCAACGACAGAATGCCTAGCACACCGTCGTGGTTGAGCTGCACGCCGTAGTGGCCGGAAAAGACTTCTTTGAGGGTGTAGAGGGGGCTGGTGCCGATATCCCCGTAAACCACACCGACAGCCGCAACCAGCATGGCTGCGCCTGAGGATTTTGACGGGGAATTTTCGTTGTTTTTACTCAAGGGTCGCGGCTCTCGAACGGCGGGAAGTAGTGGCATGCCATCCTTGGGCAATACGCTGACCGGGGCCTTCAGAAATACAAGGCTCAGGTGCGGTCAAAAAAACGCGGCCAGTATCGATGCGAACAAAATCCTCCACCGTAAAGAATGCGTAAAAAATCGATCCGCCCCAGACAAACCCGCATGCTTTTATGGTCGGCTGATTGTTATGGCTGATGGCATAATCGCCAGCAGTTCATAACAGGGGCGCATCAATGTCCGTTGAAAGCTACGACCTGCTCGCGATCTTTTCGGCGGTAGCGCAAGAGCGCAGCTTCACCCGTGCGGCGGCGAAACTGGGCATGTCGCAACCGGCCCTGAGCCGGGCGATGCGTCAACTGGAGGAGCGTCTGGGCGTGCGTTTGCTCGCACGCACCACCCGCAGTGTTTCCCCGACCCAGGCCGGAGAGCATCTGTTGCGCGTGATCGCGCCCCGGTTCGAGGAGATCGATCACGAGTTGGCTTTGCTCAGCGAGTTTCGCGACAAGCCGGCCGGCAAGTTGCGCATTACCGCTGGCGAACATTCAGCGATCACGATTCTGCAACCCGTCCTCGCACAGTTGTTGCCCGACAACCCCGACCTGAATGTCGAGATCATCGTCGACTACGGCCTGACCGATATCGTCGCCGAAGGCTTTGACGCCGGTGTGCGGCTGGGCGAACAGGTGGCCAAGGACATGATCGCGATGCGCATCGGACCGGACATGCGCATGGCGGTCGTCGGCTCCCCGGCCTACTTCGCCCGCCACCGCAAACCGCTGATTCCTCCCGACCTTATGGAACACAACTGCATCACCCTGCGCATGCCGACCCACGGCAGCCTGCTGCTGTGGGAGTTCGAGAAGGACGGGCAAGCCCTGAATGTGCGAGTCGAAGGGCAACTGGTGTTCAACACCATTGCCATGCGCCTGCAGTCCGTGCTCCAGGGGCTGGGGCTGGCCTACATGCCGGAAGACCTGGTGCAGGAGCATGTCGCGCAGGGCCGGTTGATCCGTGTGCTCGCCGACTGGTGCGAGCCGTTTTCCGGCTATCACCTCTACTACCCCAGTCGGCGCCAGAATTCACCCGCCTTCACTTTGCTGCGCGATGCGTTGCGCTATGGCGGCTGACGCTGCTCAAGGCTGGGCCAGGTGTTTTTCCAGTGCTTCGCTGGCGCGCGCCGCCGCTTCGACTTCTCCGTGCCGGGTCAACACCTGCGTCAACTGACGCAATTGTGCTGCGCTCAAGCCCACCCGCAGGCTGGCCGCGACATGCGAACGCAGCTGCGATTCGGCGCCGGGCGTAGCGGCCAGGGCTGAAACCGTGGCCAGTTCGCGGCTTTGCCAGTCCAAGTTGTCGCGTTCGAAAATATCGCCGAACAGGTGCGTCTGCAGGAACTGGTTGATGACCGGTGCGAAGTCGAACAACGGCCCCTGAACCGGCGCCCCGGCGATACGGGTCTGATTGGCCTTGCCCACAGCCAGCAAGGCGTCGCCCGTGACAACCGCGTGACCCGGTTCGCGCCCGGGCTCATCGTGAATGCCCCGTTGCTTGCGCGCCTCGACCACATTCATCAACTCGCCGAGCGCATTGAGGCTGCGTGGAAAACCGGCGTAGGCATAAAGTTGCACCAGGATTTCCTTTGCCTCGCTGACGGTCAGCCCGGCATCCAGCCCTTCGTTCAAAGCGCTGTTGAGACGCGGCATGTTGCTGCTGGCCATGGCCGCGCCAATCGGCACAATCGCCTGCTGCCTCGCGGACAACACTTCTGAGACGGCGGCTGCTTCTGCCGGTGCTGTCGGCGGCAGCGGCCGGTCTTCGGCGACTTTCTCCAGCCACTCCACATTCTTGCCGTTCACCGAACCGGTCACCGCCAGATGGGTCATGGTGCTGTTCGGTGCGGCGCCGTGCCAATGCTTGACGCCCGGCGGGCAGACGATCACATCGCCGGGGTGAATCTCCTGCACAGGCTTGCCCCATTCCTGGGTTTGCCCGACACCGGAAATCACTACCAGCCGCTGTCCGGCAGGATGGGTGTGCCAGGCCGAGCGGGCGCCCGACTCGAAGGTCACGTAAGCGCCGGACGCGTTGATTTCGCCCGTATCATTGAACAGCGGATCGACCCGCACCCGCCCGGAGAAATAGTCCTCTGGCCCCACGAATGAAGCCTGGGACCCCGCACGACGGATCTGCTGGGTGCTCGAGGGCTCACTGCCGCCGCCCGCGACTTCGGCAGCGCTGGCAAAAGGGGTGGCCGCGCACATGGCGAGGCCCAACAAGGTTTTGTTCATGGGGATGGCTTCCTTCGAATCGCGCCCTGATAGGCCGCGTCTGATGTGATGGTGATGTTGACCTTGCCCGGCTCATTACGGGTAATCGCACCGCCGCAGGTCAGGGTGAACGGACTCGGCCGGTCATCGGCTGCCTCTACCTCGGCGCCTGGCAATCCGATCATCGCGGCCAGTTCGCGCCATTTGCGTTCTCCTTCCCGTCAATTCGGTATGGAGATGCAAGCTACCCTTCTACGATTGATTGATAAATGGCACTAATTGGATAGCGCTGATATCAGAATCACATAAATATGGACTAGCGACGCTGGCCCGCAGTCGTGCGGGCCAGCGCCGATCCTCTTAACTTGCCCTCTGCCCTACCCACCGATGCCGATAAGCCAGCCCCGCCTGCAAGCCGAACGCGAGCACCACCGTCGCCGGCGCAGAAAAACTGCCGGGAACACCGCCCGTCCACATCAGCAACAACCCCAGCGCCGTGGCAGCGAACCATGCCATCAGACCGACCGGATTGAACGCCGGGCTGCGTTCAAGTGCACCTGCGTCATTGCTGCCATAGACAATCTGCGCCAATGCCACACCGACCCAGGCGACCACAAAAATGCCCTGATACGCCAATGCCTTGAGCAAGTAGGAAAACACGTCAGCGAGCATCAAGCCGTACACGATCACCCCGACCACCAATGCCCACAGCAGATAAGAACCGCGTACGCCGAAACGGCCGAAGAATGCCTGCATGTTGAGGGTCGCCAGATAGTAGTTGGCGGTGTTGATCCGGGTTTGCGTGGCCCAGACGAACAGCAGGCCCCACAGCCCCATCAACTGCAGAATTGCCATCACCACAGAGACTTCGTTCAGCGCACCTTCATGGGGAATACTGCTGACCAGATAGATGCCTGCCGCGCCGTTGAGCAGAAAAGTCACGGCATAGAACGGCATGCCGAAGTTCCAGCGCCCATGATACTGAGCGTCCTGCGGCTTGCCGAAACGGGCGTAGTCGAAGGTGAACAGCATCAGGATCCAGACGCCCATGTAGGCAACAAAGCAATCCCACCAGCCGAAGGTCGCAGGTGTTGCCGGACCGAAATCGAGCCATTGCGGCTGGTAATCATATCGGCTGATCGACAGCCCGACCGCCACCAGCAAACCGCCCAGGTACACCGGCAACAACACGCCGTTGAGCTTGTCCAGCCAGTGCTGCACGCTACCCAGAATCATCGGCACGCTGTACAGCACCACCAGCAGGGCAGCCAGTGGATAGACCAGTTCCGGGTACAAGTGATTGAGCGCCACGGCGATCACCGATCCTTCGAACACGGCGTAGTAAATCGCCGTCGAAAAGAAAATCAGCGTGGCCAGGCATGCTCCGGTCCGGCCAAACAACACGCTTGAAAACAACGCGACCGACCATCCGCTGCGCATGGCGAAACGGCTGAGAACACTGTTGACCAGCCCATAACTGATCACCGACAGCACCATCCCGATCAGCGCATTGCGTGCACCGAAAGACAAGGCCAACGAAGCACCGACCACGATGTAGAACATGGCGCTGCATACGGCCCACCAGGCCATGGTCAGAGACAGTCGGCCCATGCGGGCCTCGGCGGAAACGGGATGATGGGCCGGATCTTGCCCGGTTTGACTCGATTGCGATAAAGCAGCCATATGCGTGTACTCCAGAACCAGTCAAAGGTTGAAACGCGGGCAGCCTTCACCGCACCGAAGCGCGGCGTTGGCCTGCGTATGGCAGAGCCCGCGCGGTGCGGCGGGCAGAGTCAGGAAGGGAAAAGCTTGCTCAGGCAGCTGAGTTTTTTCTTGTAGGAGCGCCGTGCGTCCAGGGCCTCGTCGAGGCTGACCGCTACAAAGCGAGCCTTCTGGTTGGGCTGCATCTGGCCGATCAGATCCAGATCGGCACTGATGACGGTGCCGATCATGGCGTAACCACCACCCGATACGGCATCGCGATGCAGCACGATGGGCTCGAGGCCGGCGGGTACCTGAATCGAGCCGATCGGGTAGCAGCTGTCAACGATGTTCGACGGATCGGAGCCTGCACCAAATGGTTGCTCTCGCGGCTGGAAGTCCAGCGCGCTGCCGCCCTTGAAGCGATAGCCAATGCGGTCCGCTTCTGATCCGACTGTCCACGGCTCGGCGAAAAAGCTCTTCGCTGCCGCGTCGGTCAGGCGATCGTAATAAAGCCCCGGCACCACGCGCAGAGTGATCTCCCCGCCCAGTGACTGGCGCAGCGCCATGGGCAGACTGGCCCCGGCACGCCCCTTGCCGCTGGCTTTACCCACCGGCAATTCGTCTCCGGCGATCAAGCGTCGTCCGGCAAACCCGCCCAACGCCCCGAGCGCATAAGTCGATCGACTGCCCAACACAAGCGGCACGTCGATTCCGCCTGCCACCGCCAGATAAGCCCGCGCACCCGCCTTGGGAAAATCGAAACGCAGAACCTGGCCGGCCTTCACCGCGAACGCGGTGGCGTGATGCATTTCCACACCATCGAGTCGAGGCGCCATGTGCGCGCCGCACACCGCGACCAGTGCGTCTTGCTGAAACGCCAGCTCAGGGCCCAGCAACGTACACTCCAGCGCGGCGCAATCCGCCGCGTTGCCGACCAGATGATTGGCCGCTCTCAGCGCATATTGATCGAGCGCGCCGGACGGCGGGATGCCGAGGTGGTAGTAACCTTCGCGGCCCAGATCCTGAACCGACGTGGCGAGACCGGGTTTGAGTACCTTGATCATGCCAACACCTCCTGCAGCGACACGGGATAGCCGACCGGATCGGCGAGAAACGCATCCAGTGAAAACTCCACCGGCCGGATCCGTAAATCGAAATGCCCGGCCTCCACGTCTGCAACGGCCTGGTCATACGCTGCACGATCCATTGGCTTGAACTGCACGATGTCACCCGGACGGAAAAACACCATATGGTCCTTCAGGTACGCCAGCGATTGCTGCGGGTCGTAGATGGGAGCCGGTGTGACACCGAACATCTGATAGCCCCCGGCGCCACGCACCGAGTAGATGCACCCGAAGCAGCCACCGTGACCCAGTGTCAATTTCGGCGTGTCGGTACGTGGACGCAGATACTTGGGTACCTGCAACTGACGTTCGCGTTCGACCATCTGGAACATGAAGGGCAAACCGGCGACGAACCCCACCATCGAGACAAACCATGGCGCTGCGCTATGAGCTGCAATGAACGCATCGACATCCGCCAGGCCATTGATGCGCGCGGCGTATTCCAGATCCGTGGCGCCCGGGTCCTGGTGCCGGTCGCGAAAACGCATCAGCGTTTCGTGGGTCCAGGGATCGTTGTACAGCACCGGAATCTCAATGATCCGGGTCTGCAATGTGCGTTCGGCAACGGCGTCAGCCTCGGCGCCCTGCACCGCTTCGAGCAAGGCCTGCGGCGCAATTCGATCCGGGTCGAAGCGGATCTGGAAGGATGCGTTGGCCAGACACACATCGAGTACGCCATCGAGTTTCAGCCGCTCCACGGCGCGGGTGACCGCCATGCCCTTGAAAAATGCCTCGAGGGACATGCTTTCACTGACTTCGGCAAACAGATGCTCATCGGCACCAAAGCTGTAGCGGATCGGACGAGTCATGCTTCACCTCCGCTGCGGCGTGCGGACAGCCAGTTCTCCAGCGTCCCGGTATGAAAGTCGGCAGTTTGCAACCACGGTTGTTGCAGCAGTTCAGCGTGCAGCGACAAGGTGCTGGCCATGCCGGTCAGCAAGGTTTGCGCCACCGCTGTCCGGGCACGCGCAAGGGCTGTGGAGCGATCCGGCCCATGCACAATGAGCTTGGCCAACAGCGAGTCATAGTACGGTGGCACCCGATAACCTTCATACAGGTGCGAGTCCACACGAACGCCTTCGCCTTGCGGCCAGACCAACGATTCGACCAGACCGGGGCTTGGGAAAAAATCCCGGTCCGGGTCTTCGGCATTCAAGCGCATTTGCAGGGCTGCGCCATTCAGACGGATGTCACTCTGCTTCAGGCCCAGTGGTTCACCACCGGCAATTCGCAGCATCGCCTGTACCAGATCGATACCGGTGACCAGTTCGGTGACCGGGTGTTCCACCTGGATTCGGGTGTTCATCTCGATAAAAAAGAACTCGCCGCAGACATCGTCATACAGGTACTCCAGCGTGCCCGCTCCCTTGTAGCCGAGGGATTCGGTCAAACGTACGGCGCTGGCGCAGAGTGCCTCCCGCTGCTGCGCGTCGAGTACCGGTGATGGTGCTTCTTCAAAGATTTTCTGACGCCGACGCTGTAGCGAACACTCGCGCTCGAACAAGTGCACGGCGTTTTTCCCGTCGCCCAGAACCTGTACTTCGATGTGCCGGGCCTTGCCGATAAAACGCTCCAGATACACCGCACCATTACCGAAAGCGGCCTGAGCCTCGCGCTGCGAACGGGGAAACTCTTCACTCAATTGCGCGGCATTTTCTGCCAGACGAATACCCCGCCCACCACCGCCGGCCGAGGCTTTGATCAGCAACGGGTAACCGACCGATTCCGCCGCCCGAAGCGCCGACTCGACATCAAACAGCTCGCCTGGCGAACCCGGCACCACGGGAACACCTGCCGCCTGGGCAGTACGCCGCGCCTCGGCCTTGTCCCCCATGCGCCGGATGGTGTCCGGGGCCGGCCCGACGAAAATCGCGCCGCTGGCAACCACGGCTTCGGCAAACCCGGCGTTCTCTGACAGAAAACCGTATCCAGGGTGAACCGCATTGGCGCCCGTCGCTCGCAGGGCACCCAGCAACGCCTCGATGTTCAGATAGCTTTTATCGGCACGGGCCGGCCCCAGAAGATGCACTTCATCGGCCAGGCGTGCGGCCTGAGAGTCGATATCGGCCTCGCTGCACGCGGCAACGGTTGGAATACCCAGGGCCTTGGCCGCACGGATAATCCGCACGGCAATTTCGCCACGGTTGGCGACCAGCAATTTACGAATAGGTTGAGTCATGTTCACGCCCTCACTCGCTATCAAGCGTAGCGACGACCTGACCCGGCTCCACCGGATCACCGTCTTCAACCTGAAAAGCACTGAGGCGCCCCGCCATCCCGGCGGTCAGTTCGGAAAACTGCTTCATGACTTCGATCAGACCGATCACCGTGTCGGCGCTGACAGAATCGCCGACCTCGACGTAATTCGCCGAATCCGGTGTGGCCTTTCGGTAGAAAGTCCCGGGTAATGGGGTGATGACAGTGTGTTCAGCCATGTCTGTTCCTCTTGGAATAGTTGTAGAAAGGCAGGCAAAAAATGATTGAACCCCGGCGTCTGTTGGCCGGGTGTCGCGTAGTGATTCAGCGAGGTCGACGCACCTCGATCCCGGCGGCATCGAGCGCACCACGGGTGGCCTCGACCAGCGCCAAAGCGCCCGGCGTATCGCTGTGCAGACAGATGGAATCGAACTCGATCGCCAGATCCTCACCCTCGACGGTACGCACCACGCCCTCCTGGCAAGCGCGCAGCACACGGGTGGCAACGAATCCAGGATCGTATGCGCGAACATTGCGGGTGAAGACGATGGAGCCACTCAAGTCGTATTCGCGGTCTGCATAGAATTCGCGAACGACCGGTTGGCCGAGCTCTTTGGCGACACGCCAGATAACCGAATCCGGCATGCAATACAGCAACAGTTCGGGTTCCAGGCGTTGCAGGTTTTCCACCAGCAGACGCGCTGCTTCTTCATCCCGGGCCAGATGCATGTAGAGCGCGCCGTGAGGCTTGATGTGTTGCAGCGCGACGCCCTGCACCCGTGCCAGTTCACGCAGTGCGCCCAGTTGATAAAGGATGTCGTCGACCAGTTCCTGGGCCGGTGCATTGATGTGCCGGCGACCGAACCCCACCAGATCCCGGAACCCCGGGTGGGCACCGATGGCGACGTTCAGGCGCTTGGCCTGCTCGACGGTGCGACGCATGGTGCCGGGGTCGCCGGCATGGAAACCGGTGGCGATGTTGGCGGAACTGATGAACACCATCAGTTCGTCGTCGACACCATCGCCGATGGTCCACGGGCCGAAGCCTTCGCCCATGTCCGAGTTGAAATCTACTGCCTGCATAACCCTTGCTCCTGACCCTTGTGACTTCATGCAGGCCACGTTAAATTCCCGCCAACCCCTTGGGAAGATCTATTAACAGATAGCGTATCTTCTGAAAAACAGATACCTGAAAAGCAGGAACATCCATGTCGTTGACCTTGCGTCAGATTCGCTACTTCGTTGCCACCGCGGAGATCGGGCAGATATCTCAGGCAGCGATCCATTTGAATATCTCCCAGTCGGCGGTGACCACGGCGATCAAGGAACTGGAAGGTTTGCTCGGCACGTTGCTGTTCCAGCGCTCGGCACAAGGCATGAGTCTGACGGATGCCGGTCGACACTTTCTGAACCGCGCCTATGTGATTTTGCGCAGCGTCGACGACGCGCTGAACAGCCCGCTACCCGACATACGCGCCAGTGGCCTGATTCGCCTTGCCGCGAGCTACACGGTGATCGGCTATTTTCTGCCGCATCATCTGCAACGGCTGGAACATTGGCACCCGGACGTTGCCATCGAAGTCCACGAGCAGGAACGGCAGGCCATCGAACAGGGATTGCTGGAAGGAAAATTCGATATGGCGGTGGTGCTTACCGCGAACCTCACGCACCCCGACATCGTTTCGGAAACCCTGTTCAACTCCGAACGCCGTCTGTGGCTGCCCAGCCACCATCCACTCTGTGAGCGGTCGGCCGTCAGCCTCGCGGATGTCGCGCTGGAACCCTACATTCTGCTGACCGTGGATGAAGCTGAACAAAGTGCCATGCGCTATTGGGAAAACGCCCGCCAACAACCCAACGTGCGGGTGCGTACCAGTTCTGTAGAGGCCGTGCGCAGCATGGTCGCCAATGGCAGCGGCGTGGCGATTCTCTCGGACCTGGTGCACCGCCCCTGGTCGCTGGAAGGCAAGCGCATCGAGACCCTGACCATCACCGACAAGGTGACCCCGATGAGTGTCGGCCTGGCCTGGCACCGAGAGCGCGAATTCAGCCCCGCGATGCAGGCCTTGCGCAATTACTTCCACGATGCGTTTCTGGCCCCGCAGCAGCTTTCAGCGCGGCGCTGACACACAGGATCAGGCAAGCATTCGATAGAAATGCACTAACAAACCGTTGGCGCAGAGCGGGAAGATGACAGTCCGACAGATCCATCGAGGACGCTCCCATGCTTGTACAAGCCTACGGTGCCCACGCGGGCGACAAACCCCTTGAGCCTATCCAGATCAATCGCCGCGCCGCTGCGGCCCATGACGTCCAGATCGACATCGCCTTCTGCGGCATCTGCCACTCCGACCTGCATCAGGTGCGCTCCGAGTGGGCCGGCACCCAGTTCCCGTGCGTCCCGGGACACGAAATCGTCGGCCGCGTATCGGCGGTCGGTGCCCATGTATCCGAATACAAGGTCGGCGATCTGGTCGGCGTCGGTTGCATCGTCGACAGCTGCAAACACTGTGAAGACTGCGAAACCGGCCTGGAAAACTACTGCGACGGCATGATCGGCACCTACAACTTTCCGACTCCGGACGCCCCCGGCTGGACCCTCGGCGGCTACTCGCAAAATATCGTGGTGCATGAGCGCTACGTGCTGCGCATCCGCCACCCCGAAGCACAACTGGCCGCCGTCGCGCCGCTGCTGTGTGCGGGCATCACCACTTACTCGCCACTGCGTCAGTGGAACGCCGGGCCGGGCAAGAAAATCGGCGTGGTCGGTATCGGTGGCCTGGGTCACATGGGCATCAAACTGGCTCATGCGATGGGTGCGCACGTGGTGGCGTTCACCACGTCGGAATCCAAGCGCGAAGCGGCGAAAGCCCTGGGCGCCGATGAGGTCGTGGTATCGCGCAATCCGGAAGAAATGGCCGCGCACACCAAGAGCTTCGACTTCATCCTCAACACCGTCGCCGCCCCTCACGATCTCGATGCGTTCCTGGTGCTGCTCAAACGCGACGGCGCACTGACTCTCGTGGGCGCACCCGCCTCGCCGCACCCATCGCCAAACGTGTTCAACCTGATCATGAAACGCCGAACCATCGCAGGCTCGATGATCGGCGGCATTCCAGAGACCCAGGAGATGCTGGATTTCTGCGCCGAACACGGCATTGTTTCGGACATCGAACTGATTCGCGCGGATCAGATCAATGAGTCTTATGAGCGGATGCTCAAGGGCGACGTGAAGTATCGGTTTGTGATTGATAACGCGACGTTGGCTTGAGCATTTAGTCTCACCCTTACGCGGACTGTCAGGCCAAGCAGAGCAGTGCCACCTTCCCACTCCCGCCCTACACGATCTATCGAATCGCCTGCCTCGCCGCCATCGGCTTGGCAGGATCCATTCCATTCGTGCAGTTGGTTCAATACTCTTGTGCGTGTTGACAGCAGTGGCTCATCGATCCGTGATTGTTGGATACTCAACATCACCTCAAATCATAAAGGTCAACAATGAATACTCCCATTGCGATCGTCGACGCAGGGCTCGGTGGTTTGACCGTCGCTCGAGTCCTGCACCTCCATGGCATCGCCGCGACGGTTTACGAAGCGGAGTCTTCAGCCAATGCGCGGACACAAGGTGGCTTGCTCGACATTCACGAATACAACGGACAACTTGCACTCAAGGCGGCTGGCCTTTTTGAACGGTTCCTGGACATTGTCATCGACGGCGCGGACGCGAAACGAGTGTGCGACCGGCACGGTAATGTCCTGCTGGATTGGCCCACCCCGCAGAACGGCGGTCGTCCCGAGGTGGAGCGTGGTGAACTGCGCAGAATTCTGCTCGAGTCGCTGCCTGCCGATACCATCCGCTGGGCACACAAAGTCGTCTCGGTGTCTTCGCTGGGAGAGGGTCGGCATGAGTTGAACTTCGCCAACGGTGCAAGCGTGACAACCGATCTTTTGGTGGGCGCCGACGGTGAGTGGTCAAGGATTCGTCCGCTGCTGACCGATCTGAAACCGGCGTATACCTGCCTCTCATTTGTCGATACCTTCCTGTACGACGCTCATCGTAGACACCCGCTCAGTGCTGAAGTGATCGGTGAAGGTACCTTGATGGCGGTTGTACCGAACTAGGGAATCCTTGCCCACCGTCATGCGAACGGTACTTTGCAAGCGTACATTGCACTGAACAGGCCTGAAGACTGGTTCGCTCGGCTGGATTTCTCCGATCCGGCCAAGGCCATCGTCACCCTCGTTGCGGAGTTCAAGGATTGGGCACCCGCACTGACCGCATTCATCACCGACTCGGATACCCCGCCCCCTACTTCGCCCGATCCACGCCCTCCCTGCCGACCTTCAATGGAGCCGTGTAGCTGGCGTTACACTACTGGGCGACCCGACACACCTGATGTCTCCGTTTGCGGGTGAAGGTGCCAATCTTGCGATGTACGACGGAGCACTGCTCGCAGAATCGATCATTGCCCACCCCTGCGATATCGAAGCTGCACTGATTGCGTATGAAAAGGAACTCTTCCCCCGCAGCAGGCAAACGGCGGAGGAAACGGACAACAATCTGAAACTGTTCTTCGATGAAAACGCGCCACACAGCCTTATCGAGTTGTTTAACCGCTACCAGGCAGGGGCATGAAAGTCACAGCTTTGCAGCGTGCTAGCCACAGAGGCGCTGGTGCCTGTCATCTGTCGATCGGCGGCCACAGAAAAGTCGGTGTCGACTATTCCTGGCAGCGCGCATTAACATTATCGTCCTGCGACAGGCACACATGTCGCCGCAGGCTTTGACCTACCGGAAGTTTTCACACAAAGGAATTGAAATTGAACAGCAATCAAAAGACCGAACCGACAATAAACGGGAAAACAGCAAGAGAGCTCGCACTCATCAAATTCAAATCCGGCTACGAAGACGGAACAATCATTGCCCAGCAACAGCATATGTGCTCAGCACTGGGAGCCATCTCTTTTGCATTTTTCCTGGCACTGTTTAGCGCCACGACAGACGCCCTGTCAAAGCCTGCCCTTATCGCCTCGGAAATTTTTTTCTCGGTCAGCCTGGTTTCCAACATTCTTCTCTTCTTTTTTTACAAGACCGCTTCCGGAGAGGATGGGCGAGAGTATGTCTGGGATATTGAAAACACGACCTACGCAGGCATATTCAAATTGATCGCTTTAGGCACGCCGATACTTGGCACATTTTCCTTGATTTTTCACTATTCAGTGCCTGCTTTCATTTTTTCAGTTGCAATCGCCTTCTTCGGCCTTGTTACCTTTTTGATGGCTCACAAACAAATAATTTCGCGACAGTCAAAAATCGGCGCCTATCAAAGCTCTCTCCTCTACGCCGAGCGCGATGAGGACTACTTCGAATCAACAAAACACAAATTCAAAACAAGGCCTTCGGCGGAAGAATTTTGTATAAACAAACATGATTACTGCCTTCGAAATCAAAAAAAACAGCTGATTGGATTCATCTCCTTGAATCATCAAGCCGCTGTGGGTGACATCATCGAGACCGAAAAATCCAAATCGTTTTCGATCCTGCGCATAATCCACAGCGAGGACACAAGCACTTTGATTTGTGGAGAATTCACGGAAAACCTCTGCGAGGTCGACTGACGGCGTACCAGTGAAAACTCGCCACCTCATTGATCTTTCCCCCCACACCCAGTAAAAAACCCCTCTCCCTTTTCCACCCTCGCAAGGAGCAGCGGATGCTCGAGCTCACCACGCAACGACTGGACCTGCGCACGATGGTCGAGTCCGACTGGCCGTTGTTTCTCAGGCTGCATTCCGAGCCGCAGACCATGCAGTACGTGTTCGGCGAGATTGCCGAGGAACAGGTTCGCCAAGGCTTCGAGCACCGGCTCCCGGCATGGGGGCCGCAGTCGGAGCACTGGCTGTGCCTGGTGGTGACCGACAAGGCCAGCGGGCATGAACTGGGCGTGACCGGTTTTCGCATTCTGTCGCCGGGGCATGCCGAAGTGGGATGCCTGCTGTTGCCGGAGCATCAGGGCAAGGGCTTCGGCACCGAGTCGCGAAAGGCAATCATCGATTACGCCGAGGCCATCGGGCTGAACTCGCTGGAATCGACCGTGACCGACGGCAATATCGCGTCCTGCAAGGTGTTGGAGAAATGCGGCTTTGTGTTCGCACGTCGTGTGCCGCAGGCCTACCAGATCGGTGATCGGTGGTTCGACGATCTGATCTACCACTATCAAATCCGCTGAGCCTTGTGCTCAACGACTCGCCAAGGAGGCCTCCCGTCGTGAATCCCTATCAATATCTGCCCCCCCGCTCCTTCTGGCGTACGGCCGTGGCTGACAAATCCGCGCCGGACATCGACCAACTGTGGACGCCGCAATTCGAGATCGGCAACAAGGATGCAATCGTCACCGCCGGCTCCTGTTTCGCCCAGCACATCGGCCGTGCGCTGGTGGCGCGCGGCATGAACTGGCTGGACGCGGAACCCGCCCCGCAAGCGTTGCCTGAGGCCGACTGGAAGGCCCACAACTATGGCGTGTTTTCCTTTCGCACCGGCAACCTCTACACCCCGGCCATGCTGTGCCAATGGCTCGAATGGGCGCTGGGCGTAAGCGCTCCGCCCGAAGATACCTGGGCTCATGACGGGCGTTTCTTCGACCCGTTCCGCCCTGCCGTGGAGCCTGACGGATTTGCCAGCGAGCAGGCCCTGTTCGAGTCGCGCGAGGCGACCCTGGACGCCATCCGCGAAGCGCTGCGCCGGGCCAAAGTGTTCGTCTTTACTCTCGGCCTGACCGAAGCCTGGCAACATCGGCAGACCGGTCTGGTATATCCCGTGTGCCCCGGCACTGTTCGCGGCACCTTCGATCCGCAACTCCACCGGTTCTGCAACTTCGGTTTCATGGACACCTATGGCGACATGGTCAGGGCACTGGAGCTGATGCGTTCGATCAACCCGCAACTGCGTCTGCTGCTGACCGTTTCACCGGTGCCCCTCACGGCAACGGCCACCGGGCAACATGTGCTGAGCGCCACGACCTACTCCAAATCGGTCCTGCGCGCCGTCGCCGGGCAGTTGTGTGAAGACCTGCCCGACGTCGACTATTTCCCGTCCTACGAAATCATCACCGGCACGCCGTTCAAGGGCGCCTTCTACCAGCCCAACCAGCGGGAAGTCACGCCAGAGGGCGTGGCGTTCGTGATGCAGCAATTCTTTGCCGGACTTGAAGCCGTCCAATCGGTGCAGGCGCCGACTCCTTCCACCCGCGTGTCCAGCGAGGATCTTGTCTGTGAAGACGCCGTACTCGATTACTACGCCTAGGTTTCTGCTGCTGGGCGACTCCCATGCCGGCGTCATCGGCAAGGCGGCGCAGGCTCGCGAAATATCGTTCGGTGGTGGCCCGCTGGGCACCGGCCGGGATTTCGCGGTCGATTTCTTCAGCCTGACCCGACATGACGTGGTCTTTCGGGATGCCGAAATGGATCGGCTGTATCGCCAGGCCCTCGACACGCTCGAAGTGCCGCAACTGGCGCAGGTCGGCGTGCCGCTGGTGAGCACCATCGGCCTGAGCCTGCACTACCTCGCCACTGCGCCGAACTGGACCTGCTACCAGAATGCGCACGGTGAATTCGACGACGGTTTTCTCGCCGGGCCGTTGTTCGAGGCCGTCATCGACACCCTGTCCCGACCCGCAATGGCCTTCTATGAACAGGCCCTGGCGCTGGACCTCAAGGTGTTCGCCGTGCTGCCGCCGCAACGGGTGCCGGCGCTGTCCGACCCGCGCGTATTCATGGCGGCGCAGTCATTGCTGATCGAACACCTGCAAGGGCTTGGCGTGGAGCTGATCGACGTGCGCGAGGCGGCGAACGATGAGCTGGGGTTTCAGCGTGAAGCGTTCTGCGAAGTGGATGACCCGCTGCACGGCAATCTGGCGTTCGGTGAGTTGATCGTCGAGCAACTGATCCGGCGCGGCGTCTAGAACCTGTGGGAGCCATTGGCTCCCACAGGTTTTTCAGCACCATCAGGCCTTGGGCTGCGTCCCGAGGATCGTCACCCGCTCGCCATAACGCGAATGCGGGAAATAATCCCAGATCGCATGGTGCTGGGTGCAGCGGTTGTCCCAGAACACCAGCGTGTTCGGCGCCCAGCGAACGCGGCAGCTGAGGGACGGTTCCCGTGCCACCAGGTCGAACAGCATGTTGAGCAGCAACTGACTCTCGCCCCCGGACAATTGCACGATGTGCGACGTGAATCCGGAATTGACGAACAACGACTTGCGCCCGGTTTGCGGGTGACGAACCACCACCGGGTGTTCGGTTTTTGGCAGGTTGGCGGGCGCCTCATAGCCCTTCCACGGAATTGCACCGTCGTGAATCGCAGTCAGTTCGCCGAGAAACTGCTGCATCGTCGGCGACAGCATTTCCAGCGCCAGATGCATGTTGGCGAACAGCGTATCGCCGCCCGTGCCGATGGCCGGGGTTTCCTTGACGTACAGCATCGAGCCCATGGACGGCGCCAGATCAGCGGTGCCGTCGGTGTGCCAGGTTTCGCCGGCCACATAGCGCGATTGCGCATTGGCGCGGATCACCACCAGTTCCGGGTCATCGCCGTCGATGTCTTCCACCGGCAACGCCCGCAGTTCGCCGAACAACCGGCCAAACGCCTTGTGCTCCTCCACCGTCAGATGTTGATCGCGGAACACCAGCACGTGGTTCTCCAGAAAGGCCCGACGGATTTCCGCGAGCTGATCATCCTCCAGCGGTTGCGAAAGATCGACGCCGCCGATTTCGGCACCGATGATCGGTGTGATCCGGTCGACCGTGATGTGGTGATACGGCGCACGTTTTTCTGCGGCGATGCGCTCGATTGCCTTGAGTGCCAACTGATCCATGTTCCCTCACCTTTTTATTGGAACGACACCGATGACTGCTCGCGCAGAGAACGCGGGCGCATGTCAATCCAGTGCTCGTTGATGTAATCCAGACAGACCTGACGTTCGCCACGCATCCCGGCCGCGTTCCAGCCGCTGGCCATCGGCTTGCCCGCCGGCCACAGGGAATACTGACCCTGAGCGTTGATCACCACATCGAATTGCTGCTGTGCGTCATTCATGTCGTCTCTCCTGTTGAACGGGATTGCAGGGTTGTCAGATGCACGACCAACCCTTCGGCAAACTGGTGGAACAGCGCACGCCGCTGCTCGTCGGTCTGAGCGCAAGCCCAGACAAACACCCGCACCGACGTACCGCAGACCTGCGCGTACGTGTCAGCATCGTCAGCCGCAAAGGCCCGGGCGGAGATTTCAGCATTGGCGGCGGCATGAGCCTGGGCGAACGCCGTGGCACTGGCCTCGGTATTCAATTGCGCGTAATACGCTGCGAACGCCTCGGCATCGCCGAAGTGCTCGGCGATCATGGCGGTGTTGCTCGGCGCGAGACCGTAAGTCATCGCGCTGGCATGGGCCTGGGCGTATGCCGCGTCGTAGGCATAGGCCCGTCGATACAGCGCCAGCAAAACCGGTTTGAGCGTGGCGCGCCACTCGCCCAGGCGTGCGCCCACGCCAAGTGCCGCCCGATGATGCAGGCTTTGCAAAGCGAGCAGCGCTGGCCGATGCTCCGACAGCGCCTCGCACAGCACCGGCAGAACCACCTCGGCTTGCCAACGATGAATCAGCCGAAGCGACGGCATTTCGTCGAGCCTGCAAATCCGCTTGCACAAGACCTCGGGCTGGCCGTCGCACAGCACCTGCGACAAGGCAGGCAACCAGTCAGGCATCGAAATCATTTCCTTCATATCGACGCCTCCTGCGCGCCGATCACCTCGGCCAGCATCCGCGCCCAGTGCCCCGCCACGATGCCGTAGTGATCGGTGTCCAGCCGTTGCCAGCTCTGCAACTGCGGGAGCAGTGCCCGCCAGTGGCGTTGCAGGTCGTCCAGACTCCAGGCATCGCCCAGACCATAGGGGTTGGCGCGTCCGGCGATAAACATCCGCACCGGTGTAGCCGCCAATGCTGGCGGCTGGAAGTCGACCATGCTGCTCATGTTGTTGCGACAGCACACCGTCAGCCGTTGCAGGTAAGCCTGACGGTCTTCGGACATCGCCTGCCCTTCGACGTCGGGCCAGCGCTGGGCGAACTCTCGCTGGAACACCTGCTCGATGGTCCGCTCGTCGATACCGGCCAGTTCCGCTCCGGCATCCGGTGCGGGCGGGTCGATCAGGTACAGCAGCGGTTGCCTGAAGCCTTCAGCCTGCGCCTGCTGACACAGCGCCTGCGCCACCCAGGCCCCGAACGACCAGCCCGCCAGGCGCCAGGCGCAACCGTCCGGGAGGTGGGCCTTGATCGCCTGCAGATACCACCGGGCCCGCTCGACAATGCTGATGTTCGGTAGCGCCGGCAGACGCAACGCAGGGTCCGCAATCACGCACACCCCCAGATCTGCAGGCAGCGCTGAAACCAGTTCCCGATAGGCCTGAACATCTCCGCCCACCGGGTGAATCAGGTACAGCCAGTCGCGGCCGACGCCGGCATGCCACTGATCGACCCGCACCGCGTCGTTCCAGTCGTGCGGCGCGTGCGCTGAAGCCTCTGCCGTGGAATCTGCCACCAGCCCCAACACCTCGCTCAGACTGACCTTGTGGCTGAACTGCGACAACTGAAACACCTCACCCGTGGCCGCTTGCAGCTCGTCGATCAGGTCCAGCAACGTCAGCGAATCAGCACCCAGGTCGTACAGCGAATCATCGTCTTCCAGATCCGTCACACCGAGCCATTTGCACAGGCACTCACGCAAGCGCACGGAAAGATCCACGCCTTGGGGCACTGCAACCGCCGCGGCCACGACGCCATGGCGAACCGGATAGAAGCGCCGCGCCGTGTCGATACCGGTGGTGGAAACCAGCAATTGCGGCAATTGCGTCGCCATCGCCAGATCGAACACCCGCCCCCCCTCTTCGGCCGACAAGCCGACCGTCAGATGCTCCTGATGCGCAGCGTCCCCGCCATTGTGGGTCGTGGCCATGCCGATGTCGCGCCAGATGTCCCAGTTGATCCCCAGACGCAGGCAAGCATTGGCCGTGTCCGGACGGTAGTGCGCGAAGCCGTCGAGTACACCGCTGGCCGCTGAGTAATCCAGATGCCCCGCGCCGCCGAACAGCGCCGACATAGATGAGCAGTACAGGACGAAACCCGGCGAAAGCTGTTCGATCAGGCTTTCGACCGCGAGCATGCCGCGAGTCTTGGCAGCCATCGCCTCGGCCATCTGCCGGGCGTCGCGATGGCGAATCAGACCGCCTGCACCGACACCTGCTGCGTGGATCACCCCGCTCAGGCAACCGTAGCGTCGGGCCAGTTGATCGAGTACCTGCGGCCAGCGCGACAGGTCAGCGATGTCCGCCTGAACACAGTCGATTCGCGGCGCATAAGCCGTGAGAGTTGCAGGCAACTGTCCCTGACGCGAGAGCAACACCACACGCCGCCCAGGCGCTTGCAGCAGGTGTTCGCACAGGGTGCGACCGATCCCGCCGGTGCCGCCCAGCACCAGAAACGTGCCGTCCTCCGGCAACAGGCTGGGCGTCGTGGTCGGGCCCGGTAATGGGTGAGCGATCAACCGTGGCTGCCACAGGTAACCGTCGCGCACCGCCATCCGCCGAGGCAACTCGGCCGCATCACCAAGCAGCGCCGCCAGTTCCTCGGCCTGACTATCAAGGTGCGGCGACGGCCAGTCCAGCCAGTGGCAACGCACCGGGTATTCCTGGGGCACCACTTCGCAGACCCCGGCCAGTGCCGCCAGCTCGGGACGCCGTACTTCGCCGTCCACCGGACACGCCTGCCACGACATCAACCACAACCGCAGGCGTGTCGTGCGTGCGATGTGCCCCCAGGCCTGCATCAGCGCGCTGATCGTGTCCAGACAGGCCCACTGCGCCAGATCCAGCGACTGCTCGTTGACCGCGCCTGACACAGCCAGCGGCAAGGTGTGCAGCCAGTCGAGCTCGCCGAGGGACGCTTCGGCCACTTCACCGAGTAATCGGCTCAGGGCTTCGGTATCCAGCGGATCCAGCTCGAAACGGTCCGCACCGAGTTGCTTGAAGCCATTGCCCGCGCGCACTTGAACCACACGTCGATAAACCGTTCGCAGATGTTCCAGCAATGCCGCGCCGGGCACTTCATGACTGCAAAGGATGACCGTTTCTCGTGCGCCGCTCAGTGTCTTTGCGTTCAGGCGTTGGGCACGCATCCACTGCCGCTGGTGAAACCACTGCGCCAGCGGTTGGCGCTCGATATCTGCCGAAACGGGGGCAACGATTTCGGCAGTGGGTTGAAAGCGATAGGTCTGAAGATCGAACGACGCTGGCGGCAAGTCCCAGGGTGGCGGTGCCGAGCGCTGCGGCCAGTGGATATGGGCGCCTTCGTACCAGGCCTCCAGCAATGCCTGCGGTGAATGATCACGGGCGATCAGTTGTACACCCGGCGTGGTGATTTCCTTGACCGTTGTCGGCTGCAAAGGAATGTCGTCACCCGGCTGGCAAACCATCGCAAAGCGCCAGCGCAATTGGCGTCGACCTGACTGCAAGTGCCGCAGCAACGCGGTGCGCTGCTCCGGATGCGCTTGCAGGTGTTCGCGAATCGCCGCGATATCGCGCAGCAATTCAGATCGGCTTTGGGCCGAAACCATCAACAGTGGCAGCGTTTCCTCGGCTGTTTCCTGCACCGTCGGTGCGGCGCCGACAATCACATGGGCATTAGTCCCTCCGATCCCGAAGCTGCTGACACCCGCCAGACGTCGCCGTCCTTGCGGCCATGGCCTGGACGTGGTGGGCACGTAGAACGGCGAATGCTCCAGATCGATCTGCGGATTGATCCGGCCAAACCCGAGGTTCGGTGGCAGCACGCCGTGGAATACCGCGAGACTGGCGCGAATCAGCCCGACCACCCCCGCCGCCGCGCCCAAGTGGCCGATCTGGCTCTTCACCGAAGCCAATGCGCAATGGCCGGCCGGCGCATCGCCGAAGGCCTGGGTCAGCGCCGCGACTTCGATCGGGTCCCCCAACAAGGTGCCGGTGCCGTGGGCCTCGATGTAGCCGATGTCGGCACCGGTCAACCCGGCCCGGTTCAAGGCATCGCGGATGACCGCGCTTTGCCCGGCCACCGACGGCGCGGTGTAACTCATCTTGGCCCGGCCATCGTTGTTCAGTGCCGAGCCTTCGAGCAACGCATAGATCCGGTCACCATCGGCCCGCGCCCTGGCCAATGGCTTGAGCACCACCACGCCATAACCACTGGCGCCGATGGTCCCGCTGGCATCATCGCTGAACGGGCGGCACAAACCATCGGCGGAAAAGATGTGCTGCGAACGGTGACGATAGCCATCGGTCAGGGTCGGGTCGATCAGCACACCCGCCGCGAGCATCACGTCACTGTCGCCCTGACGCAGCATCGAACTGGCCAGGTGTACCGCGATCAGCGAGCTGCCGCACGCCGCCTGCACACTCAGGGCCGGGCCATTGAGGTCCAGGTGATACGCCGCCTTGGTCGCCAGAAAGTCCTTGTCGTGATGCAGCGCCATCTGGAAACCGTCCGGCAGATCGCCTTGCGCGGTGTCGTGCAGCATCTGCTGGAAGTACGTGGTTTCGCCGCAACTGGCGATCAGGCCGATGCGCGGGCCATCCGCCGACGGGACGATGGCCGCGTGTTGCAGGGCCTGCACACAGCCCATGAGTAGATGCCGCTGTTGCGGGTCCATCAGGCGCGCTTCCTGGCGGCTGATGCCGAAGTACTCGGGATCGAAGTCGAGCATGCCGGCCAGTTGGCTGCGGGCGCCGACCAGACCTTCTTCGGCGGTAAAGTGCTCGATGCCCAGCCCATTGCCTTGCACCATCGCCCAGAACTCGGACAGGTTCCGCGCCCCGGCCACATTGACCGACATGCCGATGATTGCCATCGGCTGGTAACCTGAATCGGTTTGCCTTACGCGCTCCGCCGCTGCCACCGGCGCTGTCGACAGATGCGCCGCCAGGCGCCGAATCGTGACGTGTTCGAACAGATCGGCCATCGTCACCTTGTGCGGCAGCTCTTCGGCGTAACGGCCATGCAAACGCATCAGGCCGAGGCTGGTGGCGCCGGCCTCGAAGAAGGTCTGCTCCGGCTCGATGTCGCGGCCGATCACGGCCTGGAACAACTCGCTCAGTTGCCGTTCCAGTGCGGTCAATTGCACGACCGGCCGGGGCGTGCTGCGCCGTTCCAGCGCCTCGCCCAGAGCCGGCAAGGCCTTGCGGTCGATCTTGCCGCTGGGGGTGCGTGGCCAGACATCGATCCGCCGATATTCATCGATCCGCACATGGGCCGGCAGCAGCCGCGCGACCTGACGATCCAGCAGTTGCGAGGTCGCAGGCTCGCCTTCGAGTTGCAGCCACGCTGTCAGTCGCGGTGGCTCAGCCTGAACCGCCACCACCGCGCTGACCACCTCAGGCACCTGCATCAGCGCCGCCTCGATCTGCCCCAGTTCCAGACGATGACCGCTGAGTTTGATCTGCTGGTCGTCACGTCCCAGGTAATGCAGACAGCCGTGAGCGTCGGCCCACGCCAGATCGCCGGTGCGGTAATACAAACAGCCGTCTGCCAGCTCGATAAACCGCGTAGCGTTCAGCGCAGGATCAGCCAGGTAGCAACGGGCAACCATCGGTCCGGCCACCAGCAGATAGCCGCGACTGCCGACCGGCACCGGGCGATCGTGTTCATCGACCAGCAGCAATCGGGCGCTGCCGACGGCATGGCCGATCGGCGCGCGCAACGGCCAGTCCCGCGCCACGGGCGGCAGGCGCAAGGCGCTGACCACGTGGGTTTCGGTCGGGCCGTAGTGATTGAACAATGAAGCTTGCGGCATGCCGCCGAACCAGTTGCGCAATGCCTCGGTACAAAGCAGCTGTTCCCCGGCGGTGATCACTTCGCGCAATGCCGACGGGTAGATTCCGCGAGCCACAGCGGTTTGCGCCAGATACTGCAACGCCACGTACGGCAGGAACAGGCGCTCGACCCGAACCTCGACCATATAGCCCAGCAACGCCTCGGCATCCTGACGCCAGCGCGGTGTGATCAGGTGATAACAACCGCCGCCACACAGGGTGCTGAAAATCTCCTGAAACGACACATCAAACGACAGCATGGAGAATTGCAAGGTCACCGCTTTCGCCGGCAACTGCCCCTCGGTGCGCTGCCATTGCAGCAGATTGCACAGGGTCCGTTCCGACACTTGTACCCCTTTCGGTGTGCCGGTCGAGCCAGAGGTGAACAGCGTGTACAGCGGCCGCTCACCAGCGTGGCGTGGACGCTCGAATGTCCCTGCATCGGCGCGCAGGTCAACACGGTGCATGGCGAATCGCCCCGCGTTCAGCTCATCCAGCGCCGCTTCGGTCGCATCGCTGAACAGCACACAATGCGGTTGCGCCTGTTCCAGCACCTGACGCTGGATCGCCACCGGATAAGCGGGATCCAGCGGCACGGCAGTCAGGTTGAGTTTGGCCAGCGCCAGCAAGGCAACGATATGTTCCACCGAGGCATCGAGGAACAGCACCACATGCAGCGGCGCGCTTGCGGCCGGCAACGGATGACGCGCGATCAGATTTGCCGCCAGAGCATTGGCCAGCGCATTCAGTTCGCTGTAGGTGAGGCGCTGCTGGCCTTGAACCAGCGCCACCGCCTCCGGCGTGCAATGCACCTGATGCTCGAACCCGTCCGCCAGTGTGTTGAACGGCAACGCGATCCGAGGGCCCTCGCTGGCCGGTGGCAGGCTGCGTCGATACGGCCCCAGCAAATCGTTGAGGTTCGCCGCCGGGGTTTCCAACAGCAGGTCAAGGCCTCGGCGAAACAGTGCGTTCACCGCCCGTACCTGTTCGGCATCGAAATAGCTGCACTGATATTCCCACCAGCACTCCAGCTGCGAACCACTGCCCACCATCAGCAAGGTCAGCGGGCACTTGGCGTGCAAGAGTTCGTTGAATTCCAGCGTGGCGCGCAGGCTCGATTCCGCCAGTGCCGCGTAATCAGTGTTTTCCAGCACGAACATGAAATCGAACAGCAAGGGGCTCGACGACAGTCGCAGGTCTTCCACCAGATCCGCCAGTGCCACGTCCTGCAACGCCAGCACTTCGCGCACGGTGGCGGTCTGCTTGCGCATCTGCTCGCTCAGGGTCAATGCCTGTTCGACGGCGGTGGGGATCAGCACAGTGTTGGCAAACATGCCGACCGTGTCTTCGAACTCCGCCAGCGGCCGGTTGGACACCGGGCTGGCGATCCGTGGCCGCTCGCATCCGGTCAGGGCGTACAGGCTCCAGGCGAAGACACTGAACAGCACTTCGAAACGGGTCAGTCGCTGTTGCGTGCAAAAGCGTTCGAGGGCAGCGCTGCGCAGGGTGCCCAAGGGTTCTCGGTGCAACCGGGCGTCCGGGCTGATTTCGCGCATTGGCATCAGTGCGGGCGACGGTTCTTCCTGGCGGCGGTGCAACTCGGCCAAGGCCCGGCGCTGGTCGCGATAATGCGGATCGACGCTCCACTGGCGCTGCCACTGGCCAAACTCCAGCGTCGTCAATCGGCCCGCCGGTTGCGGGCTGTCACAGCCTTGCAGGACATCGGTGTAAAGCTGATTCAGGTCGGCGAACAGCAGGTTCACCGACCAGCCATCGACGATGATGTGATGCAGGTTCAGCAACAGCCGGCAGCGGCCATCGGCGAACGGCAACAGCCAGGCCTGAAACAGGTTGGGGGTGGTCAGGTCGAACGGCGCGGCGAACACCAGCTCGGCGAAGGCCTGCCAGTTGTCCTCGTTGAAATGCCCGACCGCGAAGGTTCGACAGACCGGACCCTGCTCGGCGATTACCTGATCGAGTCCATCACCACCGGTTGCAAAAGCCGTGCGCAACCCCGGATGTCGTAGCACCAGACGCCCCACGGCCTCGGCCAGTGCCGCGACATCGACACCTGCCGCCAGATGCAGAATCAGCGGCACGCTGTAAGCGGTCGAGGTCGGCGAACGTTGCTGCAACAGCCACAGGCGGCGCTGTTCGGCGGTGGCTGGCAAGCGTTTTGCGCGACTGATCGGAGGTGCAGGTGGGTAGATCGACTCGCAGTTCGTTTCACCGGTCAGTTGCTCGGCCAACGACAAGAACGACTCGTTGAGCAACGTGTCGAGCGCGATCTCGCGCTGCCAGCGAACACGGATCGCCGAACGCAGGCGCATGGCCTTGAGCGAATCACCGCCGCTGCCCAGCCAGTCATCCTGGGCACTGAGGGACGGTTGGCCGAGCAGCGAACGGGCCTGACCCAACAACCAGTCCAGCGCCGGCGAAGCGTTGTCGTTTTCCATCGTCGCCAAGACTGGATGCCACGGATTCAGCGGTTGGGCCAGCAAGCTGTCGCGATCGATCTTGCCATTGGCCGTCAGCGGCAGACGCTCCAGCAGGAACAGTTGATGCGGGCGCATATACGACGCCAGTTGCGCCCGCAGATGGGTTTCGAGTGCGTGATAGTCGAGGTTCCCGCGAGGCACGATGAATGCCAGCAGTTGATGATCCTCCGCCGCCTGACGCCGGGTGCAGACGTACACCTGCGCCACGCCCGGATGCTCCAGCATCCGTTGCTCCACCTCCCCCGGCTCGATCCGGAAACCACGGATCTTCACCTGCCGGTCGACCCGCCCCAGGTACTCGATCAAGCCTTCGGCGTTGCGCCGCACCAGATCACCGGTGCGGTAATGCACCGACGCGCCACCGTCGAAGTCGGGCAAACGGACGAACTGACGGGCGGTTTCTTCGGGCCGGTTGCGATAGCCACGGGCGACACCGCTGCCGCTCAAATACAGTTCGCCCACTTCGCCCGCCGGTACCGGCCGTTGCTGCTCGTCCAACACCTGCACGCCAGTGTCCGGCAGCGGTCGGCCAATGGGCACCGAGTCGCCGACAAAGTCGCGACTGATCGGCCAGCACAGGGCAAACGTGGTGCATTCGGTGGGCCCATAGACATTGAAGATCCGGCAGCGGCTCTCGGGGTTGGCCCGGTACCACGCACGCACGGCTGCGGCGCTGATCTGCTCGCCGCCGATCAGCACCTGACGCACGCTGGCAAAGCACGACGGCCATTCGGCGATCAAGGTGTTGAACAGCGACACCGTCATGAACAGGTTGTCGACCTGCGTCCGTTCCAGCACCTCGGCCAGCCGACGCGCATCCAACACGTCCTCGTCGGCGATCATCACGCAGCAGCCGCCATTGAGCAGCGGCGCCCACAGCTCGAAACTGCACGCGTCGAACGCCGGATTGGACAGGCAGGCAAACCGGTCCGCCGGACGAATCTCGATATAACCATCGGTGTGCGCCAGACGCAGCAAGCCGCGCTCGCCGACCTCGACTGCTTTCGGCATGCCGGTGGTGCCCGAGGTGTAGAACAGGAACATCACCTCGGCACAATCTTCGGCCAGTGTTTGCGGCGGAGCATCCGGTTGATCGAGCAAATCCTCGACACGGGTTTGCCACAATGAAGACGACCACAGCGGCTCTTCGCCCAAGGTAACAAGGCCGACACACGCCGCATCTGCCAACATCAATTCGCGGCGTTTACGCGGGCTGGCCCGATCCAGCGGCACCACCACCGCGCCGACTTTCAGCGCGCCAAGGATCGCCGCCAGCCATTGCCATGAACGCGGCATGCACAACGCCAGCGACTGGCCGGGCTCAATGCCACGCGCCAGCAACCCTCGGGCGATGCGCTCGCTGGCGCTGGCCAGTTCCGTGTAACTCAGGGTTACCGATCCGTCGATGACAGCCGCAGCCTTCGGATCACGCTGCACTTGCTCGGCAAAGCGTGCGAGCAAAGTCAGGTCATTGGACGCACTCATCATTTCGCCTCCTGCGCGGTGAAGCGTTGCAGCTCCCGACGGATGATCTGCGAAACCCGATGGATTTCCGCGCTTTCGAGCATGTCCCAGTGCCCGCCGCTGACCAGTTTCGCCAGATAGCCGCTACCCGCGCGTCGACGCCAGAATCCGCGCAGTTCATGCAACTGATGGCGGCTGAAGTCTTCCCGTGCCTGAATCAGCACAACACGCCCGGCTCGCGGCGCGCACTCATAAGCGGCCATGGCCAGTCGGTTGTGGTTGTAGATGTTGAAGTAGCGTTCGACCTGCTCGTCTTCAATGCCGGGGTACATGCCATTGAAGCGCACCAGTTTGTCGCGGAACTCGGCCATGTCCACGGTGCCGATCTGCTCGCGGAAACCCGGATCGTCGCTGCCCTGGGTGTCGAGCAGCACCACCGTCACCTGACGATGCCCCGCCGCCGTCAATCGCCGCGCCATTTCATAGGCCACCAGACCACCGAACGACAGCCCGGTGAGGATCAGCGGTTGCCGTGTCAGCGGTTCGATCTGGCGCAAGTAGGCTTCGGCCATTGCTTCTACCGTTGGCTCGGTGCTTTCCCCCGGATTCAGCCCCGGCGATTGCACCCCGTAGACGCCGGCTTCATCCGGCAACACCTTGGCCAGCGACAGGTAACAGAACGCCGTGCCGCCCGCCGGGTGGATGCACACCACGTTGCTGTACCCCTCACCTCGACGGAACTCGATCAGATTGCCCTGCGCAACCGCAGGGTTGGCCCCGACCCGCAGCCAACCGCCCAGCGCCTCGATGGTCGGGTAGCTGAGCACCACGCGCACCGGCATTTCAACCGCGAACACCTGGCTGATTTCATGGGCCATCTTGATCGCGGCGATGGAGGTACCGCCAACATTGAAGAAGTTGTCGCGGATGCCGATCTGCGGCACCAGCAACAGGCGTTTCCAGATCTGGTACAGCGTCAGTTCAATGTGATCGCGCGGGCTGCTCAGATTGACCTGACGATTGACCATTTCCTCGTCCGCCAGCGCTGTCAGCGCGGCACGGTCGACCTTGCCATTGGCGGTCAGCGGCAAGGCGTCGAGCCACAGATAACTGCCGGGAACGACCGCACGGGGCAGCGTCGTCGCCAGATGGGCTTGTACCGCCGCCTGGTCCATCGATTCGGCGACCACACAACAGGCCACCAGTCGCTGATCCTGCGCCGCTTCGCCGACCATCAACACCACGGCGCTGCGGATACCGGGAAACGCTTCGAGCCGGGCTTCAATCTCGCCCAGCTCCAGGCGCACACCGCGCAACTTGACCTGAAAGTCGTTGCGACCCAGAAATTCCAGTTGACCGTCCGGGCGATAACGCGCCAGATCGCCGCTGCGATAGAGCCGGTCTCCCGCGACAAACGGGTTGTCGATAAAGCGCTCGGCGCTGAGCTGCGCCAGCCCCAGATACCCCCGGGCCACGCCCACGCCGCCAATGTGCAGATGCCCGGTCACGCCCACCGGCACCGGCTCATCGCGGTCATCGAGCACGTAAAAACGGTTGTTGGAAATCGGCCGACCGATCGGCAGTTGCCGGGCCGGCACCTCGGCGCCGGGCTCCAGGGTCCAGATGCTGTTGATCACCGTGGTTTCGGTCGGGCCGTAGACGTTGTGCAGCCGCGCATGGGGCAGGCGCTCCTGAAAGCGCCGGGCCAGGGCCGGCGGCAGTTCACCGCCGCCGCTGAACACATCGGTCAGCGAAGCGCACTGACTGACCTCCTCGACCTCCAGAAACAGCTGCAACATCGCCGGCACGAACACCAGCGCCGTGACCTTCTGCGCGCGCACCTCGCGGGCCAGATACGCCGGCTCGTAATGCCCACCGGGCTTCGCAATCACCAGCCTTCCGCCGGTTGCCAGCGGCCAGAACGTCTCCCACGCCGAAGCATCGAAACCGAACGGGATCTTGTGCAGCATCGCTCCCGCTTCACCGCAGACCTGCGAGCACCACAACAGCAGGTTGCTCAGCCCACGGTGGGCCACCATCGCACCCTTGGGCAAACCGGTGGTGCCCGAGGTGTAGATCACGTAGGCGAGATGGTCAGGGGTGACACCCACACTGCGCGGATCTAGGTTGTCCGCCGGCAACGACGCCCAGCTCGCGGCATCTTTTTCGAGGTCGAGAATCGGCGCTTCCCAGGTCGAGTCTTGCACGGCCTGCCGCAAAATCCCGTGCGCCGAACCGAGGGTCAGCAGCACCGCCGGTGTGCTGTCGCCGAGCATATGGCTCAGGCGTCCCAGCGGGTAATCCGGATCCAGCGGCACGTAGGCGCCGCCGGCCTTGAGCACCGCCAGCAGCGCCACCGGCAACTCCAGCGAACGCTCGATACACACCGCCACGCTTACATCCGGGCCGACGCCCAAGGTGCGCAAATGCCGCGCCAGTCGGTTGGCCCGGGCATTGAGTTCGGCGTAGCTCAGGGACTCACCCTCGAACACCACCGCGCAGGCCTGAGGGTTGCTCGCGGCCTGCGCTTCGACCAGTTGATGCACACAGGGCGCCGCTTGCGTCAGCGGCGCGGCGCGGTTGAAGTCCACAAGCACTTGCTGACGCTCGGCCTCATTCATCAACGGCAAGGCATTGATCGGTTGCTTGGCATCAGCGGCGATCTGCTCAAGCAGATGGCGGTAGTGCCCGCTCAGGCGTTCGATGGTCTCGACGTCATAGAGGTCGGTGTTGTATTCCACCAACAGGGACAGCCGCCCTTCCCGTTCGACCCACTCGAACGCCAGATCGAACTTGGCCGTGGCATTGCTGGTGCCATACGGCGCCATTTCCAGACCGGGCATCTGCACCGCGTTGCCCGGCGTGTTCTGCAACACCAGCATCACCTGGAACAACGGCGAATGACCGGGATCGCGCTGCGGGTTGACAGCTTCGACCACGCGGTCGAACGGCACGTCCTGATGGGCGTGGACGTCGAGCATCTGCCCGCGTACTTCGCGCAGCAATTCGGCGAAGGTCTGTTGTGGATTCAGGCGCTGGCGCAGCACCAGCGTGTTGACGAAATGGCCGATCAGCGGCTCGACTTCCGGACGATTACGGTTGGCGAACGGTGTGCCGATGCACAGATCCTGCTGACCGCTGTGGCGCCACAGCAGCACCGCCAAAGCGCCGAGCAGTACGTTGAACAGCGTGCCCTGAGTTTGCCGGGCCAGCGCCGTGAGTTCACGCAAAGTGTCGCCATCGACGGAGGAACTGAACGTGGCGCCGACATAACGCTGCACCAGCGGCCGCGGCCGGTCGGCGGGCAAGGTCGACAACAGCGGCGCGTCTTCCAGGGTCAGACGCCAGTAATCGAGCTGAGCGTCCAGCACCGCACCGCCCATTCGCTGTTGCTGCCAGCAGGCGTAGTCGGCGTATTGCACCGGCAACGGCGCCAGGGTCGGCGCTTCTCCGCGCAGATAATCGCCATACAGCGTCGCGACTTCATGCAGGATCACGCCCATCGACCAGCCGTCGGCGATGATGTGGTGCACGCTGTACAGCCACAGGTATTCGTCGTCGGCCAGGCGCAGTAACGACGCGCGAAGCAACGGCCCGGTGGCCAGGTCGAACGGTGCCCGGGCGTCCTGTTCGACGGCGAATCGCACTTGTTGCCCACGCTCATCGACTGACAACTGGCGCAGATCCGTTACCGACAACGACAGCGGCATCGACGGGTGCACCACCTGACGCGGTTCTCCGTCCACGCTGCAAAACGTCGTGCGCAGGACTTCATGGCGGGCAACCAATTCGTTGAGCGCCCGCTCCAGCAGCGCCACGTCCAGCCGTCCCTTGAGCATCACCGCCGTGGGCACGTTGTAGAACGGGTTGCCGGGTTCCAGTTGATCGAGAAACCACAATTGCCGCTGCGAGAATGACAACGGCCAGGATGCGTGCTCGCCGGCGCGGCGGGGAATCACCGCGTCATCGTGCCTGCCGAGCAAGGCGATCAGTTCCTGTTTGTGACGCTTGAGCGCCTGGGTCAGTTCTTCGGTGAGAAACCCGCGCGGCGCCTTGCAGCGCAGCCTGTCACCGTCCACTTCGAGCATCACGCCATGGCGAGCGAACAACGCCAGCAATTGATCGGCATTCATACTTCGAACTCCTCCATGTCTTCGTCGTCCAGGCTGGCGGACGCAGGCTCGATGGCAAACGCCTCGACCGGCGCGCGGTGTTGTTCATCGGCCGTACGCAGCCCGCCGATCATCGAGTAGATCAATTCATGGTCCGGCCCGAGGTCGAACAGCGTCTTCAGTTGCTGTTCCTCGACCGAGCCGATGCCGCACAGACCCAGGCCGTGCTCGACGGCGGTCATGCTCAGCAACTGCGCCATGGCCCCGCTTTCGATGTGGCAGAAGTCGCGGCTGCGCTCGCCATACAGCGGGCGGATCGCGGCCATGTCGGCGATGAAGAACAGCGAGAACGCAGCGTTCTCGTACACCGGACGGTTGACGAAATAGTCGTAAGTGTCCGGGTCGAGCGCTCCGCTCTGGAGCGCCAGCAAACGGTGCTGACGGGGATCGTAGTAATACGCGCCACCGGGTACGCCGAGCACGCGATCCGCTTTGATGTAGAGGTACGCCTGAATCGGGTACAGCCCGCCCGCCGACGGGAACTGGTACTTCACCTCTCCGTCGAGTTGCCCCTGGGCCAGCGCCGCCAGTACGTGCGCAAAGGCCTGGGTGGCGATCGGTTGCAGAGCGTATTGGCGCACCGAGCGGTAATCGCTCAGACGCCGGACAAAGGCCGGATCTTGCGGCAGGTCCAGCGCCAGCGCCGGCAGGGTTTCCGCGAACGCGCGGCGACCGCGTTGCTGAGCCTTGAACTGCGCCCGTTGCTGTGGATCTTCGATGATGTCCTGCACGGGCTCCGGAACCTGCTGAACATTGCCGAGCAGATCCTGCCGCGCCCGGTTCTGGCGGTACATGCCAAGCAGATGCAGCAACGTCGGCTGGGCCAGCAGTTGTGCCACGTGCGGACGGAACTGCAAGGCGCCGGACAATGCATTGCTGATCCGGACGATATCGATAGATGTTGCGCCAAGGTTCAGCAGGTTGGCGTTGGCGGCGATGGATTCGCGCTTGAGCACACCCTGCACGATTTCCACCAGCCGCTGTTCCTGCGGGCCTTCGACTTCCAGCGCCGGTCCTTGCTCCTCGATTTGCTCCGGTTCCGGCAGACGCTTCTTGTCGACCTTGCCGTTGGACGACAACGGCCACGCCTCGACGAACGTGAACGACGCCGGAATCATGTAGGCCGGTAGCTTGTCGCTCAGGTACGCGCTGAAATCGCTGGCCTGCAACGCCGGGTCGGCCTTGAGCACGTAGCCTGCCAGACGCTTTTCGCCCAGCGTGCTGCCCAAAATCCGCACCACCGCGCTCTGTACCCCGGGATGGCGGTTGAGCGCGGCTTCGATTTCGCCCAGCTCGATGCGATAACCCTGAACCTTGACCTGATTGTCTTCGCGGCCGAGGAATTCGATATTGCCGTCCGGCAGCAAACGCCCCAGGTCACCGGTGCGATACAGCCGTTCGCCGGTCAATGGATGGTCAAAAAAGCTGCCCGCGCTGAGTGTTTCATCGCGCCAGTAACCTTTCGCCAGACCGATGCCGCCGATGTACAACTGCCCCGCGACCCAGGCTGGTCGCACTTGCAGTGCTTCGTCCAACACGTAGAAGCGCTGATGATCGAGAGCCTTGCCGTAGGGAATGCTGCGCCACGCCGGGTCGACGTGCTGCACCGGATAGCAGATCGACCAGATCGACGCTTCGGTGGCGCCGCCCAGGCTGATCAACTGCAAGTCCGGCTGCAAGGCCCAGGCCCGCTCGGGCAAGGTCAATGGAATCCAGTCGCCGGACAACATCGCTACCCGCAGGCTGACAGGCAACGCACCGCCCTCGCCCTCCACGTATTCGACCAGCATGCCGAGCAGCGCCGGCACCGAGTTCCACAGGCTGACCCGATGACGTTCGATCAACGCCAGCCAGTGCGCAGGATCGAGGGTCAGTTGCGGGTCGAGGATGACCACTGCCGCGCCCACCGCCAACGTGCCGAAGAAGTCGTAGACCGACAGGTCGAAACTCAGCGAGGAGATCGCCAATACGCGGTCGTTCGGGCCGACGGCAAAGCGCCGGTTGATGTCGAGCAGCGTGTTGACCGCTCCGCGATGGTCGATCACCACGCCTTTCGGCTGGCCGGTGGAGCCGGAGGTGTAGATCACGTAAGCGAGGTCGCTTTCGTTCACCTGCACCGGTTGCAGTGGCAGTCCATCGTTTGAGATTTCATCGGTCACCGCGATGGCCGTGACCTGTGCCGGCCATTCGATCTTGTCGAGCAGCACCGGTTGGGTCAGGGCCAGACCCGCCTCCGCCCGTTCCAGAATATGCCGCAGCCGCTCCGCCGGCTGGGTGGGCTCGATGGGCAGATAAGCGCCACCGGCATACAGAATCGCCAGGGTCGCGACCACTTGCTCCCAACCGCGCTCCATCACCACCGCGACCAAGCGGTTCGGCAGTACGCCCTGCGCTTGCAGTCGGGCGCCGAGTTGCCGGGCCTCTTTGCGCAACTGGGCGTACGTCAGCTGTCGCGTGCCGATCACCGCCAGTGCATCCGGCGTGGCGAGGGCCTGACGTTCGAACAGTTCGTGCATCAACGGCAGCGTTTGCTGATGGTCGACCGGCGCCGGCAACCGCGCCTGCGGCAGCAGTTGTGGGGTGTTCGCGCCCCAGGCTGTCGGCTCGCAGAGACTGTCGAGCAGCGTGTTATAGGCGACGAACATTTGCTCGATCATGCCTTGCGGGAACAGCTCGTCGATGCTGTCCCAGTTGAACAACAGGCGCCCTTCCAGCTCCAGCAACGTGTGGTCGAGCCACACCTGCGGGGTCTGGGTGATGCTGTGCATGTGCCGGGCGTTCAACGCGTCGGCCAGGTTGAATTCAGCCAGTTCCGGCGCCGCTTCCGACAGCGTACTGTTGAACACGATCGGCATCGCCGTCTGCTGCACGCCCTGGGCCTGGGACAATTCGCGCAGTACCCGCACCCCGCTGACCACCGAATGGTCGATGTCACGCCACAGTTGCGCCTGCACCGCTCGGGCCTTGTCGGTGAAGCTCTGTGAACCGTCGATGCCGACTTCCAGCAGTACCAGCGAGGTGAAGTCGCCGATGATTTCGTCGACATCCGGGTGCAACGGCATGCGGTTGAACAGCGGCAGGCTCAGGGTGAAACGCGGGGTGCGGCTCCACAGCGCCAGCACTTCACTGAACGCGGTCAGAAGCATCACCGACGGCGTCACCGCAAACTGTTTGGCCACGGCTTTGAGTTGCGCCCACTGCGCCGCCGACATGTCGCGGTCACGGCGGGTGAAGTGCGGGTTGGCGATGCTTTCGGGTTGGCGCACCAGCGGAAGATCCGGCGCGGGGGCCAGAGTAGTCACTCGTTCGCGCCAGTAACCCAGCGCCTGCTCGTAGCGGCCGCCGTTGCGCAGTTGCTGTTCGGCCAGCACGTAGTCGCGGAAAGTCAGGCCCGGTTCCGCCAACTCCAGGGTCGGATCGGCGTAGAACGCCATCAGTTCGCGGGCGAGAATCTGCGTGCTCGCAGCGTCGACAATCAGCGCATCGAGGCTGATGTGCAAATGAGTGATGCCGTCATCAAGCAACGACAGGCTGAACTCGAACAGCGGCCAGCGACTGGCGTCCAGCACCTGATGGGACTGGCGTTCGCGGGTTGCCTCAAGGGTGCGTTGCGCCTCTTCGGCGGGCAACCCGCGCAGGTCGCTGCGGGGCATGCGATAGGTCGGCACCTGCGCCAGCACCTGTTGGGTGCCGTCGCTGAGGAACACCACGCGCAGCATGTCGTGGCGCTGGATCATGCGATTCAAGGCTTGTTCGAAACGTTCGGCGTCGAACCCGGGAATGCGCAGTTCTTCGTAGCCGTGGGCGCTGACGCCGCCGAGGCTGACCGTAGCTTCGCGACCGAACCAGTAGGCCTGCTGGATATCGGTCAGGGGGAATGGTTCATGCCGATTGCCGCGATCCGGCTCGATCTGGATGAACGCCGGTTCAACACTTTGATCATCACGCAACACCTGCGCCGCCAGATCCAGCAACACCGGCGTCTGGAACAGGCTGCTCAGGGACAGTTGCGCGCCCATGCGCTGGTTGATCGCGTAGATCATCCGTGTAGCCAGCAGCGAGTGGCCGCCGAGGTCGAAGAAGTTGTCGTGAATGCCGACCCGCTCGCACTTGAGCACTTCGGCCCAGATCTCGGCCATTTGCCGTTCGGTGTCGTTGCGCGGCGCCTCGTAAGTCGCCCCGGCGCTGCGTTCCGGTGCCGGCAGCGCCTGGCGATCGAGCTTGCCGTTGCGGGTCAGCGGCAATTGCGAGAGCCGGACCCAGGCGCTCGGGATCATGTGTTCGGGTAACTGGCGTTGCAGTTCGGCACGCAGGGATTCGCTGGTCGCGGAGCCGACCACATAGGCCACCAGGCGCTTGTCCCCGACCACGTCTTCACGCAGCAGCACGGCGGCTTCCTGCACGCCGGGTTGTTGATGCAACAGGCTGTCGATCTCGCCGAGTTCGATGCGGAAACCGCGCAGTTTGACCTGTTGGTCGATGCGTCCCAGGTACTGCACGTTGCCGTCGGCCTGGAATTTCGCGAGGTCGCCGCTGCGGTACATCCGCGCGCCCGGCTCGGCACTGAACGGGTCCGGCAGGAAGCGTTCGGCGGTCAGGTCCGGGCGGTTCAGGTACCCCCGGGCCAGACAGGCGCCAGCGATGTACAACTCACCCGCCACGCCGACCGGCACCGGATTCAGATGCTCGTCCAGCACGTAGAGCCGCGCGTTGGCGATGGGACGGCCGATGGGCGGCGCGTCCGGCCAGGATTCGGCCTCGTTGCAGTCAAGGCTGAACTGGCTGACCACATGGGTTTCGGTCGGACCGTATTGGTTATGCAACCGCGCACCGCCGAGCCCGCGGACAAACCCGCGCAGCTCGTCATTGATCTGCAGGGCTTCACCGGCGGTGATGATCTCGCAACCACCGGCCGGCATCGGGGCACCGACCTCGGTCAGACCGGCGAGTTGCTGCAACACCGCAAACGGCAGGAATGCCCGCTGCACGCCTTCGGCCACCAGGGTCGGGCGCAGCGCGGCGAGGTCCTTGCGGCTGTCTTCGGTCATCAGCAACAGGCTGCCGCCCTGGCAGAGGGTGCTGCAGATTTCCTGGAACGAGACGTCGAAGTTCAGCGAGGCAAATTGCAGCACGCGCAGTGGTGTCGTCGATTGATCGAGTTGCCAGGCAATCAGGTTATCCAGCGCACGATGGTTGTGGGCCACGCCTTTGGGGCGTCCGGTGGAGCCGGAGGTGTAGAGCACGTAGCCGAGGCTTTCCGGGCTCACCGGGACCTGCGGATCATCCGTTGGGTGTTGCGCCCATTGCGCTGCGTCAGTGTCCAGGCAGCAGATTTTCGCCTCGTTGGCCGGCAGCCCGGCCAACAGGCTCGACTGGGTCAGCAGCATGGTCGGCGCGGCATCGCTGAACATGAACGCCAGGCGTTCACTCGGGTAAGCCGGGTCGAACGGCACGTACGCCGCGCCAGCCTTGAGAATCGCCAACAGGCCGATGACCATTTGCGGCGAACGCTCCAGGCACAAACCGACGCGATGCTCGGGGCCGACGCCTTGCTCGATCAGGTAATGCGCGAGGCGGTTGGCTGCGCGATTCAGTTCGCCGTAGCTCAGTTGCTCACGGTCCGCGAGCAGCGCCACGGCGTCGGGCGATTGCCGAGCAAGGGATTCGAAACGCGCCACGCATCCGGGCAACGACGCGGTATCCCGCTCGGTACGGTTCCAGTCATGAACGATCTCTTGGTGTTGCTCAGTGCTCAGCAGCGTGATCCTCGCCAGCGACTGTTGGCTGTCCTCGACCATCTGCGCCAGCACCCGGCGCAGGTACTCGCCGAACTGCTCGACGGTACCGCGTTCGAACAGGCCCGAGGCGTATTCCAGACCACCGACGATCTGCCCGTCGCGCTCACTGAGCGCCAGTTGCAGATCGAACTTGGCCACGTGATGGCTGCTCTCGACCGGCGTAACGTCGAGCCCGCTCAGCAGCAGGTCGGAATCCTGATCCTGCTCCCAGGCAAACAACACTTGAAACAGCGGACTGTGGGACAGACTGCGCGGCGGGTTGAGCAATTCCACCACTTGCTCGAACGGCAGGTCCTGATGCTCCTGAGCCTCCAGCGCCACTCGCCGCGCCTGTTGCAGCCATTGCGCCACCGAAGGCATACCCGACTGAGTCATGCGCAGCGCGAGGGTGTTGACGAAGAAACCGATCAGCCCTTCCAGTTCCTGCTGCGGACGGTTAGCCGATGGCACGCCGATCACCACGTCACTTTGCCCCGACAGGCGCGACAGCAGCAGCGAAAAACCGGCCAGCAGATTCATGAACAGCGTGGTGCCTTGCTGCATGCCCAAGGCTTTCAGGCGTGCGGTCAGGACGGCGTCGAAGACCAGCGGGACAAAACCGCCGAGGTAATCCTGCACGGGTGGACGCTTGTGATCGGTCGGCAGTTCCAGCAGAACCGGCGCGCCCATCAGGGTTTCGCGCCAGTAACGGCTTTGCTGCTCCAGCACGTCGCCGGACAGCCATTGTTTCTGCCACACGGCGTAATCCACGTACTGCACGGGCAATGGCGGTAGCGGATCGTCGCGATCCAGCAACGCCGCTTCGTACAGCTGCCCCAGTTCCCGGGTCAGCACGCCCATCGACCAGCCATCGGAGATGATGTGATGCTGGGTCAGCAGCAACACATGGTCATCCGCCGCCAGCCGCACCAGACTGACGCGCATCAACGGGCCGCGGCTCAGGTCAAACGGTCTGGCACCTTCCTCGTCGATCAACCGGCTCAGGCGCTCTTGCGCATCGTGCCCCTGCACGTCAGTCACCGTCAGCCGGATGCTGTGCGCCGGCGGCGAAACCCGTTGACGCCCTTCCCCTTCAACGGCGATGAACGTGGTGCGCAGCGCTGCATGGCGTGCCACCAGTTGATTGAAGCTGCGTTCTAGCGCCGCCACGTCCAGCGAACCGCGCAAACGCAGGTTCAACGGCATGTGATACGCCGCGTTGCCACCCTCCATTTGCGCCAGAAACCACAGGCGCTGCTGAGCAGACGACAACGTTTGCGCGCCCGAGCGTTCAAGGGTTGTGATGGCTGGACGAGCCGCCGCCTGACTGGCTTGCAGCCGTTCGGCGAACGCTGCCAGCACCGGCGCGGCGAACAGCGTCGAAGGCGCGACTTCAAGCTTCAGCGTATGGCGAACCTGCGCCAGCACGCGCATCACCAGCAGCGAGTGACCGCCGAGGGCGAAGAACTGATCCTGACGCCCGACCCGCTCGACGCCGAGCACATCGGCCCAGATCGCGGCGAGCGCGGTTTCCAGCGGGCCCTGTGGCGCCTGGTATTGCTGCTGATCGAATGCCTCGACATTCGGAGCAGGCAGATTCGGGCGATCGACCTTGCCGTTGGGGGTCAGCGGCAGCGCATCCAGACGCACAAATGCCGTCGGCACCATGTAATCCGGCAGGCTGGTTTGCAGTTGTTCTCGCAGTGCGCGCGGGCTCAAAGTCGCGCCTGGTTTTTCGCAGTAATACGCGACCAGTCGAGGTCCACCGAGGCCGTCCTGACGCAGCAGCACCGCGCTTTCACGCACGCCGGCAATGTCCGCCAGCCGGGTTTCGATTTCCCCCAGTTCCAGACGCAGCCCGCGCAACTTGGCCTGGGAGTCGTTGCGGCCGAGGAACTCCAGTTGGCCGTCGGCCCGGTAACGCGCCAGATCCCCGGTTCGATACAAGCGCTCCCCCGCCACGAACGGGTTGTCGATGAAGCGTTCGGCAGTGAGTTGCGGCAGGTTCAGATATCCCCGCGCCACCCCGACGCCACCGATGTACAACTCGCCCGCGACACCTTCGGCAACGGGCTCGCCTTGCTCGTCGAGCAGGTAAATCCGGGTGTTGGGCAGTGCCCGGCCAATGGGCAACACCGAGTCGACCTGACCGCTTTCGGTGAATTCGAAACAGGTGCTGTCAATGCTCGCTTCGGTCACGCCATAGGCCTGGACGATCTGCACCCGCTCACCACAGAGCCTGCGCAATTGCCGTGCGCTGTGGGCGGTCCAGATGTCGGAGCCGCAGACCACGGTGCGCAGGAACGACAAATCCTGGCCGGTCTCTTCGACCCAGGCCAGCAAGGGATTGAGCAACGCCGGAACGAAGTCGGCAAAGCCTATCTGAGCGTCCCGCATCAGGCGATACAGGGCCGGCGGGTCCATCAAAGTGTCCCGGGGGCACAGCACCAGCGTGCCGCCAAACCCCAGCGCACGAATCAGGTCGGCGCTGAACACGTCGAAGGAAAAACCGGCCATTTGCAGGTGGTTGATCGGCTCGCCCAACTCGTAAAGCCGGGCCCAGTCGACGCTCACGGCGACCAGTCCGCGATGCTCGACCATGACCCCTTTCGGCGTGCCGGTGGAGCCGGAGGTGTAGATCACGTAGGCCAGGTGACGGGGTGTCAGGCCGATCGCCTGAGGGGCGGGGTTGTCTGCCGAGCACGAAGCCCAGTCATGGGCCTCGGCCAGATCCAGCACCGTCGGTACGGTCGCCGACTGTTCGAGCGCCGCCCGCAACACATCGCGCGCCAGACCATGGCTCAGCACCACCGGCGGCGCGCTGTCGGACAGCATGTGCGCCAGCCGCGCCTGCGGATACGCCGGGTCCAGCGGCACATAGGCGCCACCGGCCTTGAGCACCGCGAGCACACCGACCAGCATCTCCAGCGAACGCTCCAGACACAGCCCGACCCGCACGTCCGGCCCGACGCCGAGGCTGCGCAGGTGATGGGCCAAGCGGTTGGCGCGGGTGTTGAGATCGCGGTAATTGAGCGCCTCTTCCTGCCAACGCACGGCAATGGCCTCGGGGTTGCGCAGCACCTGCGCTTCAAACAGACCGTGCACACACAGATCGGTGTCGAACGGAATCGAGGATGAAACGTCGGGCTGCGCGGGATTCGTCCCACGCAAGGAAGTGTTGTCGAGCATCGGAGGCTACCGTCCATGACTACATTGTTTTTGTGATCAGGCAGGGACAGCACGCACCCTGCCAGTCAGGCCCCGGTATCAGGTACCGGTTCGGTCATTCGAATTCAGGAAGATGGCGCGGCACGCGCGTGCAGACTTGCGTCGCACACCGGCACACACAGGAAACCGGGGGGAGAAAGGCTGGCGAAGAACACCGCGGCGCGGTCCGCGCAGGCAGCTGGGGAGATGACAGAATCGTTGACGACATCCGTCGCCCTGTCCATTGCATCGTCGATTGCAAACCGCGTGATCAATTGAAACCTCGACTTCCATTTGAGGGTCAACGACGAGGAACAACCTGCGCGGTGGATGACAGCGCCAGGGTGGTCCCGATCGGCTGCGACTGCCGGGCCTGTGGGCACACGGCAATCTTCTGGCGCCGGGTTTGTGACCCGAAGCGCCGGCGGATAATAACCACGTTTTTTGTTAGGGAGGCAAACAAAATGTAGGAATTTTGCGAAATAAATATCGGACGTTTCCTACATGGTTGTGACGATGGCAAAGGGACAGAGATGCTGTGTGTGCGTGAGGTCTATGAACCTGGCGCAAGAATCTCCTCAAGAAAATCAATGAACACATTGATTCGGCTCGAACCCCGGTGATTGGGCAAATACAACACGTTGATGCAACTGCTCGCACTGCCGGGATTGACTTCATAACGTGCCAACAACCGTGTCAGCCGGCCAGCCGCAACATCGTCGCGCACCAGCCAGTCGGCCAGCAATGTCACCCCGCCGCCCGCCACTGCCGCTTCTCGCAGGATGTCGGCATTGTTGCTTTGCAGGCGACCGTGCACGTTGAGCTGGATGGTTTCCTCATCGCCCTGGAACGTCCAGTTCTGGTGAGACCCCGCGTAATCGAAGCGCAGGCAGGCGTGCTCGAGCAAGTCACGGGGATGACACGGCACCGAGTGACGACTCAGGTAATCCGGACTGGCCACCACCCAGCGTTCGAAAGCGCCGACCCGCTTGCTGACGATGTCTTCACTGACCACTGACGACCCTAGACGCACCGACACATCGATCTGTTCGCTCAGCAGGTCGCTGACCTGATCGCTCAACGCAATGCTTAATTCCAGTCCCGGATGTCGCTCGAGCAACCGGCCCAGATGGGGGGCGATGATCCTTCGACCAAACTCCACCGGAACGCTGATGCGCAAGCGCCCTTGCGCCTCGCTTCCACGGTCCGCGACGATCGCGTCTGCCTCGTCGATGGCATCAAGAATGGCCACAGCCTTCTCGAAATAGTTTTGCCCGGCGACGGTCACGCTGGTGTTGCGTGTCGTGCGGTTGAGAAGGCTGGCACCCAGCTCGTGTTCCAGCCCCGCCACCTGGCGAGTCACCGATGAAGTCGAAATACCGAGCTTGCGCGCCGCAGAGGAGTAGCCGCCGCAACGCACGGTTTCAACAAACATCTTCAATGCCAGTAACTTGTCCATAAGCGCGACCCGGTCAAAAAGGAACGGGGCTGATTGTGCATCACCAAACGCCAGGCGTCTTGTATGACCGTGCCCCATCGCCCCCCGCGATTCCAGTGCCTCAGGCATTTGCCTTGTGCCCCAGGAACATCGCCAGGGCCAGCGCCGGCAGCAATGCCACGCTGACGGCAGACAGCTGCCAGCCGAAATGCTCGTAGAGAGGGCTCGCCACCAGCGATCCCAACGCCCCGCCCACGAAAATGCTGGTCATGTACACCGCATTGAGGCGCGCACGGCTGTGCGGATCGATGGCGTACACCTCACGCTGGCCCAGCACCATGTTCAGTTGCACGGCGAAGTCCAGCAGCACCGCACAGACGACCAGCCAGATGTAACCGCTGCCGGGCAATGCAGCAATCAGCAAGGAGACCGGCGCCAGCAGCAGTGCAACGAGTGTCCCGCGCCGGGTATGCCCGGCATCGGCCAGGCGTCCGGCAATTGGCGCTGCGACTGCACCGACGGCGCCGACCAAAGCAAAAATCGCAACCTGCACCTGGCTGAAACCGTGGTGACGCATCAGCTCGATGGGCGCAAGGGTCCAGAACAGACTGAAACTGGCAAACAACAATCCCTGATACAAGGAACGCTGGCGCAGAACCGGATAACGACGAGCCAGCGCAAACACCGAGCCGATCAACGCCACGTAAGTCGCCTGATGTGACGGAACACGTCGCGGCAGCACAATCGCAGTGATCAGGGCGATGAAGGCCATCAGTGCCGCCGCGCTGAAAAACACCCCGCGCCAGCCAAATACGTCCACCAACAGGCTCGACAGCGGACGCGACAGCAGAATACCCAGCAACAGGCCACTCATGATGTTACCCACCACGCGGCCACGGGTTGCTTCAGGCGCCAGATGCGCGGCCAGTGGCACCAGAATCTGCACCGCTACCGAAGTCAGACCGATCAGCAACGACAGAACGAGGAACATCGATGGCGAATGCGTGAGGCCGGCACCCATCAGGGTCGCGCTCGCCGCGAGAGTGAATCCCACCACCAGACGTCGGTTTTCCATGAGATCGGCCAGCGGCACCAGCAACAGCAGTCCCAACGCATAACCCAACTGCGTGAGCGAAACGATCAGGCTGGCATTGGCGCTGGACAGGCCGATCTGCGGCGCGATCAGTTCGACAATGGGTTGCGCGTAATAGAGATTGGCCACGACCGCGCCGCAGCAAAACGCAAGGAAGGCGACCATCAGGCCGGAGAGAGAAGCGGATTGTTCGGCCTTGGCTGCAGCGGCCGGGTTACCCGTGAGCATGGTGACACCTCATCTGATTTGCGAAAGTGATGGCAAGGCTAAGGACTCCGGTCGCCCCCGAGAATCCATCCTTCGGGCAATTGAGTGATGCGTCATCCGCAACGAACGGCACGTTGCTGTTGACGCAATACTCTGTTGCGTGCTCCGGCAATACCCGAACGCCGACATCCTCTCTACCCTTGAGTACTTGGCACAGGGCTCCCCATCGGCGCCCCTTCCCGGTCGCCCAAGGAGCTCTTCATGGTCTCGAATCCGTCATTGATGCCCGCCCCGCGTCTCTCGCAGGTCACGTCCTCATGAAAGGTCAGTTCTTGAGATCCAAGCCTCTGTGGATCAGCGCAGCAGTCGTCGCTTCACTCGGTGCAATCGGGGCTGTCGTACTGATGTGGCGCCCGGCGATCGAGCCCGTCGAACGTCCGCGAACATTCAGTTCCGAGCAACTGCAGCGCGGTGCGCGAGTGGTCGAGGCCGGTGACTGTGCCGTGTGCCATACACGTCCCGGCGGCCAACACCTGGCGGGGGGACTGCCCCTGGTGACGCCGTTCGGCACGCTCTACAGCACCAACATCACACCCGATCCGCAGACCGGCATCGGGCAATGGTCGCTGCCGGCGTTCGAACGGGCGATGCGTGAAGGAATCTCCCGCGACGGCCACTTCCTGTACCCGGCCTTTCCGTACGTTCACTACCGGCGCATGACCGCAGAGGACATCGCCGATGCCTATGCCTATTTGATGAGCGGCCCGGCCGTGAACTCGCCGCCGCGGGAAAACCGCATGAATTTCCCGATGAACATCCGCCCGCTGGTGTCGTTCTGGAATCTGCTGTTCTTGCATGCAAAACCACTGACGCCAATGGCGCAGCAATCTGATACATGGAATCGCGGGCGCTATCTCGTCGAAGGGCCCGGGCACTGCGCAGGCTGTCATTCTCCGTTGAACCTGATCGGTGCCGAGAAGTCCGGTGAAAGCCTGTCGGGCGGTGTCGTGGACGGCTGGGAAGCACCGTCGCTGCTCGGCATGGCTCACCGTGCAAAAGCGTGGAGCAACGATCAGTTGGTGAGCTATCTGCGGGCCGACGTGGTGGACGGACACGGCACGGCGGCCGGCCCGATGCGCCCGGTCAGCCTCGGTCTGGCCGCCTTGCCGGTCGGTGATGCACAGGCGATTGCCGAGTATCTGCTGAGCCTGCCGGCAAACAAAGCGATCACCGAAACGCAAGATGCAACGGCGAACGCAGGCCTCTCCGATCAGTCCACGGGCGCCCTGCTGTTCGCCAGCGCCTGCGCCGGCTGCCATGCCGCCGCGGCACCTATGCGCGAAATCGACGGGCGTCCGTCACTGGATCGCACGTCAGCGCTGCAAGCCTTACACCCGCGCAATTTCCTGAAAACCGTGCTCGAAGGCATCCCGGTAACGCCGGGCTTGCCCGGACCGGTGATGCCGCCGTTTGCCGCCAGCCTCGACAACGATCAACTCACAGCCCTGGCGACATACCTGCGTCGACAAGCCAGACCCGACCAGCCCTGGACAGACCTTTCTGCCACTCTCGAAGCGCTACGTCAGGAGACGAAATGACCCACCTCACACTCAACGTCAACGGCTCCGCCCAGACTCTGGAGCTGGAACCTGACATGCCGCTGCTCTACGCGCTGCGCAATCATCTGGGATTGAACGGCGCCAAGTACGGGTGCGGTCTGGGGCAATGCGGCGCTTGCACCGTCATCGTCGATGACCAGCCCGTTTTTTCCTGCCTGACACCCTGCGCGGGCCTTGATGGCAAAAAAGTCAGAACGGTCGAAAGCCTCGGCACCGCCGAACATCCCGGCCCTTTGCAACAAGCCTTTATCGACAAACAGGCGGCTCAGTGCGGTTACTGCATTGCCGGCATGTTGATGCGCGCGCAGGCATTGCTGGAAAGCAACCCACACCCGGACGAAGAGACCATTCGCGAGCACATGGCAGGCAACCTGTGTCGCTGCGGCACTCACTTGCGGATTATCGAAGCGATCAGCCTGGTGGCCGGGCAAAACGGGAGCGCACCATGACAAGGATCAAAGAGGTCGATCACGGTCGCCGCGCATTCTTGCGTGGAGGCGCCTTGCTGGTAGCGTTTACCCTGCTGCCCGCAACGCGGCGTGCCTGGGCGGACACCGAAGTCGATACGCTTGGCACCGTGGTGCTGGCGCCTGACCTCCCCGGCAGCCTGCGTACCAACCCCTGGCTTGATGCCTGGATCCGCGTCGGCCCTGAAGGCATCACCGTCTACACCGGCAAGGTTGAACTGGGCACCGGCGTCAAAACAGCCTTGCTGCAAATTGCCGCTGAACGTCTGGAGGTGTCCCCGACAGCGATCAACCTGCTGACCGCCGACACCGCACTGACACCCAACGAGGGCTATACCGCCGGCAGCCACAGCATTTTCGACAGCGGAACCGCGCTGTTCAATGCGGCGGCACAGGTGCGAGAGCTGCTGTTGGCGTCAGCCGGGCGAAGCTGGGAGATAGCGCCTGCCCGGCTGACGACCCGGGAAGGCATCATTCACGGCCCCACCGGACAAACAATGTCCTATGCCGATGCCGTCAAAAACGTCGATCTGCACCTCTACGCCAAAGCCGAATCGCCGAGCGTGTCCGCGACATCATTCAAGGTGATCGGCCATTCGCTGCAGCGGCTGGATATTCCGGCCAAAGTCAGCGGCGGCGCCGCGTTTGTTCAGGACATACGTCTGCCGGGCATGCTGCACGCCCGGGTCATACGCCCGCCTCGGCCAGGCTGCACACTGGAAACCTTCGACGCGCAATCGATCGAAACGCTGCCCGGTGTGGTGCAGGTGATTCGCGACGGCAACTATCTGGCCGTGGTGGCGCGTGACGAGTGGCAAGCCATCAAAGCCATGCGCAGCGGCTACGAATCGGCGCGCTGGACTGGCGGACAGGCGATACCCGAGGCGCAAGACATCCATGGGTTGCTGGAGACCCTCCCCTCACGCCGCTACCCCATCAGCCAGGAGGGCACGCCGCGGGGCACGACCGACCACAGCTATCGCGCACGCGTGACCAAGCAGTATCTGATGCACGGCTCCATCGGCCCGTCATGCGCCGTGGCCTGGTTCAAGGACGGCACCCTCACCGTCTGGACCCACACTCAGGGCGTGTATCCCCTGCGTGCCGGGATCGCCGAAATGGTGCGATTACCCCCAGAGCGCGTTCGTTGTATTCATACCGAAGGCTCCGGCTGCTACGGCCACAACGGCGCAGACGACGCGGCGGCCGACGCAGCGTTGATTGCGATGCAACTGCCGGGCACGCCGGTGCGAGTGCAATGGATGCGCGAACAGGAGAACCTCTGGGAGCCCTACAGTTCAGCGATGGTCACCGAAGTGCAAGCCAACCTCGATGCACACGCAAGACTGCAGGACTGGAATTATGAACTGTGGACAACACCGCACAACGAACGCATCGTCAATGCCGGACGATTGCTTCCGGCGCGACTTCTGGCTCGCCCCTTCGTCTCCGCGCCGTCGGTGCCGATCGCACAACCTGAAGGCGACGGGGATCGCAATGCGGTGCCGCTGTACACATTGGCCTCCAAGCGCATCAACATGAATTTCGTCACCGAGATGCCGTTTCGCACCTCGGCCATGCGCTCGCTCGGCGCGCACATCAACATCTTCGCGATTGAAGCGTGCCTGGACGAGCTGGCCGCCAGTGCCGGGGCTGATCCGGTTGCCTTGCGCCTTGCGCACCTGACGGATCCCCGGGCACGGGCCGTGGTGGAGCAGGTTCGCGACGCTGTCGACTGGCCGCAAAAAAGCAGCGAGCCTGGCGCGGGCCTCGGCTTCGCATTCGCTCGCTACAAAAACATCATGGGCTATTGCGCCATCGCCGTGCGTCTTCGGGTGCATCCGCAGACCGGCGAAGTGCAGATCGATCATGTCGTCACGGCAGTGGACGTGGGACAGATCGTCAATCCCGACGGGCTGCGCAATCAGGTCGAAGGCGGGATTGTCCAGTCCACCAGTTGGACGCTGTATGAAAAAGTCGCCTATGACGCCGGCGGCATACGCAGCTACGACTGGAGTGGCTACCCGATCCTGCGCTTTACGCAGGTACCGAAAAAGGTCGACGTTCATCTGCTCGACCAGCCCGGACAGCCGTTTCTGGGGGCTGCCGAAATCGTCCAGGGCCCCATGGCGGCGGCCATCGGCAATGCCGTGACGAACGCCACCGGCCGGCGCTGGTTGAACCTTCCTCTGACTCGCTCGGAACAACCGTCCTGAACGTCGCAGCGTTGCATTCCACGCAATGCAGCGTAGCGACACGCATGGATTATCAAGCGCAGAGCATCCGCTTAACGTAAGGCCATCCGGTGCCAGACCCAGCGTCCGACACCCTCTGCCGACGCTTTACAAAGACTGGAGAACTCTCATGACGCAGCACCTGTTCCGCCCTATCGCCCTGGGCCCCTACACACTCCCCCATCGGGTGGCGATGGCGCCGCTGACCCGCTCACGCGCCGGACAACCCGGCGACATCCCGACGGCCATGAACGCCGAGTACTACCGCCAACGCGCAAGTGCCGCGTTGATCATCACCGAAGCAACGCAGATTTCCCGCCAGGGCCAGGGCTATGCCTGGACGCCTGGAATCTATAGCGATGAACAGGTGCAGGCCTGGCGCGAAGTCAGCCGCCAGATACATGAGGCTGGCGGGTTGATCTTCATGCAGCTTTGGCACGTGGGTCGCGTATCCCACCCCAGCTTTCAACCCGACAACGCATTGCCGGTGGCCCCGAGCGCATTGCCCGTCCCGGGCAAGACCTTCATCGTCGATGCGGATGGCAACGGGATCTGGGGAGATGTGCCGGTGCCGCGCGCACTGCAGACGTCGGAAATTGCCGATGTCATCAGCGACTACCGCCGAGCCGCGCGCAATGCGCTGAACGCCGGGATGGATGGCGTGGAAATTCACGCGGGCAATGGTTATCTGCTCGATCAATTCATCAACAGCAACAGTAACCAGCGCGAAGATTCGTACGGTGGCAACCTGGAAAATCGTGCACGCCTGTTGCTGGAAGTGGTCGCCGCTGTGGTCGACGAAATCGGTGAAGAGCGCGTGAGCGTTCGTCTGACGCCGATGGGGCGCTTCATGGGCATGGGCGATGAAACGCCTGAAGCGACGTTCGGCTATATCGTACGTTCGTTGAATCGCTGGAAACTGGCCTACCTGCATCTGGTCGAGCCCGCCGTCGTAGGCACCGTCAAGGATGAAAACTACGATCCGCGTTGGGACGCCATCATCAGTCAGCTGCGTGCGGACTGGCACGGCGTGCTGATGATCGCCGGAGGCTACGACCCCGAGACGGCGGAACAGGCCCTGATTGATGGCCGCGCGGACATCATCGCGTTCGGCCGACCGTTTCTGGCCAACCCCGATCTGCCAAGGCGAATTCGCGACGGGTTGTCGCTCAATACCCCAGACCCGAGCACGTTCTTCGGTGGCGACCAGCGTGGCTATGTGGATTACCCGGTTCACTCCTGATTATCCATGACAACCTGTGCGCCCATTGGGATCCCTGTCTGCCTGGCAGGAGCGGCGCGCCAACGGGAAAAGGGGACGGATTTATTTTCAGAAAATAAATCCGTCCCCTTTTTTGAAATATCCCATATCTGATTTATTTATCGCCGAGTGGTCCGACGCTTCGGAAGCCCTGGGGCGATGAAACTTTTGGGCAGTTGAGCAACGTTCAAGCCGATCCTGAGATAAAAGAGAAAAGTGAACCAAAGGGGGCGTCTAGCTTTGAGTGGTGTTGACCCTTTTCATTGATATCTGGCTCGGTTGTCTGCAAGCGCCTTAAGTCGTTCAAAGATAAAATCAATGTCTAGAATCGAGTAACGCTTTTGCACCGTCCAAACCCCAGAGGTGACCTCTTGCTTAACCTCGATATAGTCGAGACCGAGTACTTTGGCAGCATTCCCAGCATTCGTCGGGTGCAGGGAACACCCGGTTACTGCCTCGAAACGTTCGACAATTTCAGTAGCGCTAAGGGTTTCTTCATGCGATTTGATTGAGCGAAATGCAGGAGTTTTCTGTGTCATGGCCCCAATCCTTATAATTCGGCCCTGACGGGCCATGAGCGCTATACCAATAATGAAAGCTAAAAAATCGGGACAGATTTGAATGGCACTTACTTGGCAGCTAACCACTTGAGCTGAAGGCAAAAAATGAAGAAGGGCGGGTTTTGGTCCCCATTTTTGTGTCCCATTTTGGGTCGTTGCTGCATAGGGTCGATGACCCGTTGCAGGTCAGCCTCACGGCCGATCAGTTTGGCCCGGGGCGGCGCCGGTTACAGACCACCGGCGCAGGCCCTTTGCATCATAGAAGTTTTGCACGGTCGTTCAAGCACGGCACGGGCAGAGTGCGAACCTCACCCCTTTATTTCCCCCTTGCGAATGGCAATCTTGATGGCCTGAGCGGTAGTGGCCACGCCAAGATGCCGACGAGCCGAACGCAGGTGATTTTCCACCGTGCGCCCGGACAAACCGAGCGTGGCGGCGATGTCCGACTGACGTCGACCGGCGGCGACCCACGCCAGCACTTCGCGCTCACGGTTCGACAGTTTGCCGGTCGTCTCCTCCAGCGGTGCTTCGAGCAATCGCCGGGCGGAGTAAAACGCCACCGAGGCGAGCATGCCGAGCGCCAGACGAATCCGCGCAGAGGCATCGATCTGTTCGCCCCCCAGGCTCATGGCACCTTCAAGCCCTTGCGGGCCGAAGACCGGAATCTGTAATCCGTGCACACCAGGGCCACTCGGCACGCGAACCATCCGATAAAGTTCGCCGTTCTCCTCCTGCACTTTGCTCCAGAAGAAGGATTCGCGGGCGTCCAACAGATGGCGTGTCACGGGGCAGCGTTGAACGTAGGTCTCGGCGTCGACGCCAATACCGTCGCCAAACCAGTCGCCTTCCACCCAGTAAATGCGCTCGACCACGTCCTCCGACGCCGAGGTGGCGGAGAACAGGACGAATCGATCGTAACCATACGCCCCGGCGAAACCACGGACGACCTTCTGGATCGTCGCCAGCGTGGGCGCCGCCTCGATGTCGAGGGCGGCGCGCAAGAGTGCCTCGGCAGGTGCGGGACTCACCCCGGCGTGACCTCTTTCAGAAGCGCGGCCGCCGCCAGCTTGCCCAGTGCGTTACCCGCCAGCGGACTGTCACCGGTCAGCAGTTTGCGATCCTGAAGCGTGGCCCCGGAAATGTCCTGGTTAGTGATTTCCACACCGAGCGCCTGCAACTGCTCGCCGAACTTCCAGGTCAGGTGGCCGGGCATGTAACCGATGTCGGGGGTCGTCGCATCCAGGGCATCAGGAAAGGCGCAAATCCGGTAACCGTTGAAGATGCACGAGTCTTTTGTTTCACCGAGGCCGGCCGCCAGCAACGCCGCCGGGCCGTGGCACAGAGTAATGACGAATTTGTCCTTGGCGACGGCCCATTGCAGGATCTTTTTCACGTCCTCGCTTTCCGGCAGGCCGATCAGCGCGCCGTGCCCGCCGGGAATGAACGCACCGATATAATCCGAGTCCTCGCCCAGCGCTTCCTCGATCACTTGGGACAGCTTGAGTGGACGCTTGAACTTGTCGCGGTATTGCTCGTAGAAGCCCTTCACTTCGGCGTCTTCGGAGGGCATGGCCCAGAATTCGAACTTGACCGGATTGCCCGACAGCGTCGCGACATCGAAGCCGAAACCGGCCTTGTCGAGGTGATACATCGGCAGCAGCGTTTCAACCGGGTGATTGCCCGTGGAGAACATCGTGCCGTTGTCGGTCAGCAGATAGCGCTCGTCCGCGCCGATCATCAGAATCTTCCAGCGCCCGCCCTTGTAACGGTTCGGGTACTCGGCATCACTGAGATCGGATTTGGGCGAAGTGAACTGGCTGAGGGAATACGGCGAGGGGAAAAACGCATTGTCCTCGGCCGGATCGGGGGTTGGGCGCTTGTCATCAGTCTGCGTGGTAGCCATGCTGCTCTCCATCGAGTGGGTCAATGTCGGAGTTCATGCTAGTAAGGCGTCAGCGTTACAACAATGAGGGTTTTCCCTCAAAAGATCATGCACTGAACCTGCGGCCCCTCAATGTGATCGATAAGTGGCAGAATCCCCGTTACCTCTAACATGGCGACTCATTCCCCTTAGATTTATTTTTGCCAGCCATGACAATGCCGACAAACAAGAAAAGAATAATGATCGGCGGAAAAGCCACGCACAGAGCAATTGCACCAAGTAATAACACTCCCCCAATTACCACACCTATCATCTCCCCCAAAAGAGGAAGCAACATCTTAAAAACAACGATAGCCAAAACAATTGCAGCAATCACGACAATAACCATATGCAACCCCACACAACGCAACGCGTTTTAAATCACACTGATGCAAAGGTCCGCTTCAAGCGACCTGCTCCGTTTTATGTCAAAGGTCATTTATTTTAACGATCCTGACAAACCAACAACCCTGAGAGCAGGATTACTTAAAAATATATCTATCCTGCCTCACTCGGATAGATCGGCACTTTAGAAACGCAAACCCCAGCGGTACAAAAGATCGCTACATTTACTACATAGAAAAAGTATGGGGCTTGGTATGAATACACTCATGATGATTTCTTTTTGAGCACCAGCTTACCGCTTTCATATGAAATCTCTTCATAGTCCTTAAACAAGGCAATTATGAGTGCTAATCCAATCGACGCAGCTGCAATAATGGCGGCGATTTCAAGCCCGGTCAGCGCGGCGACCGGGGCTGCGGCGAAAAATGAGAGGCCTCCGGTCAATGGCGTGGCAACAAGCGCTGCTCCCAAAGCGGCGAGAGTGATCGAACTAGCAAAAGCAATCTTCTTTCCACGCTTGACCTTGTCGGCGAGTTCCCCCTGAACAACAATCTGCTCCACACCCGACTTTCTAGCTGTAGCCAGTTCGTCCTTTGTTCTAACAGTCACGACGTTCATATACATCCTTATGCAGCCGATATAGATCCTGGGCATCGCATGAAGCTCCAGGGCTCGGCAGATGATGGCATCTTGCCTGCAAAGCGGCAATGCAGCTGAGCAATCGGCTATTCAAGCAGGCATGATTGAGCGCACACGTGCATCGCCAAGACGGGTGGCACACAGATCACATTTCAGCTATCGGCAATAGGCGGTCGACAGGGTAGCGGCCCACTAGCCGGACTTGTATTCGTGGCGTGAACCGCTCTTGGAAATCTGCGCCGCCTTCCCCATCAGCAATCCGATGCCGCCGCTACTGAAGCAAGCCCTTCAGCTATTGGAAGAACACGGCTGTGTCCGGACACGTCGCGATGGCATGCGCTACATGACCCTGCATCCGGAACCTGAAAACAGCGATATTGCCACGACAACCTTCTATGTCCCGGATCCTGCCCTTACTGCGCTATGGACCCGAAGTGACGATCCCGAAATGAATCACCGACTAACGATATGCTTGAGAACCGGTGGTGACGGTTTGTGGGCCGGACTGTGGCGAGACGACAACGGACAGCAACGAATTGTCCATCCAGGTTCCGGGTCAGGATCAGACATGCTCTGTGTCTTAACCGACAACGTGCAGGACCTATTGCGCCTGCTGGCTATCGGGTACGACGAACTCTGCTGGCCAGAGCAGTTCCAGCTGGCGCCTGAAGAAGTGCGTGAAAAAGAATACGGCGATGACGATTACCCGCCACCGCCGCTTCTGTTACGGGCCCATGTAGAGCGAACGCTTGGGTTGAGCATTCCGGTGAGAGCATCGGAGCTTGTTCGCGATACTGAAAGTATGGATGCGCAGGAATCGGGCGATCCGTTTTGGAATTGGCTGAAGCGGGTTGGTGGGGAGTAATCGTTTTTGTTCGGGCGTCAGCTTTCCGCCAAAAGCTGCCGTTTATGTTCATGAGCGCGTTGCGTTGAATCAGAATTCTGAACGATCGATCAGTGAGCCGTTTACTCACGAAAATTAACGGTTTGCAGCCCTGAGTCATAGAGCCGAAAGTACGCCCTGATACAGCACCGGACCAGTCGGCTGTCCTGTTGGCGATCCACCCTCGGGTTCAAGACTGATGGCCAACGTGATGGACTCACCAATAAGCGCTTTCTGCGCACTGCCCAACTTGATCTCCCCGTCTCCGCCTGGGGGTATCACCCCTAGCGAAACAGGCTTTCCATCTGAAGGAATAACCCACATTTCCAAGCTACGATTTTTTTCTATCTTCGCCAAAGCCAGGGGTTTGATTTTTAGATAATTCTCGTGCGCTTCAATGCTCATCCACGACTGTGCGTCGGCACTACGCAACGTTGCACTGTAGCGAACTTCGTCACGGTTATAGATAACGCTCAGTGTTACTGCTGCAACCAGTGAACATGTTGCAATCGTCACCCGGAGCCAGCTCCAGAATGGTCGCTTCACAGGCAACTGCATTGTTTGCGGATCTATACGCGCCGTAACTCCGCGCCATACACGATCCGGTACAGGTGATTCAGGCAGAGACTGGGTAAGGCTCGCAAGGCTTTCCCGCCATTGCGAAAGTTCTGCGCGAAGTTCCGAGTCCTCCAGTAAAAGCTGCTCAAAGCGCCGGCGTGCAGCTGGTGGCATTAACCCAATGGCATAATCTGCGGCAAGTGCGCGACGAAGACTTGGAGTTTGGTAGTTCATGACTCGAGGCACCTGCGCAACCGCTCCATGCCTCGGCGGATCCAAGACTTTACTGACCCGAGCGGTGCCGACAGGTGCTCGGCCAGCTCTGAACAGGAAAGCCCTTCAAAATAAGCAATGGTGATTGATTGACGTTGCATCCCTTCGAGCTCATCTAGGCACCGATTCAATGAAGTGGTCTCACGGGAGCTGTTCAATTGTTCATGTGCCGAGGGGCTGTCGTCTACCAGCATCTGCGCGTCGAGATCACTCAGCGGACGTTCGCGACGCTTTCGCAATTGGTCGATGGCCTGATTTCGCGTGATATTGATCATCCAGGTCATCGGCGCCGACAGTTGCGATTGGTAGCGTGAAGCATTGTTCCAGATACGCACAAAACTTTCCTGTAGCACCTCCTCAGCCAGATCTGGGCGTCCCATGAACCGCAGCGCCACGCCATGCAGACGCGGACTCACGCTACGATACAGCGCTTCAAAAGCGCGTCGGTCACCCAGAGAACACTGGGCTAGAAGGTGTTTGAGTTGGTCAGTGTCGGCGATGGGAATAGCCTTTCTCCAAACGATTGGGTCGTGAGGTCCTACAAGTCGATTGCAGCCAGAGGTTAGCCCACGGCGCGCGGTTGTTCCATTCACGGGTGGGCTCCTCGGAAGACTCGCCGGTCATGCTGAAATCGACCGGCGACGCCGGTCAACTTTTCGGCATCAGGACTTTGTCGATGACCTGTATCACACCGTTCGACTGGTATACGTCATAAGTACTGATGTCGGCGACGTCGCCCTTCTCATCTTTGATGGTGATGTTGTGCGGACCATTCATCATTGCCCACAGTTTTCCGCCCGAGACGGTGGTCAGTTCGGTCTTGCCACCTCCGGCCTTGATCTTTTCGGCAAGGGTGGCCATGTCCAGTTTGCCGCTCACGACGTGGTAGGTAAGGATCTTGGTGAGGGTTGCCTTGTTTTCTGGCTTGAGCAACATATCGACCGTTCCTGCGGGCAAAGCAGTAAAGGCTGAATTGACCGGTGCAAACACAGTAAAGGGCCCTTTTCCCTTGAGGGTGTCGACAAGACCGGCAGCTTTCACAGCGGCGACCAGGGTGGTGTGATCGGCCGAGTTCACTGCGTTGTCGACGATGTCCTTGTTCGGCAACATGCTTTGACCGCCGACCATGACGCTGTCGTGACTCATCGATGCAGCATGCGCAGCGTTGAACACTAATCCGCTACCTGCCGCCAAGGTCAGAAGGCCCGCAATCAATTGCGTTTTGATCGAAATGCGTTTCATCGTGATGATCCTTTGTGAGGAAAATCGGCCAGGAGATTCTGTCCGTGCTTGATATACGCGGCGGCGTTCGGATTGGATGCAGTAGCACTCTTTTTTTCGCAGAAATTGCGAGTGAGCGATCCAGTGACCACCACTCGTTAGGCAAGGTGGCTATAACCCCGGCTGACTAAATCTGGAAATAAATCAGTCCCCTTTTTGTTGATGAGAATCCGTCAACGCCACCCACACGTATCCATTTGGGTTTCAGACTGGGACGTTACCATCTACGGTTTTTGCTGGAGTCGCTTGAGGAAATCGGCGTGGACCACGTCATTCTCAATCTCAAATATGGCAAGCGCCCTGCGGCGGAGGTTATCGAGGAATTGGGTACGCACATCGTTGCGCAGTTCGGAGTGCAGCCGCGTCCGGCAGCGCATTGAACATCGGTCACTGCTACGCCGACGAATGCTCACTTGACGAAACCATAAGGTGTCACGGCGCGGATGACCTCCGGTTCTATATCAATGATGGAGATCTTCGCGCCATGAGCGACCGGTGCCCGGCAAACAATCTACCCTACCCAGCCTAAACCCGTGATGAGCACATTGCCTTGCAGATTCTGTGCGGCTTCCACGCCGTCCATGGACTCGATTTGCGCGCGTATCCTTTCACTTATACCGAGCGCGCGAGCATGGCATGAATCCTGGACACGGCACTTTAGCCATGACATTTATCTTCAATACAGGTGTTTTGATTGATCACCGCCCGGAACAGCAGCAGGCCCAGGCTATCCTGATTTTCACCAAATACATCGTGGGCCTCCCAGTACTGACTGGAGCTTCCTATGGGGTTTGCTTAGCCGGGTAGCTTGGCCGCAAGGACGTCAACCTTCTCGATTGATGGCGGTTCGGCAAACAGCTCGGCAGCGTTTGCCATAAGCGCCGCCGCGACCTTGCCCGAAAGATGAGCCTGCCGGCCCGCTTCATCCGGGAATGCGTCAAAGATGCCAAAGGTAGACGGCCCCAAGCGGATTCCAAACCAGGCTGTAGTGGCTGGCTCCTCCTCCACTAAAGGAAGGCCGCTCAAGAGAAAGCGCTCCACCTCTTTCTCTTTCCCAGGTTTTGCTTCCAGACGAACGAACAGCGCTACTTTGACCATGACGTGGCTCCTGTTGTTACGATGCGGCTGGTGCTATCTGGTCGCAATAGCTAAAAGGGGCATCCGGCTATTAACTATGGTCGACGACACCAGGATTACAAACCCAAAGAGACCAAGGGTAGCGTCGCATGTCGCTCGGACACTGAGAATGACGTAGTAGGCAGCGCGCAAACCGCAGACCAGCCGCGTGATCACTTTTCCCGAGCTGTGGCCTGATAATCAAGACTCAACGATATCTGAAATTTAGGAGAACATAACAGATCATGGTGACTGTCAAGCCGACCAATATGTACTCGACACGCGGTAGAAATATAACTAACCCACCTAAAGAAAACACGATCAAGGTGTTTTGCAGTATTTATTTCCTTATTCGACTCACAGCTATGAAATAGCCATATTGCTTCCCCAGGAAAAACAAGGCCATGCCGGTGATCGACATAATCTGAAAATCGCGTATCGCAATGTCGTTCAGGATCGCATGCCTAATCAAATTTGCCAGAAGTGCCAGCCCCATAAAAAGAAAAAGGTGCGAGTAGATCAAGGCGTGCCCACTCATACTGCTTTGATGTTTGTTCAATAAGTAAAAACTATCAAAATAGATCCACCAGACACTGCAAATCATGATAAATCCGGTGATGGCCGCCATCACATTATAATAACCCCATTGAATGTTAGATAAGCCTCCGGAAAGGCTAATAATTGACTCCCCCAATAAGATTAGGGTGAGTAGACCTATGCGCTCAACCAAGTGTTCCGTGTGTGCTGGCAACGGTTTTAGTTTAGTCCAGAAAAATACAGGAAACAGAATATCAAGAACAATCCCAATATAAGCAACAAGGTAACGCAAGGGCGGGTCAAAAATAACGGATGAAAGGCTAACAACTGCGCTAACTAATAGGGCGAAACCAAGCCTTGAGGAAAGTTCGCCGCGAGAATCGAGTTTACTAATGGATGAAATGTACATAACACTGATGATCGCTCGTATTCCAAAATAGCAGGCAATAATAAGCGGGTAGTTCACTTCCAGGTCTTCTCCGATCCGTGCCGATAGCACAATGAGCAGGAGCATTATAAATAATGTTGCCAAACGGTGAAGATTGCTGTCTGTATCGAACCTGTTGGAGTAAATCGTGTGACTGGACCAGATCCACCACAACGGTACAAAAAGCAGTAAGAATGTCCATAATTGTTTATGTTCAAAGTGCCCGTCATGAACATGTCCGAGAGTGTGCGTAACCTGGCCTATCGTAACAACGAAAGTCAGGTCAAAAAACAACTCCAACCATGTGGCGTGCCGATTTTCTTCATAATACTTCAAAGATTTCATTAGTTGCCGGCTCCGTGTCCACCTCTTTAATGTAAAAGGAAGTTAACGTTGGTTTTTCCTCGGCTCCGATGTGGGTGATGCCAAGCCGATTTGGCTCTCTAGCGATTTCGTCCACGCACTAACAAAAGCTCAATCATCTGACTCATCCCGATAAACTCTGGAACTCCGTCATAGCGAAGCCCGTCAATGTAAAACGCTGGGGTGCCATTCACGCCACTGCGTACACCTCCATTGAAATCGGCTTGTATTTTGGGAATGTAAGTATCCTCTTGCATTGCAAGATCGAATTCCTCCCTGGAAAGGCCGTGTTTGAGAACGATGGCGCGATACAGCGGCAGGCCCAATCGATCCTGATTTTCGTACAATTCGTCGTGGGCCTCCCAGAAGAATCCTCGACTCCCGGCATACTCAGCGGTGACCGCTGCACCCAATGCATGGGGGTGAGCGGTGGTCAGAGGGAAATTACGGAACACAAACAGCAAGTCATCGCGAAAATGCTGTTGCAGATTCTTGACCATCCAATAAGCTTCACCGCAATAGGGACATTCATAGTCGCCAAATTCGACCAAGGTGACCTTGGCATGCGCACTTCCCTGGCGATGGTCGTTGGCACTTACCGGGACTTTGAGAGTGGCCATGTAATCACCTGTTAATTTTTGATTGGCGTGCCTTGTGGCGAATTCGCCAGAGCATCCAGCGCATCCAGAATGCCGTCCGCCCCAGGGTTGATTGCCATTGGTGAGACGTAGCTCCAGGCGACCACCCCCTCCTTGTCAATCACGAACAGTGCCCTCTTACAAACTCCGAGCTGGGACTCGTACGCTCCATACTGTCGTGCCACCGCCCCTTTGGGCTCGAAATCGGCCAGCAGGCTGAAGTGAAAATTCCTATCTTTGGCAAAGGCCTGATGACACCAGGCGCTGTCAACCGAGATACCCAATAGCACCGCACCGTATTCTCTGAAGGTGGGTAACAACTGGTTGTACAAGGTCAGTTGGTCACCACACACCGAAGTCCAGTCAGCGGGATAAAACGCCAGTATCACGGGGTTCCCCTTTAACTCGCGCAGCGACAACTGTTGATCTGGGGTTGCGTGAAGAGTGAAGTCGGGCGCGACAGTGCCGGCCGGCAGCGGACCCTGAACCAGGTCGCCATTGGTTTTTTGTGCATCATCGAACTCTAAAGTATTCATTGCTTGAACCTTGATAGATGGGTGGTTGGGACGTGCTCAGTGGGATGCGACGTGCCCGGCGGGATAACTCCATCCACCATCAAGGGGTTCAAAAAAAGACAACGCTGCCTCGATCTCAGCCTGAGCCTGAGTGATTTCGGCAGCGAAACGTTCACGTTCCGCATCAAGGAACACAAGAAGATCCGCCGTGTAATCGCGGAATTGGATTAGGCCAGGTTGGCAGGGGAATGGTCAGATTCGCTCTGGCTCACCAATGACTATAGTCGTTGATGACGCTTACCGTAGTAGCTGAACGATTTTTCGCTACCCTCCAGTGCCAACAACACTCGCGCGCTTATCTTGCTGCCATTTCAGGCGGCGTTTTAACACGATGATTTTGGCAGCTATTTCGCCACTTCAGACGAATCTACATCTGCTTTCTGGACGACAACTGCTGCCCATTACGACAAGCAGAAATCGACCAGAGGCAGACACTGAAACCGCCTTCAGGTCGACAGAATGAAGGTTGATATGGGAAATGCTCTGGACAAACGAGTCGTTGTCATTAGTGCCGGCATCGTGGGCGCTTCGCTGGCGTATCACCTGGCTGATAAAGGCGCGAATATCACCTTGGTTGAGGCTGAAGGTAATCAAAGATGCGGCTCGTGCAGCGATGGTGCTGTACCTAACGAATAGTCGAGATCGGTCTTCGGGAAGCTGAGCGGTAGCCTTTGCGAATATTGTCATTGACCGCTTTTGGCCGATAGCGGACATTTATGAGCGCCCGAAATCGGCCTCACCCCTCAACAACCCGCCCCGCAACCCACTCCCGACTATACCCAAGCACCCTCCCCGCCAACCCCAACGGAAAATGAATCACCCCATGCGCCGTTTCCGGCAACAAATGCACTTCAACCTCAGCCGCCCTACCCCAACGCTCAGCCAACTCAAGCGTGTCATCCCTGAGCGGATCCAGTTCCGCCGCAAACATCAACGCAGGTGGAAACCCGGTGAAGTCACCGTACAACGGAGACAACGGCGCCTGCCGGCGTTCTTCATCGCTCAATCCCAGCGTAAGCATTTGCAGCGCTTCAACCATGCCAGGCCCATCCAGCAGCAAGGTCTCGGGCCCGGCGTTGCGTACGCTGGGGGTTCCGGTCAGGTCGTAGACGCCGTAGTACAGCAGCGCCCCGCTCACCCGTTTGAGCAAGTCCGGCCATTGTTTGAGTTGCAGCAGGGTCGCGGCGGCGAGGTGGCCGCCGGCCGACTCGCCCACGACGATGACGGGCAGGTTCGCAAACTCGCGGCAGTCATCGCTCAGCAGCCAGCGTGCCGCCGTGAGGCAGTCCTGCATGACGCCTTCGATCGGTGTCGAGACCACAAGCCGATAATCGACGGAGACCACGGCCACGTCGCAGGCTTTCACCATGGCGATGTTGAGGGGATCGTTCATCTGCGCGTTGCCGATGACCCAACCACCGCCATGAAAATCCAGCACCACGCCTTTGGCCTTTGTCTTTGGCCGAATGATCCGCACCGGCACTGATGCGCCGTCGACGCCCACCACTTTGCGTTCGGCCTCGAGCCCGTGCTTGAGCAACTTTCTTGCGCCGCCCAATTGGCTGAGGCGCAGCAGCAACTGAATCACTCGCGGCGTGATGCGATTGCGGATGCGAAAGCGCGGCAGACGGGCGAGTTTCCTGTTGAATGCGCGCAATTGCGCCAGCTCGTTTTCGTCTGCGGGCCAGTCCATTGATGTCTTCATTTCGTCCTTTTTATTCGCGGTTGTTGCGCAGAATGGAAAAATTCAACGCCGCCGCGACACACAGCCATGCCAGATAAGGGAACAGGATCAATCCGGTAATCACGTCCAGGCGCAAGGCCAACACCACCATCGCGGCGACCACCAGCCACAGCAGCGTGATGATCAGCATGCCGGCGAAGAGTCGATGTGCGCCGAAGAACACGGGTGTCCACAGGGTGTTCAATGCAATTTGCGCCGCCCACAAGGCGAGTACCGTTTCGCTGCCGGGCGTCAGGGTCAGACGATAGCCGACCCACGCGAGCAAAAGGTAGATCGTTGTCCAGGCAACGGGAAATACCCAGTTGGGGGGTGTGAAGCGTGGTTTGATCAGCGATTCGTACCATGGGCCCGGTTGGAAAATCATCCCGGTGCTCGCTGCCGCACCGCAGGCCAACAGGAAAATTAGAAAGGTCATCGTCTGTCCTTGGCTGATATCAGCGCATTGGGTCTGTTCCTGCTTGGATGCCCGGAGCCACGTAAAAAGTTCATCGGCCGTTATCTCGCATCGCTGATAGGAATAGGCAATGCTCAAAGACTAACCGACATAGGTGGGCGCTTGTTCGATGGATACCATGGGCTGAAACCCATTCACCGGAGCCTGTCATGACCACCACCAAGACCCTTTTCATTACCGGCGTCAGCAGCGGCTTCGGCCATGCGCTGGCCAAGGAAGCACTCGCGGCCGGCCACCGCGTCATTGGCACCGTGCGCAAGGAAGCCGACTTGCACGCCTTTCAATCACTCTCCGTGGATAACGCTTACGGGGTGATGCTGGATGTCACGGACTTCGACCGGATCGATGAAGTCATCGCGCAGGTTGAAGCGACGCATGGCCCGGTCGATGTGTTGATCAACAATGCCGGTTACGGTCACGAAGGCCTCTTCGAAGAGTCGCCGCTGGAAGACATGCGCCGCCAGTTCGACGTGAACGTGTTCGGCGCCGTTGCCGTGATCAAGGCGTTCCTGCCCTTCTTTCGCAAGCGGCGGGCGGGCCACATCATCAATATCACCTCGATGGGCGGCACGATCACGATGCCGGGAATCGCTTACTACTGCGGCAGCAAGTTTGCGCTTGAAGGCATCTCCGATACGCTGAGCAAAGAACTGGAGCCCTTCAATATCTTCGTGACTGCCGTCGCACCGGGTTCATTTCGAACCGACTGGGCCGGTCGCTCGATGCAGCGCACACCGCGCAGCATTGCCGACTACGACGCCAGTTTCGATCCGGTGCGCAAGGCGCGTGCAGAAAAGAGCGGCAAGCAACTCGGCGACCCGCAAAAAGCAGCCCTAGCGATGTTGCAGATCATCGCCAGTCCGACCCCACCGGCACACGTGCTCCTGGGCAGTGACGCGTTGAGCCTTGTGCGTGAAAAGCTCAAACACGCAGGCGACGAGATCGATCAGTGGGAAGCCTTGACCCGCTCCACCGACCACTGAGCGGCCAATAGAGAGAACGCAATGAAGCAGGCCGACGCAGACACCTCGCGCATGGTGCAGCTCATGGAAACCCTCGCACCAGTCGAGGGTTATAACCTCAGTGCGCTTGAGGGCGTGCGTTTCCTGCGTTCGAACCGGCCACTGACCCGCACACCGGTGCTGTACGACCCGGGCATCGTGATCCTCTGTCAGGGCCAGAAACGCGGTTATCGGGGCGATGACGTCTACGTTTACGACGCCCAACATTATCTGGTGGTGTCCGTGCCCATCCCCTTCACCATGGAAACCGATGCCACCGAGGCCGAGCCGATGCTCGCGATCTACATGCACCTCGACTTCCGTTTGGCCAGCGAGTTGATGCAGCAAGTGGATGACCTTCACGGCCCCAACGACGCGCAGCCCAAAGGCATGTACGCCTCACCGATGGACGACAAGCTCCGCGCTTCGACGTTGCGTTTTCTCGAAGCGATGAGTATTCCGAGGGACGCGCAGATACTGGGGCCATCGCTGCTGCGGGAAATCTACTACCGCATTCTGACGGGCGAACAAGGCGGCTCGATGCGTGCCGCGCTCAATCGACAGGGTCATTTCGGCAAGGTGACCCGGGCGATCCGCAAGATCCACAGCTGTTATCAGGAACGGCTAGACGTCGAGCAACTCGCCCACGAAGCCAGTATGAGCGTGCCCAACTTTCACCTGCACTTTCGCAGCGTGACGGATACCTCTCCGATGCAATATCTGAAGTCGACACGTCTGCATCAGGCGCGGCTGTTGATGCTGCGCAACGCCATGACCGCTTCGGCAGCGGCGTTCAACGTGGGTTATGAAAGCGCCTCGCAATTCAGTCGCGAGTTCAAACGCTTCTTTGGCAGAACGCCGCAAGCGGAGATTGAGTGGATGAAGGCGACGTACGCCTTGCCTGCGCCGACTACGCCCTCGGAGTATGTTTCGTCGCATTAGCTGGCAGGCTTTCCACGCTCGCCAGCCTTGCGCCGGCATACTTTCGCAAGCGTTCCAGATTCCAGCTCGCAACCGCAAATGGGTCAACCGGCTCGACACGGCAAGGGGCACGACGTAAAACGTTCAGACGCCCAGCAATCGCCGGGTGGTCGTCATCGCTGTGTCCAGCGACTGCCCCGTCCGTTGCAACTTGTTCAACAGGCTGGCCCCCAGCCAAAGCTGATACAGGGTTTCCGCCAGTTGCCGGGCATCGCCGTCGGGCAGGCTTTGATCGGCCTGGCCCTGTTCGATGCAAAAGGTGATGCGCGCCACCACGCGCTCGGCGCCATCACGCAAGGTCAGGCGCATGGCCTCGGACAGATCGGCCACCTCGGCACTGAGCTTCACCACCAGACACTCGTCACCGTGCCCTTCCAGCGTGCAGCGATCCTGCCAGCCCTGCCAGTAATCCATCAGTCGCTCGCGGGCACTCAGGCCGGGCAGTGTCAGGCGTCGCTCCATGTCGGCCAGGTAACAGACGAAGTAATCCTCGAGCAACGCCTGTCCGTACAGCTCTTTGGATTTGAAGTAGTGATAGAACGAGCCCTTGGGCACACCGGCGGTTTGCAGGATCTCGTTCAGGCCGACACTGGTGAAGCCCTTCTCGGCCATCATCCGGTGGCCGGTGTCGAGCAGGTGTTGGCGGGTGTCGTCGTAGGTCGGTTTCATCGGGGCGCAGATTACCAGGCAATAGACCAGTCGTTTAACTCGAAGGAACGGGAGTTTGCCACACCGGTCCATGAAAAACATGCGGATAAAAAATTACTAGACGACTGGTCTAATTGGAAACTATGCTGCGCCCCGACAAACCTTTTCCCCGGTGTCGATCGTGTGCGAATCCCTCGCACAGCCACGACACCCGTCCCACCCAAGGTGCTCTATGAAAATCTTGATGGTTCTGACTTCCCACGATCAACTCGGCAACACCGGCAAGAAAACCGGCTTCTGGCTCGAAGAGTTCGCCGCCCCCTACTACGCCTTCAAGGACGCCGGCGCCGATATCACGCTGGTCTCGCCCGCCGGCGGCCAGCCACCGCTTGATCCGAAAAGCGACGAACCCGACGCCCAGACCGCCGAAACCGATCGATTCCGCAAGGATCCGGCGGCGCAACACGCGCTGGCGAACACCGGGCGCCTGGCCGATGTCAGCGCCGAAGATTTCGATGCGGTGTTTTATCCAGGTGGCCACGGCCCGCTCTGGGATCTGGCCGAAGACAAGCATTCCATCGCCCTGATCGAGGCCTTCGCCCGCAGCAACAAACCTCATGGTTTCGTCTGCCACGCCCCGGGTGTACTGCGGCATGTGCTCGGCGCCGAGGGCAAACCCTTGGTCAAGGACCGTGACGTCACCGGTTTCACCAATTCCGAAGAAGCAGCGGTCGGTCTGACGGATGTGGTGCCGTTCCTGGTCGAAAACGAGTTCCAGCGCCTCGGCGCCCGTTATTCCAAAGTCGCCGACTGGCAGGTGCACGTAGTGACTGACGGAAAACTGGTCACCGGTCAAAACCCAGCCAGCTCCGCCGCTGTCGCCGAAAAACTGTTGAAGCTGCTCGGCTGACTTTTCAGCCGTCATCAATCCGGACGCCGTGCGCGTTTTGCACGGCGTCTTTTTTGGCCCGACAACTAGTCGACTGGTCTAATAAACCCCAATCAAGGTACTTCCATGAATCACAGCAGTTTCTTCAAACCCGGCACTTTGGGTCGTCACACCCTGAAAAACCGCATCGTGCTGCCGCCCCTGACCCGCCAGCGCAGCACCCAACCGGGCAACATCGCCAACGCGTTGATGGCCGAGTATTACCAGCAACGCGCGGGCGCCGGTCTGCTGGTGACGGAAGGCACGCAGATCGAGCCGCGAGGCCAGGGTTACGCCTGGACGCCGGGCATTCATACCCCTGAGCAGATCGCCGGATGGCGCAAGGTCACCGAGGCCGTCCATGCCAGAGAGGGCGTGATCTTCGCCCAGCTCTGGCATGTGGGGCGCGTGTCCCATACAGCCCTGCAACCCGACGGTGCCGCACCGGTTTCAGCCTCTGCGGTGGCCACTGACCGGGTCAGCGTGTTCATCGAAACCGCACCCGGCGCCGGCGCCCTGGTGCCACCGTCCGCCCCTCGCGCACTGACCACCGATGAAGTGCAGGAACTGGTTCAGCTGTACATCCAGGCCGCGCGCAATGCCATGGAGGCAGGTTTTGACGGGATCGAACTGCACTGCGCCAACGGCTATCTGGTGAACCAGTTCATCTCGGCTCACAGTAATCTGCGCACCGACCAGTACGGCGGCTCGCTGCACAATCGCCTGCGCTTTTTGCGTGAAGTGGTGGCCGGGGTTGCCGAGTGCATCGGCCGAGAAAAAGTCGGTGTGCGTTTCGCCCCGCTGTTCACCACCACCGATGAAGCACGCACCTACCTGGGCATGGTCGAGGAAGATCCGCATACTACTTACATCGAAGCGATCAAGGTGCTGCAGGACGTGGGCATTGCCTATCTGTCCATCGCCGAGGCCGACTGGGACGATGCGCCGGCGATGCCACTCACGTTCCGCCAGGCAGTGCGCGACACCTTCAGCGGCGCGATCATTTACGCCGGGCGCTACACCGCAGAATCCGGTGCGCAGTTGCTCGATTCCGGGCTGGCGGATTTCGTGGCTTTTGGTCGCCCGTTCATGGCCAACCCGGACCTGCCGGCGCGCATCGCCAATGACTGGCCGCTGAATTCACTGAATCCGGCCACGGTCTACGGTGGCAATGCCGAAGGGTATGTGGACTACCCCGAGTACGCGTGATGATTGGCCACGACCGGTAAGACGCAACATCCGCCCGTTCAGCACCGCTCAAACTGGCTGTGTTGAACGGGCGCTGTCGCCGGGAACTATCCTTGCCATCCGGTTCCGCCCTGTGCTCTTCGCCTGGTACAGCGCCTGATCTGCCATCTCGATCAGAGCTTGCGCCACGCCCAGTTGCGGACCGGTCGCCGCGGTGACGCCAATACTGACCGTCACCCGACCGAACGGGCTCGCCGGATGAGCAATGTGCGCTCGCGTCAGTCGCTCCAGAATCAGTTGCGCCACGACCGTCGCTCCCTCGCCATCGGTGTCGGGCAGGATGATCGCCAACTCTTCTCCGCCATAACGTGCCACCAGATCCGACGGTCGCCGCACACATGCCTCAAGTACTTTCCCCACCTGGTGCAGGCAGGCGTCGCCGGCAACATGCCCCTGGGAATCGTTGAACAACTTGAAGTAGTCGATATCGATCATCAGCAAGGCCAGCGAAGCCCCGTCCCGTTGCGCCCGGCGCGCTTCCATGGCCAATGTTTCATCGAAACAGCGGCGATTGGCCAGGCCCGTCAGCGCATCCTTCATCGCCAACAATTCCAGCTGCCGGTTTGAACCGAGCAACTGCTGTTGAGTGAGCCGCAACTCCCCTTCCACTTGGGTACGCCGACGTATATCGAGAATGAGAAACCAGCCGATCACGCCAGTGAGCCCCAGCAACGACGCGACCACCACCATCGACAGAAGCGCCTCCAGTCGCCACGCCGCCAATGCTTCGCGCTTGCCGAGCGCGACCGTGGTGATCAGCGGCAGCTTCTCACTCTTGCGAAACGCGTAGAGCCGCTCCACCCCGTCTAGGCTGGAAGTGTAGGACGCGGTGCCCACCGATTGGTCCACCAGGTACTTCGCATAAATGGGCGACTTGGAGAAATTGCGCCCCATGTCCTGTTCGCGGAAGGGATAGCGCACCAGCAGCGTTCCGTCGGTATAGGACAGACCGATGGCGCCTTCCTGCCCCACGTCGAGCTTGCCGAACAGTCGCAGAAAGTTTTCGACCCCCAGGGTGACCGCTACCACACCGGCGAATTCTCCGCTCGCGTCATTGAAGCGGCGGCTGACGGTAATCACCCACTCCTGATTCGAGCGGCTACGGATGGGCGGGCCGATGAAGGGCTCGCGAGAGGGATCGTCACGGTGATGAATGAAATAGCCCCGGTCACGGCTGTTGACCCCGGCCGGAATCGGTCGGTTGGAGGACATCAGCCAGCGGCCGCGACTATCGTAGATGGTGATGCCACTGAGCTGCGGCATCAGCGGCAGCTGACGGTTGACCAGCGCATTCAATCGTTCGATCTGCGCAGGGCCGCTGCCCTCGGTTTCCAGACGCTCGACGAGCCCGAGCAAGAGCAGCGAGCTTTGCCGGACGATGCCTTCGGCATAGGTTGCCAGCGCCTGAGTCAGGTTCAACCCGTGGACGTTCACCTCGTCCAGGGCGCGCTCCCGAGAGCCCAGCACCTTCCAGATGGTCAGCGACGCCAGAGAGCAGCCGATGATAAACAGCAACAGCATCACGAGGTGGGTATCACGCTTCACATCATTACCTTTTGGAAAGTCCGTTTTCCGTCACGGCCGTTGTCGGACCGCGGCAACAACAGCGACCGTATGTACAGGGCCGCGCAGGATACAAGCAGTCCATCGAAGGCGCAGCAACGGCGTGTCAGGCCCTCGATGAACTGTTCGCTGATCGGCCGGTTCGATGAAAAACCGGACCCAACAAGACTTTTTTGCCGCTAGACGATTTTCAACGCCTTGAGAACGATCAGCGAACGCTCGGCAAACGCCTCGGCCTGTTCGGTCAGTTCGGCAATGTTTTCTTCAGCGGTGGTCAGCGCCTTGCCGTCCTTGAGCAAGCCCTCTCCCTGACCGCCGATGATGCCCCACGCCAGCAGTGCCCAGTCGGCCGGACGGGTCTTGCCTTGCTTGATCGAAATCAGGAACAACTGCTGGAAACGGCTGACCGTCACGCCACCGCCGGTGACCGGGCTGGCCAGCACCTGAATCTTGTGGTCGAACAGCGAGCGTCTGCACAGTTGCAGATTGAGGGTGGTGCAGCGTGCCTGCACCTGTTGCTCGGCCGCTTCGCTCTGGCACGGTGCCACGGCGCCCATCCCGATCAACACGTTAAGAGCCTGCTCCACATCGCCATAACTCAACGACGGCGAGGCCTCCAGCAAATGGCGCAGGGTTTTCGGCACATAGGCATCGTCCGCGAGCGCGTCCAGCACCGGACCGTAAATCTCGGCCTGCAACGTGGCCGAGCCCGCCGGACCGGTGACGCTGACCGCGACGCTGTCTGCCATTTGCAAAAGTACGAAACGGGTACTGAGCATGCGCTCGCGGTGTTCGAAGGCGGACAACCGGTTGGCGCCGCGCACGTAAAGGTCCCGACGGAAGTTCTGGTTAACGAAGTAATCACGCGCCTGCTCACGCATGACCGGATGCTCGATGCCTTCCAGAAATTCCATGCCTTCGGCGCTCAGGTTAAGCAGGTCTACCGAGTCCAGCGGCACAGCCGTCGTGGCGTAGTCGAGTTTGGCAGGAGCCAGGGCATCGACCACGTCGGTGAAGTACATGCAATTCCAGTCGCGGTTGAAGTATTCATGGGCGACGTACTGGCGATTCTGGCCCTTGATGCTCTGGAGCTTGGCATCCAGATTCGGTGCCGAATTGGCGTAGTTGGGGTTGGCGGCCAGCAAGGCTTCGGAGAACTGCAGCGCGGCGTCGATACGCTGGTCCGGCCGGGCCGAGGCTTGCGAAGCAAAACGGTCATGCAGACTGAACAACTGACGCAGTGGCGCCAGCGGCGACCAGCCCGGGAAGCAGTTGTAGCTGATGTACACATGACCGCCCGGCTTGAGGTGACGACGGACAAACTCGACGATCAGCTTGTGATTGTCACGGCTGACCCAGGTCCAGATGCCGTGCAGGCTGATGCTGTCGAACTGCGGCAGGTCATGGCGGGCCAACAGTTGCTCGAAACTGTCGTCATACAGCCGCGCATCGCTGCCCCAGTCTTTCGCAAGCCCGATGGCATGGGCCGCCTGGCCCGGATGGAAATCGGTGCCGATGTAGCTCCCCGGATTGCCCGCCGCGTGAATGTTGATCGACACACCCTGACCGAAACCCAGTTCGCAGTGATAACCGTCGGTATTCTCCAGCGTGGCAAAACCCCGCAGCAACAAACAATAGCGCTGGAAAACCGGATTGATCTCGCGGCTATAGCCGTAGGTGTAGCCTTCGTCCGTGAAATAACCTTCGTTCCAGGCATTGCTCATGCGTGACACCCTTTTTATATCGAAAGTGAAAGTCGATCTTATAAGGGGTAGCCAGGACCAATCACAAGCGGAAAAGCGACACCCCGCAGCCAAGCTGCGTCTATCAGCCGATCACTCGTGCATACACCGCCCGGTCGATGTTGCCCCCGGACAAAATCACCCCCACCCTTTTGCCCTGCATCCTGTCCCGCTCCTGCATCAACGCCGCCAGTGCCGCGGCGCCGGCGCCTTCTGCGAGGTTGTGGGTGTCGGTGTAATACACGCGCATGGCTTCGGCGATTTCGTCCTCGCTGACCGCGACGATCCTTGTTGCGCCGGCGCCGTAGACATCGAACGCCTCGGCAATCGGCTTGCGCACGGCCAGCCCGTCGGCAAAGGTATTGGCGGAGGCGGTCTCGCAGATCGTTTTCGCCTCGAAGGACAACTTGGCAGCTGCCGCTTCCGTGGAGACCACCCCCACGACCTGGGTATCCAGACCCAGTGCATCACGAGCGGCGATCACGCCACAAATGCCCGAGCCGCAACCGATCGGCACGTAGAGGGTGTGCAGATCCGGCGCCGCGTTGAGCAGTTCCAGCGCATAGGTCGCTACCCCTTTGACCAGCTCGGTGTGGAAGGGCGGTACCAGGTAGAGCCCATGTTCCAGCGCCAGGCGCGCCGCTTCCTCACGGGCCTCATCGAAATCGCGCCCGAACTCGACCACCTCGCCACCGAATCCGCGCATGGCGTTGTTCTTCTCCAGCGAATTGCCCTTCGGCACCACGATCAACGCCCTCAATCCGACGGCACTGGCCGCCAGTGCCAGGCTCTGCCCGTGATTGCCGCGCGTGGCCGAGACGATGCCCTTGACGTTCGGGTGTTCGCGGCGCAGCCAGTGCATGAAGGTAATGCCGCCGCGCACCTTGAACGCGCCGGTGGGTGTGTGGTTTTCGTGCTTGACCCACACCGTGCAGCCCAGCCGTTCGGTCAGCAGCGGCCAGCGATACTGGGCGGTGGCCGGCATCACCTGGTAAACCTGGCGGGCAGCCTGTTCGATGTCTTCGCGAGTGAGGGTGTGCATGGAACGTCTCCTTGGGCTTTGCTCCAGTCTAGGCACGTGTCCTGCCAGTCGGCTTTCAAAAAACTGACCTGACTTTTGCGTCGGCTCTTCACTACTATGGCGTTCATGAGCCCTCGCAACCGCCCACCATCACCCGTCGCCCCGGAACCGGTCCGTCGTATCGAGGCTGGCCCGTGGGCGATCGAATTGCTGCCCGGCGCCGCCTACGCAACCCGTTATGTGGCGGCGCAGTCGGCAATCGGTTTTGCCTTCGACAGCCAACGCGGCGTGCACGCCATCGGCAGCGACCGGGTGCGCCCCTTCGATGCCATGCCCAATAGTCTGGCGTTCGTCCCCGTCGACTGTGATGTGATGTCCGAGTCACCCATGGGCGGTGAATACCTGCGGGTCATCCGCACCGACGGCACCACGCTGTCGGGCGAGCAGGTGTTCAACAATCGCATCGACCCGCAGGCCATTCACCTCGCCTCACGAATGCGCCGCGCCTTTTTGAAAGCCTCAGTGGACGATGACTGGGAAACCTGGGCGCTCGCCTTGGCCGAGCGCACCGAAGGCAAAGACACGCCGTCGCCCCAAGGCTCGATGACCGGCAGCCGAATGCGCCTGCTCGACGAGTTCATCGACGCCGGCCTCGACGGTCCGCTCGGCATTCACACCATGGCGCAAATGCTTGAACTGTCCGAAGGCTATTTCATGCGCGCCTTCAAGCAGGCCACTGGCAAAAGTCCCCATAGCTATCTTATTGATCGACGCCTGGCCCGGGCCCGTGCATTGATGCGCGACTCCCGCGCCAGCCTGTCGGAAATCGCCCTCGCCTGCGGTTTCAACTCCCAGGCGCACATGACCAGCGCGTTCAAGCAGCGACTGGGCGTGAGTCCGGCGCAATTGCGCAGATAGCGGACATCGATATAGCCTCAAGCAAGATCCATATTCTAAAAACGAAGTACAAACTATTTTTATAGTGCGTTTTAATCTATTCAGATTTTTTCTGACTGGAGCACCGCACGTGAAGACCCCGGCACTTTTGACCCTCGGCCTGGCGCTGGTCGCCAGTTGTTCTGTCGCTTTCGCGGGGCCCATTCTTGATCGCGTCACGCAAAAGGGTGAGCTGACCGGCGTCCTGATGGAAAGCTACCCGCCCTTCTCTTTTCTCAATGACCAGAACCAACTCGACGGCTTCGATGTGGATGTCGCCAAGGCTGTCGCCGAACGTCTCGGGGTCAAGCTGAAACTCGAAACCCCGTCCTGGGACGTGATTGCCGCCGGGCACTGGAACGGTCGCTACGACATCTGCGTGTGCTCGATGACACCGAGCAAGGCGCGGGCTGAAGTGTTCGACTTCCCCGTGGAGTATTACCAGTCACCGGCAGTGATCGTGGTCAATGCAAAGGACAAGGACATCGTCACGGGCAAGGACTTGTCCGGCAAAAAAGTCGGCGTGATCAGTGCGTCGACTTATGAGGCCTACCTGAACAAGAATCTGGTCATCGAAGGCGCCGAGGACAAGCCCTTGAGCTATCCGTTCGACAGTGTCCAGATCGCGCCGTATGACAACGAAACCGTCGCCTTCCAGGATCTGGCACTGGGCACCGGCGTGCGCCTGGATGCCATGGTCACCAACCTCATCACCGCCCGTGAACGCATCGCCCAGGACCCGCGCTTCAAGATTGCCGGAGATCCACTGTATGCCGAGCCGAACGTGGTAGCGGTCGAAAAAGGCGATCAGCAATGGAATGCGAAAGTCACCGAGGTCATCGCGCAACTCAAGACTGACGGCACGTTGAGCAAAATATCCAGGAAGTGGATCGGTTCCGATATCAGCCAATGACAGCTCTCAATCCTCATCCGGCCAAAACCACTGTCACCCCGGAAAAACAGCCACAACTGATACGTCAGCTGTTCGGCTTTCGCACTCGCCTGTATCTGACGTGGGCGGTGCTGTTCGGCTTGTGCGTGCTGTTTTTCATGCGCTTCGATCTGAAGTTTTCGATCATTCTGGAAAAGTGGCCGAACCTCGTCGGCCTGCATCTGGGGCCGAACGGCTTTTTGCAGGGCGCCGCGCTGACGATTTTCCTGTGCTTGTGCTCGATCTGGTTTTCGTTGCTGCTGGGTTTCGTCACGGCGCTTGCGCGCCTGTCGCGCAGCGCTGTGGCGTTCGGTATCGCGAGTTTCTACGCCTCGTTCTTTCGCGGTACGCCGCTGCTGATTCAGATCCTGTTGATCTACCTGGGCCTGCCGCAACTGGGGATCGTGCCGGGCGCCATCAGTGCCGGGATCATTGCCCTCTCGCTCAACTACGGTGCGTATCTCAGCGAAATCTTTCGCGCCGGCATCCTCGCGGTTGCACCGGGGCAGCGTGAAGCGGCAGCTGCGCTGGGTCTGAGACCGGCAGCGACATTCGTGCACATCATTCTGCCGCAAGCCATGCGCACGATCATTCCACCGACCACCAGCCAGTTCATTTCGATGCTCAAGGATTCATCGTTGATCTCGGTCATGGGCGTTTGGGAAGTGATGTTCCTGGCGCAGTCGTACGGGCGCTCGTCCTACCGCTACATCGAAATGCTCACCACCGCAGCGGTCATCTATTGGCTGTTGTCCATCGGTCTCGAACTGATCCAGCATCGCCTGGAACGCCATTACGGCAGAGGCTTCAAGCATCAGCGATGAGCTATTCCGTTCAATGATTTCTTGCAGGAACCAAGATGTCCGATCCTAAACCTCTGCTGTTTGCGCTCTATGAACAAGCCAGTGTCGGGTGCGGCGGTGCGCCGAGCCTCTGGACGCACCCGGCTGACGAACGACTGGCGATCAACTCGCTGGGCTATTGGTCGAACCTGGCCCGGATTGCCGATCAGGCTCACCTCGACATGCTGTTCTTTGGTGATGTGCTGGGCTTCTACGATGTGTTCGGCGGCAATGCCGATGCGGCCATGAAATGGGCCGTGGAAGCGCCGGCCAACGATCCGCTGATGATCATTCCGGCGCTGGCTGCCGTGACGGAAAACCTCGCGTTTGGCGTCACCGTGACCACCAGCTATGAACATCCGTTTACCCATGCACGGCGCTTCAGCACACTGGATCACCTGACCAATGGCCGGGTCGGCTGGAATATTGTCACGTCTTACCTGTCGAGTGCGGCGCGCAATTTCGGGCTGGAACAAATGATCAGACACGATGATCGCTACGAGCGCGCCGAAGAGTTTCTCGATGTGGCCTACAAGCTCTGGGAAGGCAGTTGGGCCGACGACGCCGTGGTCGCCGACAAGGCCCGCCAGCTCTATGCCAGAGGCGACCGGGTGCGCCCGATCAATCACGAAGGCACGCATTATCGGGTGGCCGGCCCGCATTTGACCTCTCCCTCGCCACAACGCACGCCGTTGCTGATCCAGGCGGGCTGGTCGGGGCGCGGTCGCGAGTTTGCGGCCAAGCATGCCGAGCTGATCTTCATTGCCAAATCCAACCCTCAGGAAATCCGTCAGGGCCTGGAAGATATCTGGGCCAAGGCCCAGGCACGCGGCCGTCAGCGTGAAGATGTGAAGTCACTGACGGTGTTGCGCATCGTCACCGCCAAAACCGAAATCGAGGCCCAGCGCAAATACGACGAGTTGCAAAGCAACTACCACTTGCAGGCACAACTGGTCAGCTACGCCGGTGACACCGGCATCGATATCAGCCGCTACGCCGACGGCGATGCGCTGTCGACACACACCGAAGGCCTGACCTCTTACGTGATGCGCCCCGATGGCAGCGGCAAGCCGCTGACCGCGGGCGACGTCAAACAGCGCTTCGCCAGCGTCACTCGCGGCACTGACCTGATTCTGGTCGGCACACCGCAGCAGGTCGCTGATCGCATCGAAAAACACGCGCGGATTTCCGGCACCAGCGGCTATATGCTTAATCCGCTGATCAGCCCTGGCAGCCTTGAAGACTTCGTCGAACTGATCATTCCCGAGTTGCAGAAGCGCGGTTTGTATCGCACCGAACCTCAGCGCGGAACGTTCCGTTCAAGGCTGCGCGACGATGGCTCGAGTCACTTGCCGGCCTCGGCCTATGGGGCATCGTTTCGTTTCGACCGAGCGCTGTAACCACTTTCGCCATCGGTAAAAAACGAAATCAGTGGTGAATTTTTTCGTGTCCACTTGTATCTGATCTGGAAGAAGCCGTGCCATCAAAGAGATGGCATCGACCAAGGTGAACCGCTCTGGCCCTTGCCTCTTCGGGCCTTGCGGTTTGCACAAAGACAGATCAGATGCAGAGTGAATCCCATGGAATCAAAGGAAAGCGTCAGCCCGATCGGACTGAAAGACATCACCATTGTCGACGACGCCAAGATGCGCAAAGCCATCACGGCTGCGGCGCTGGGCAACGCGATGGAGTGGTTCGACTTCGGCGTCTACGGCTTCGTTGCCTATGTGCTGGGCAAGGTTTTCTTCCCCGGCGCCGATCCCGGCGTGCAGATGATCGCGGCACTGGCGACATTCTCGGTACCGTTCCTGATCCGGCCGCTGGGCGGGCTGTTCTTCGGTGCGCTGGGGGACAAGTACGGACGACAGAAAGTCCTCGCAGCGACCATCGTGATCATGTCGCTCAGCACCTTTGCCATCGGGCTGATTCCGTCCTATGCCTCGATCGGCATCTGGGCGCCGATACTCCTGCTGCTGGCGAAAATGGCCCAGGGCTTTTCGGTCGGAGGCGAGTACACCGGCGCTTCGATCTTCGTCGCCGAATACGCGCCGGATCGCAAACGCGGCTTCCTTGGCAGTTGGCTGGACTTCGGTTCCATCGCCGGTTTCGTCCTCGGCGCCGGCGTGGTGGTACTGATTTCCGCGATCATCGGTGAAGAAAAATTCCAGGAATGGGGCTGGCGCCTGCCTTTCTTCCTCGCCCTGCCGTTGGGCATGATCGGGCTTTACCTGCGCCATGCGCTCGAAGAGACGCCGGCGTTTCAGCAGCATGTCGAGAAGCTTGAACAAGGTGACCGTGAAGGTCTGGCCGGCGGCCCGAAAGTGTCGTTCAAGGAAGTCGCAACCAAACACTGGCGCAGCCTGATGACCTGCATCGGCGTGGTGGCCGCCACCAACGTCACCTATTACATGCTGTTGACCTATATGCCGAGTTACCTCTCGCACAACCTGCATTACAGCGAAAATCGCGGGGTGCTGATCATCATCGCGATCATGGTCGGCATGCTGTTCGTGCAACCTGCCATCGGTTTCATCAGCGACAAGATCGGCCGTCGCCCCTTCATCATCTTCGGCAGCATCGGTCTGTTCATCCTTGCCATTCCAGCGTTCATGCTGATCAACAGCGGCAAGATCGGCCTGATCTTTTCCGGCCTGCTGATATTGGCCGTGGTGCTCAACTTTTTCATTGGCGTCATGGCCTCTACGCTGCCGGCAATGTTTCCGACTCACATCCGCTACAGCGCGCTGGCCAGTGCGTTCAACGTCTCGGTGCTGATCGCCGGTGTGACGCCGACCGTCGTGGCCTGGCTGGTGGAGAGTACCCAGAATCTGTACATGCCGGCCTATTACCTGATGGTGACTGCCGTCGTTGGGCTGATCACCGGTGTGACCATGAAAGAAACCGCCAACAAACCGCTACGCGGTGCAGCCCCTGCAGCCTCCGATATCGAGGAAGCCAAGGAGCTGCTGCAAGAACATCACGACAACATCGAACAGAAGATCGAAGACATCGACGCCGAAATCGCCGAACTGGAAGCCAAGCGCGAATACCTGGTGCAGCAGCATCCGCGGATCGAATAACGATATGAAGAGTTGATGTGACAACAGGGTGGAATTCAAACGCCCTTCTGTGGTGTTCTGTTCGGCAGGAACCGGTAGCTTGCTACCGGCTCACATCCATTGAGCAACCTGACGACGAGGTCCGTTTCATGAGCAAGGCGCCTTACGTACCACCCAAGGTCTGGAAACACAGCGCTCCGTCCGGCGGCCAGTTCGCCAACATCAACCGCCCGATCGCCGGGCCGACCCATGACAAGACCCTGCCCGTCGGCAAGCATCCGTTGCAACTGTATTCGCTGGCCACGCCCAATGGCGTCAAGGTCACCATCCTGCTCGAAGAGTTGCTGGCGCTCGGGCACACTGGGGCCGAATACGACGCCTGGCTGATTCGCATCGGTGAAGGCGATCAGTTCTCCAGCGGCTTTGTCGAGATCAACCCGAACTCCAAGATCCCTGCACTGCTCGATCGAAGTGTCGAGCCGGCGATCCGGGTGTTCGAGTCAGGTTCGATCCTGCTTTACCTCGCCGAGAAATTCGGCGCCTTCCTGCCCACCGACCTCGCCGGTCGTACCGAAACCCTGAACTGGCTGTTCTGGCAGATGGGCTCAGCTCCGTATCTGGGTGGCGGTTTCGGGCATTTTTATGCCTATGCGCCGGAGAAACTCCAATACCCGATCGACCGCTTCACCATGGAAGCCAAACGTCAGCTGGATGTGCTCGATCGACGCCTGGCCGAGAGCCCTTACCTTGCCGGCGACCATTACACCATCGCCGACATTGCGGTCTGGCCGTGGTATGGACAACTGGTGCGCAACAACGTGTACGGCGCGGCCGAATTTCTCTCGGCTCACGAATACACCCATGTACAGCGCTGGGCCGAGGACATCGCCAAACGGCCGGCGGTCATTCGTGGGCAGCGCGTCAACCGCACCTGGGGTGATGAAGCGAGCCAGGTGCCGGAACGGCATGAGGCGGCTGATCTGGACTGATCGCTCGCACCCGATAACAAAAACCAGGGGGCGCCCGCATGAACATTCTCTACGACGAACAGATCGACGGCGCCCTGCCGGACGTCGACAAGGCTGCGCTGTTGCAGGCGCTGCAAAACCGGTGGCCCGCACTGGAAATCCTGCATCAGCGCGAGGATCTCAAGCCGTACGAATGCGACGGTTTGTCGGCCTACCGCACCACGCCGTTACTGGTTGTGCTGCCCCGGCATCTCGATGAGGTGCAGGGCGTTTTGCGAATCTGTCATGAGAGAAACGTGCCGGTGGTGGCCCGGGGTGCCGGCACCGGGTTGTCCGGCGGTGCGTTGCCTCTGGAGAAAGGTGTGCTGCTGGTGATGGCACGCTTCAACAATATCCTGCACATCGATCCGGGCGCCCGCACCGCACGGGTTCAGCCCGGGGTGCGCAATCTGGCGATTTCCCAGGCGGCCTCCCCGTTCGGCCTGTATTACGCGCCGGATCCGTCCTCGCAGATTGCCTGCTCCATCGGCGGCAACGTGGCGGAAAATGCGGGTGGCGTGCATTGCCTCAAGTACGGTCTGACCGTGCACAACCTGCTCAAGGTCGAGATCCTGACCGTCGAGGGCGAACACCTCACGCTCGGCGCCGATGCGCTCGATTCCCCCGGTTTCGACTTGCTGGCGCTGTTCACCGGCTCCGAAGGCCTGCTGGGTGTGATCACCGAAGTCACGGTCAAGTTGCTACCCAAACCACAGACCGCCAAAGTCCTGTTGGCTGCGTTCGATTCCGTGGAGAACGCCGGCCGAGCCGTGGCTGACATCATCGCCGCCGGGATCATTCCCGGTGGCCTGGAAATGATGGACAACCTGGCGATCCGCGCCGCCGAGGCCTTCATCCACGCCGGCTACCCGGTGGACGCCGAAGCGATCCTGCTGTGCGAACTCGATGGCGTCGAAGCCGACGTCCACGCCGACTGCATTCGCGTGCGCCAGGTGCTGGAGAATGCTGGCGCGACGCAAGTGCGTCAGGCCAGGGACGAGGCTGAGCGCGTGCGATTCTGGGCCGGACGCAAAAATGCCTTCCCGGCCGTGGGCCGCTTGTCCCCGGATTATTACTGCATGGACGGCACCATCCCGCGCCGCGAACTGCCTGGCGTGCTGCAAGCCATCGCGCAGTTATCCGCCGAATACGGCCTGCGGGTGGCCAACGTGTTCCATGCCGGCGACGGCAATATGCACCCGTTGATTCTGTTCGACGCCAATCAGCCCGGCGAGCTGGAACGCGCCGAAACGCTGGGAGGGAAAATCCTCGAATTGTGCGTGAAGGTCGGCGGCAGCATCACCGGCGAGCACGGTGTGGGGCGGGAGAAAATCAATCAGATGTGCGCGCAGTTCAACAACGATGAGCTGACCCTGTTCCACGCCGTCAAAGCCGCGTTCGACCCCGGCGGGCTGCTCAATCCGGGCAAAAACATTCCGACCCTGCACCGCTGCGCCGAATTCGGCGCCATGCATGTTCATGCCGGGCAACTGCCTTTCCCCGAGCTGGAGCGTTTCTGATGGTCCGAGAAAAGGATGTCGATGACAGCGCCGCGCTGCTCGATCAGGTGAATCAGGCGTTGCAAGACGCCACGCCTCTGCGGATTCAGGGCGCCAACAGCAAGGCATTTCTGGGCCGCATCGTCGCCGGAGAAATCCTCGACACCCGCACTCATCGCGGCATCGTCAGCTACGACCCGACGGAACTGGTGATCACCGCACGTTGTGGTACTCCAGTGGCCGAACTGCTGGCGGTGCTGGACGCTTCACAACAGATGTTGCCGTGCGAACCACCGGCCTTCGCCGATGAGGCGACGGTGGGCGGGATGATCGCCAGCGGGCTGTCGGGGCCGCGCCGTCCGTGGTCGGGGTCGGTTCGGGATTTCGTGCTGGGTACACGGATCATCACCGGCCATGGCAAGCACTTGCGTTTTGGCGGTGAGGTCATGAAAAACGTCGCCGGTTATGACCTGTCGCGGCTGATGGTTGGCAGTTATGGTTCGCTGGGGGTGATCACCGAAGTCTCGCTCAAGGTCCTGCCCAAACCACGCGAGTGCCTGAGCATCAGCCTGGAAATGGACAGTGAACGAGCCTTGCAGCGTATGGCCGAGTGGGGTCAACAACCGCTGCCGATCAGCGCCGCCTGCCACGATGGCCAGCGTCTGCACTTGCGTCTGGAGGGTGGTGAAGGCTCGGTGGCGGCGGCCCGTGATCGCCTCGGTGGCGAACTGCTCGATGGATCGTTCTGGGCCGACCTGAATGAACAGCGTCTGGGCTTTTTCGACGAAGACCAGCCTCTGTGGCGCCTTTCGGTGCCGAACAACACCCCGCCGCTGGCCTTGGCCGGCCTGCAAATGCTCGACTGGGGCGGCGCCCAGCGTTGGCTCAAGTCAGGGGCGCAAGCGGCACTGATTCGCCAGGTGGTTTCGGCTGTTGGCGGGCATGCAACCTGCTACAGCCATGGTTTGATCGATGCGCCCTTCCACCCGCTGCCACCCGCCCTCCTGCACTATCACCGTCGCCTCAAGCAACAACTCGACCCTCAGGGCATTTTCAACCCCTGTCGCCTGTACGCGGAGCTTTGAGCCATGCAAACCACTCTCAGCGAAAAGGCCCGACGACTGCCCCGGGCCGAAGAAGCCGAAAGCATCCTGCGCACCTGCGTGCACTGTGGCTTCTGCAACGCGACCTGCCCGACCTATCAGTTGCTCGGCGATGAACTGGACGGCCCACGGGGCCGCATCTATCTGATCAAACAGGTGCTGGAAGGCAATGAAGTCACCCGCAAGACCCAACTGCATCTGGATCGTTGCCTGTCCTGCCGCAATTGCGAAACCACCTGCCCCTCGGGTGTGGACTATCACAATCTGCTCGACATTGGCCGCGCCGTGGTTGATGCCGCCGTGCCGCGTCCCATCGGTCAACGCTTGTTGCGTGGAGGTTTGCGTGGCGTGGCGTCGAATCCCGGAGTGTTCAAAGGATTGGTCAGCGCCGGCCAGATCTTCCGTGTGCTGCTGCCTGATACCCTGCAAGCCAAATTGCCGCGCCGCCCCTCTGCAATCGCGCCCCGCCCGGTAACGCGGCATGCCCGTCAGGTGCTGATGCTCGAAGGCTGCGTGCAACCGGGTTTGTCGCCCAACACAAACGCGGCGGCAGCACGAGTGCTGGATCGACTGGGGATCAGCATTACTCCGGCGCGAAATGCCGGCTGTTGCGGCGCCGTGGACTATCACCTCGACGCCCAGGGCACGGGACTTGACCGCGCCCGCCAGAACATCGACGCCTGGTGGCCGGCCATCGAACAAGGCGCCGAAGCGATCGTGCAGACCGCCAGCGGTTGCGGCGCGTTCATCAAGGATTACGGGCACCTGCTGTGCACCGATCCGGCCTATGCCGAGAAGGCGAAAGCCGTAAGTGCACTGGCGAAAGATCTGGTGGAAGTGCTGCGTGAGGAACCGCTCGAGTCCCTTGGTATTCATGCCGACCCGCGCTTGGCGTTCCACTGCCCCTGTACCTTGCAACACGCACAGAAACTCGGCGGCGCAGTTGAGTCGGTGCTGACCCGATTGGGCTTCAACCTCACGACCGTGCCGGACGCCCACCTGTGCTGCGGCTCGGCGGGCACTTATTCGATAACCCAACCCGCGCTGGCCCGGCAACTGCGCGACCAAAAGCTCAATGCACTGGAAAGCGGTCATCCGGAGATCATCGCCACCGCCAATATCGGCTGCCAGGCCCACCTCGACGGCGCGGGACGCACGCCGGTCAGGCACTGGGTCGAGCTGGTGGATGCCGGGTTGCCCGTGGTGAGCGAGGCCTAGGTTTGCTGGCGGTGGTCGAACGATGGGCGAAAAAAAACCGCCTTTGCGGGGCGGTTTTTCGACAAGCCTCAGTTTGCGGCTGGGGCTTTGTGTCTCACGGACAACATTGACGTGCGGGAATACTATTAATCTTTGGTATTCGTTGCAACGTTATTTTGTGTGTTGAACGACGTCACGCAATGACAAGGTCAGCCCTGACGAGGCTGAAAAAAGACTGACAGAAACAACGAATTACAAAACTCATCGAGTCTTTATCCAGGCCCCTCAGAATCACGCCACAAGACAGGTTAATATGCCGACGCTCACTCGCCAGTGCGTCCATGAGGTTTGGCTGGAACCATAACGGTTTCATGCCCTTCGACACGGTTTTGCACCCGTGCCGGAATGATGGCTCGGAGGGATCACAACCGGCCGCCTCATGGACAACATTGACGTGCATGTCCAAAGGCACACATGGTCCGGTAAGTTCGCTGGAGGTTTGGCCCCCGAGCTGGAGGCCAAAACGTATGAAGCTTTTGCTGCGTACGCTGAGCCTCGTATGGAGATCGTTTCAAGCGTTTCGCTTTTACGAGTTCCTGCGAGACCATTTTGACAACCTGAAGTAACGGTTGTCGAAGCGGGAAAAAGCCCGTTTTGGCTTCGGCTGAAACGGGCTTTTTTTTGCGCCATGATACTGTCACTTGTAGGACTTTTTATAAAATTGGCCCTGTTCAGCTGTAAGGCATTTCCATGACATCTGTCATCCCGACATCCCCCTCACCGTCAGTTATGAGCTAATAGCCCCTTCATTAAACCGTCGCTGAAACGTTGTACTAGGATAGGATCCAATTTCCTGATGCGCTGTCGCCGGGCACGGAGCTTCTTTCCGGTGGGCCAGGAATACGAGTACCACACTGCAACTCATGGATGAACGACATGAACTCACAGCTGTTTCCTCACATTGGCAAGGTCATTGCCAGCACTGGCAGCCGACATTTCCCACGGATGCTGCATGACCTGATCCTGACCCAACTGGCGGTGGACGCCACGCACATCCGGCAGATGCGCGTGGAACCGGTGGGACGCTCACAACCGCGCGTCGAACCCGAATGCATCAAGGAAGTGCCCTTGCCGGCTGAAACGGTGTATTCCGAGTTGAGCACGCAGCCGAATGCCAATGATTTGCCCACTCCCGAACCCTCGACGGTCACCGACGCTTCGCAATTGCACCTGACCCGGCGCAAGGACGGTTACCGCTATGTGATCTCTGTCTACCGTTGCGGTCCGTCAAAACGCTTTTCTGCCCATGAGCGCAGTTTGTTGCAGGATATTTCTCCAGTCCTGCTGCCGATGGTCGAGAAACACATCAACGCCCTGCAACCGGCAAACACTGACGTCCAGGGACAAACCCGGGAGCAGTCGGCTTCCACCCTGCTGGGCCTGGAAACCCTGCGCCTGCGCTTTTGCGAGCGTGTGGAGCAACTGGGGCTGAGCCTGTCGAACCGTGAGATGGAAGTCTGTGTCGGCCTGCTCGCCGGGCGCACGGCACCGGAACTGGCCGAACAGTTGCAACTGAAGGTCAATACCGTGGAGAGCTATCTCAAACGCGCAGCCATCAAACTGGGCATCAGCGGACGTCACTCGCTGATGCGCTGGATGTATTCGCCGAAAGACTGCCCGGCAGCCTGCGGTCCGTCGAACGCAGCCTGACCATTCACACACCCGAAACGAAACCGCCCTCCTGCAAAGGACGGCGGTTTTCTCATGCCGGCGTCAATCCCGGGCCAATGCCTCGATCGGATCGAGCCGCGACGCATTGCGCGCCGGCACGAAGCCGAACACGATGCCGATCAGGGTCGAGCAGAACACCGCCGTCAGCACCGAGCTCAGCGAGAACACCATCTCCCACTCCTTGATGAATAGCGAAAACAAGTGGCCGATGGCGTAACTCAACGAAATTCCAATCGCCCCACCCAGCAGACAGACCATCACCGCCTCCACCAGAAATTGCTGACGAATGTCCGACTGCCGCGCCCCGACCGCCATGCGGATACCGATCTCGCGGGTACGTTCGGTGACCGACACCAGCATGATGTTCATCACCCCGATACCGCCGACCACCAGGGAAATCACCGCAATCAGCGACAGCAACAGCGCCAGTGAGCGGCTGGTTTTCTGCACGGTCTGCATCACACTGTCGAGGTTATTGGTGAAGAAATCCTTGGTGCCGTGGCGCTGCAGCATCAGTTTGTTGACGTTGTCTTCCACGATCTTGCTCGGCTGACCGTCCTTGATCCGCACGCTGATGCTGTCCAGGTAACGCTGGCCCAAAAGCCGTCCGGCTGCGGTTTCATAGGGCACCCAGACATTGAGCGACTTGCTCGACGAGAAGATGTTTTTGTTCTCTGCCGCCACACCGATCACAGTGCACGGCAGGTTGCCGATCAGTATCACCTGCCCCAGCGGATCGACTCCCTCACCGAACAACCGATGGCGGGTGTTGTGATCGATCACCGCCACCTGCGCCTGGCGCCGGGCATCGCTTTCGCTGAACGCGATACCCGCCTCCATCTTGATTCCGCGTACCTGGAAATACAGATCGCTGACGCCGTTGACCTGCGCATCGAGGTCGATATTGCGGTAGCGCAGCAGCAGATTTCGCCCGACCACCGGCGTCGCGCTGTCGACGTAATACAACTGATTGAGCGCCGCGACGTCGGCCGGCACCAGGGTTTCGATGGCCGCCGAGCGACTGTCACCGAAACTGGTGCCGGAATAGATATCGATGGTGTTGCTGCCGATGGCCTGAATATCTTTCAGAACGTAGCGCTTGGCCCCCTCACCGATGGCCGAAATCGATACCACCGAGGTGATGCCGATGACGATCCCGAGCATGGTCAGCAGGGTGCGCATCCGATGGGAGATCAGCGCGACCCAGGCCATGTTGAACGCCTCCTTGAACAACCCGAGGCTGGCCACCAGACGCCGCGCCGCCGTCGACTTGGGCACCGCGTCCTCGTTGCTCAATGCCGTGCTGTCACGCTCGTTGCGGCGGTCGCTGAGGATTTCGCCGTCACTGACTTCAATGATGCGCTCGGCATTGGCGGCAACCTTGGGGTCGTGAGTCACCAGAATCACCGTGTGCCCGGCCGCGTGCAGCTCCAGCAGAATGCGCATCACCTCCTTGCCGCTGGTGGTGTCGAGGGCGCCTGTCGGCTCATCCGCGAGGATCACTTCGCCGCCGTTCATCAAGGCCCGGGCGATACTCACCCGCTGCTGCTGACCGCCCGAGAGTTGGCTTGGGCGATGGGTCAGGTGCCCTTCCAGCCCAAGGCGCGCCAACAACTCACGGGCCCGCGCATGCCGTTGTGGCTCCGGCGTGCCGGCGTAAATCGCCGGCATCTCGACGTTGTGCATCGCGCTCAGATGCGGCAGCAAGTGGTAGCGCTGAAAGATGAAACCGAAGTAGTCGCGGCGCAGTTCGGCCAGCGCCTGATTGTCCAGATCCCGGGTTTCCCGGCCGTTGATTTTGTAGCTGCCACCCGTGGCGTAATCGAGGCAGCCGAGGATGTTCATCAGGGTCGACTTACCCGAACCGGAGGCCCCGATGATGGCGACCATTTCCCCGGCGTTGATCGTCAGGTCGATGTTTTTCAGCGCCAGAAACTCGCGGTCGCCAGCGGTGAAACTGCGGGTGATGCCGGTCAGTTGCAGCAGAGGTTCGCTCATGCTCATGTCCCTGCCACTTTCGACACCGGATCACCGATCACCACGCGGTCACCTTCGGCGAGTCCTTCGTTGACCTGTACCTTGACGTTGTTGTTGATCCCGGTCCGCACATTGCGCGATTGCGCTTGCCCCTTCGTATCCAGAACTCGTACCGGGAAACTGCCATCGTTGTTGCGCGGCCCCAGTGCCGCCACCGGAATCGTCAGCACCGATTTGGCGGTGTCGAGTACCACCCGCACCTGAGCGGTCATGGAGATCCGCAAACGGTGGTCGGGATTCGGCACCTCGAACAACGCGTTGTAGAACACCGCCGTATTCTGCTTCGGCGTGCCTGCAGGCGGGGTTTCCAGGAAGTTCTGCGGCGCAGGCTCGGTGCCGCGCAGCTTGCCGTAATAACGCTTGTCCTCGCCCAGAATGGTGAAGTACACCTCCTGCCCCGGCGCGATGTGAATGACATCCGCCTCCGACACCTGAGCCTTGACGGTCATGGTGTCCAGGTCCGCGAGTTTCAGCAGGATCGGCGCCAGTTGGTTGGCAATCACGGTCTGGCCTTCCTGAGTCACGATGCCCACCACGTCGCCGTCGATGGGCGCGACGATCCGCGTGTAGGCCAGATTGACCTTGGCGGTGTCGATCTGGATATGCGCGCTCTTGATCTGCGCATCCAGCGACAACAGATTGGCCTGCTGCACCTCGTAATTCGATTGCGCGGTCTCGAAATCCTGCCGCGAAATCGAGGCGTCCTCCTGCAGGTTCTGATAACGCTCATAGAGCGCCTTGGTCTGCCGTAACTGAGCCTGGGTCGCCCGGCGCTGGGCTTGTAGGTTTTCCTCATCGACCTGTGCCTGACGCAGGGTGTTCTGCAGCACCAGCGGGTCGATTTCCGCCAGCCACTGGCCCTTCTTGACCTTGTCGCCGACCTTGACCTTCAGCGACTTCAATTGCCCCGAAACCTGGGCACCGACGTCCACCTGCTTGATCCCCTCCAGCAGACCGGTGGCCAGCACTGCGTTTTCAATGTCAGCGCGTTCGACCGTGGCGGTCAGGTATTGCGGTGCTTCGGCCGGCGCCTGCACCGTGTAGAACACCAACCCGGCCACCAGCGTCAAGGCGATTCCCAGACCGACTTTGCGCAACTTCGACTGTTCCATAAATGACCACAATTCCGTTCAGGGTTGAGCCCGGCCAGCGGCCGGGTTCCAGGATAAAAGCTTCAATCAGGACAACACTTGACCCGCCGCCACCGTCAGCCCGTCATGCCACCACGCCGCAAGACTGAAGACGTTGGGCGCCTTGAGGATCGTGAAATGGTTGCCCGGGCCGTACCACACCGCCAGATCCCTGGCCTCGCGCTGCCAGCCTTCGAGCATCGCCGTCTGTTCGCGCCGGTTGCCCGAGGCGTCCAGGGTCGGGTCGTCCACCAGCGCCAGACGCACCGGCCCGGTATAGGCCAGCGCCGGTCGATAGACCGTACGCAGCGCCGTGGCGAAGGTGCGTACCGGCCCCTGCATCGCATCGACTGACGCACGTTCGGACAGCACACCCGCGCGCACCATCCCGTCATGCAGCAGGCGCATTTGCGTGCTGTCGTCGGCCTCGGCGAAGGCCAGCGCATCGATGCCCAGAGACTTGCCGCTGGACAACTGCAGCGACTCGATCAGCCGCAACATCGCCGCCGTCGTGGTATATGGCTTGCCCACCACACTGTTGCCGCCAGGTGATTCGCTGTCGATCAGGGTCAGGGACGCCACTTCGCGCCCCGCCGCCTGCAACTGCGCCGCCATGGCGTAAGCCACCCAGCCACCAAACGAATGCCCGATCAGATGCACCGGTCCCTGCGGGTACAACTGCTCAAGCGCCCGCAGGTAGAACGTGGCGGCGCTTTCGACCCTGCTGTGCGGCACGGTCGCGCCGTCGAGGCCTCGGGGTTGCAGCCCATGAATCGGCCACTCCGGCCCCAGCGCCTCGGTCAGGTGGATGAACCCGGTGACAGTGTCCCCGGCCCCCGGCACGCAGAAAATCGGTGCATGCCCGGTGTGACCGGTCTGAATCGTCAGGATCGGCTGATAAGCCGTTGGCGCTGGCGCGGTTGCCGTTTCCAGCGCCTGAGTCAGGGCCTGCCCCAGCGCCTGAACGTGCGGTGCTTTCATCATGCTCTGGTGATCGCCCGGAACATCAATGCAGTTCAGCTCCACACCTGGCAGTTCTTCAGCCCAACCGCACGTGGGGCTGAGTCGTGACATTGGCGCCGAACGCTCCCTGGCACGCAGCAGATGCAACGGCAGACCGATCGGGTTGATCCGGTAATGGGCCAACGCATGTCCGTGGGCCACCTCCCGGTCGAGGTAATGCCAGGCATCCGCCGACGCGACAGCTGCCAGCTCGGGTCTGAGCAGCTGTTGTTCGTGACAATGGTTGAACAAATCGGCGAACGCCCACTGCTCAAGTTCGGTCTGCAACACGGCCAGACGCGCCAGTGCTTGCTGCCCCTGGGTCTCACGCCCGGCCCAATGCGCCGTGCAATGCAAAAGCAATTGGCGCTTGTGCACATGTGCATCGTTCCACTGCGCCTTGTTCGGATCGGCCAGGCGCGGCACGTAGGTGTCGATCAGCCCGACGAACGCCACTGCCTCGTCCAACCCGAGCAGTTGCGACGCGATTTCATAAGCCAGCACACCACCGAACGACCAACCGGCAAGCCGATAGGGGCCGTGGGGTTGTCTGGCGCGGATCACCTCGACCAGCCGGGCTGCCAGGCACTCCATGGTGCGCAGTTGCGCGCTACCGGGATCGATACCCGGCAAGCCGTAAATCGGAAACTCGCCGCCGATGTGCATGCCCAGCGCCGGGAAATACAGGTCCTGACCACTGAACTCATGCACCAGGAACAACGGCGTGCCCCGGTCGCTTGCACGCACCACGATCACGCCGTCATGACGCCGCACAGCGTCATTGCGCTGGCACAACAGCGTGGCAGTAGCCTCGACAGTTGGATGCTGGAACAGCTCGGCCAACGAAACCGGCATGTCGGCCTTTTGCATCAGGTCGACGAGCCGCACCGCCAGCAGCGAATGCCCGCCCAGTTCGAAGAAGTTGTCATGGCGTCCTACCCGTCCGACTTGCAACACTTCAGCCCAGAGCCCGGCCAGAGACGCCTCAAGAGGATTGGCCGGCGCTTCGTAGTCACGAATGAGCAGCGCCTGATGTGTCGGTGCCGGCAACGCTTTACGATCGACCTTGCCGTTATTGTTCAGCGGCAGGCTCTCCAGCGCCACCCAGGCGGTCGGCACCATGTACTCCGGTAACCTGGCTTGCAGCAGTGCGCGCAGAGTAGCGCTCTGCAGTTCCGAATCGTGCGCGGTGTAATAGGCCACCAGCCGCGTTGGCTCCTGTTCGTCGCGTCGGGCCAGGACCACCGCTTCCTTGACGCCCGGACAGCTCAACAGGCGGTTTTCGATTTCCCCGAGCTCAATGCGGAAGCCGCGAATCTTCACCTGGTCATCGTTGCGGCCGATGCATTCCAGTCGCCCCGGCGCCTGCCAGCGCACCAGGTCGCCCGTGCGATACATCAAGGCTTGCGGATTGTCGCTGAACGGATCCCGGAGGAATTTCTCGGCACTGAGTTGAGGCCGATTCAAATAGCCCAGTGCAACCCCCTGACCGCCGATGTACAACTCGCCAGTGACGCCGAACGGCACCGGTTGTTGCCGGTCATCCAACACATATACGCGGGTATTGCCGATGGGGCCGCCAATCGAAACGCTGTCCGCATCCGGCGCCACCTCACGCACTTCGAAGGTGGTGGCGTACGTTGTGGTTTCGGTCGGGCCATAACAATGCACCAGGCGCAGGTCCGGCGCTTCGGCGAGCAGCTTTCGAAACGCCGCCGGATCACCACGCTCGCCACCGCACAGCAGGATGCGCAGCCCTTTGAGCGCCTCGGGAATCAATTGCACGTACTGATTGAACAACGCGGTGGTGACGAAGAGGATCGTCGCCCCGCAGCGCTCCAGTTCCCGACCGAATGCCTGCGGGTCGAGCAAGATCCCATGATCGATCACGGCCACCTGTCCACCGTTGAGCAAGGCGCCCCAGATGTCCATGGTGCTCGCGTCGAACGCCGGGTTCGACGCGAATGCCACCCGGTCACGCGGGTTGAAATCGGCATAGCCGCAATCGATCACAAGGCGTGTAATGCCTCGATGCGGCACCATGACCCCCTTCGGGGTGCCCGTGGAGCCCGAGGTGTACATGATGTACGCCAACGCCTCCGAGGACTGAGGCAGATCCGGGTTGTGCGAAGGACTCCCGGCAAGCGCCAGGGTATCCAGATCCATTCGCCGGACCGGGTAATCGATGGTCTGATCGCTGCCGGTCAACAGTGCGACCGCCTGACAATCCTGCACCATGAATGCCTGACGCTCGGCGGGTGCGTTGATGTCCACCGGCACATAGGCCGCCGCACACTTGATGATCGCCAACTGTGCGACCAGCAGCTCCAGAGAGCGTGGCAACAGAATCGCCACATGATCACCGGGCCGCACACCTTGAGCGATGAGATGATGAGCCAGGCAATTGGCGCTGTGGTTCAATTCTGCGTAACTCAACACCTGCGTCCCATGCACCGCAGCGACGGCTTGCGGATGCTCGGCGGCCTGCATCTCGAAGACCCGGTGCACGGTCAACACTTGCGGACAATCCCGCGCGGTGGCGTTGAATTCGTCGAGCAACTGCGTGCGTTCCTGATCCTCGATTATCTGCACGTGTTCCAGCACTGCCTGGTCGTTGTTGACCATGGCCTGCAACAAACGCTGGAAGTAACCGATATAGCGCCGCGCCGTTGCCTCATCGAAGAGCGCTGTGGCGTACTCCATCCAGCCATTTATCCCGTTGGGCGATTCACCCAGGGTCAGGGTCAGGTCGAACTTGGCGAAGTGACTCGGCTCGGCCACCGCTTCCAGGGTCAGATCCCCCAGCGCCAATACCGGCCCGTCGCTGTTGCGCCAGTTGAACATGGTCTGGAACAGCGGACTGTGGGCCAGGCTGCGGGCCGGTCGGGCGATTTCCACCACGTGCTCGAAGGGCAGGTCCTGATGGTCCTGGGCCTGCAAGGTCAGCGCCTTGACCCGTGCCAGCAACGCTTCGACGCTCAGCTCACCGGAGGTATCGATGCGTAACGCCAGGGTATTGACGAACAACCCGATCAGTCCCTCGATTTCGGCCCGCAAACGGTTGGCCACCGGTGAGCCGACCACGACGTCCGATTGCCCGGACAAACGACTGAGCAGCATCGCCCACGCGCACAGCATCGTCATGTACAGCGTCACGCCATGGCGCTGGCTCAAGGCTTTGAGCCCGGCGCTCAAGCGCTCGTCCAGGCATACTTCGACGCTGCTGCCGGCGTAATCCTGTTGCGGTGGTCGCGGTCGGTCGGCAGGCAACGTCAGCAAGACTGGCGCATCGGCCAGCGTGCGTTGCCAGTAGTCGCTCTGGCGCTGCAATACTTCCCCGCTCAGCCAGCGTCGCTGCCAGACGGCATAGTCGGTGTATTGCAATGTCAGCGGCGGCAAAGGGTCCTCCAGCCCTTGACTGAAAGCCTGATACAACGCCATCAGCTCGCGGGTCAGCACCTCCATCGACCAACCGTCGGAGATGATGTGATGCAAGGTGATCAGCAGCACATGGTGATCGTCGGCCAGACGCACCAGTCGCCCGCGAATCAACGGATCGTCCTGCAGGTCGAACGGGCCTGAAGCTTCCCCCTGAATCAGCGCCTGCAAGGCTTTGTCGGCCTGCGGGTGCTGGCGCAAGTCCTCGACACGCAGCAGCACGCCGCTGTCGGGCGGGGTAATCAGCACCTGGGCGTCGCCATTGCAGGGGGCGAAGCGGCTGCGCAGGCTTTCGTGCCGGGCGACAATCCGGGCCAGCGCCCGCTGTAGCGCATCGGCGTCGAGCACACCGCGCAGACGCAGGCCGATCGGAATGTTGTAAGCCGTGTTGGCACCTTCCATCTGTGCCAGAAACCAGAATCGCTGCTGGGAAAACGACAGCGGCAATACGCCTTCCCGTGGCACCGGCAGGATCGGCGGCTGCGTCGAGCGTCCGGCCCGGGCGAGCGACTGCGCCACCGACGTCAGGTCGGCATTGGCGAACAACTCGCCGAGCGCAAGCTCCACGCCCAGCCGCTGGCGCACTTGCGCAACCATGCGCATGGCCAGCAACGAATGTCCGCCCAACTCAAAGAAATGATCCTGACGCCCTATCCGCTCGACCTGCAGAACCTCGGCCCAGATCTGCGCCAGCGTGCATTCCAATTCGCCTTGCGGCGCCTCGTACTCGCGTGTGAGCAGCGCCGTGCGCTCCGGCAACGGCAGGGCCTTGCGATCGAGTTTGCCATTGGCGGTCAGCGGCAGGCTGTCGAGTCTGACGAACGCGACCGGCACCATGTACTCGGGCAACTGGCCCAGCAGATGCTCGCGCAGTTGCGCCACAGCCAGTGGCTGCACCTGGGCCTGCTCGGTGAAATAGGCCACCAGCCGTGGTTGTCCGGGCTCGTCTTCACGGGCCAGCAGCACCACTTCCTGAATGCCGGGGAGCTGCTGCAGACGGCTTTCGATTTCCCCCAGTTCGATGCGCATGCCGCGGATTTTCACTTGGTCATCGTTGCGCCCCAGGTATTCGATCGTCCCGTCCCGGCGCCAGCGGGCAAGGTCGCCGGTGCGATACATACGCGCATTCGGGCGTTGACTGAACGGGTCCGGCAGGAAGCGTTCAGCGGTCAGTTGCGCACGGTTCAAATAGCCGCGCGCTACGCCTCTGCCACCGATATACAGCTCGCCGGACACACCGATCGGCACCGGGCGCTGTTGGTCGTCGAGCAGATACACCGAGGTATTGCTCACCGGTTTACCGATGTGCAGCACCTCCCCCGCCTCGATCCGTCCGGACGTGGCAACGACGGTGGCTTCGGTCGGGCCATAGTTGTTGATCACATCGAAATGCTGATTGCGCGAAAACTGACGCAAGCGGTCGCCGCCGATCAGCAAGGTGCGCAATGTCGGGTGCTCGAGATGCCGACTGAAGGCGTATTCGGCGACGGGCGTCGGCAGGAAACTCACATCCAGCGGTTGCGCGCACCACCAGGCCAGCAGCCCGTCGACGTCTTCGCCGCCATCCTGAGCGGGCGCCAGGTGCAGGGTCGCGCCAACGGACAGAGCTGGCCAGACTTCCCAGGCCATCGCGTCGAAGCCGAACCCGGCCAGACTCGACGTATGGCGACCGGCGCACAGGTCAAAGGCGTTGCTGTGCCAGTCGACCAGATTGGCCAGTGTCTGATGTTCGACCATTACGCCCTTGGGCAAACCGGTGGAGCCCGAGGTGTAGATCACATAAGCCAGGTTCGCTTCGGACAGTCCCGGCACCAGCGGATTGGTGTCATTGCCTGAGCGCCAGGTGCAAGGGTCGAGATCGAGCACCGGCCGCTCCTGCGTCGGCAGCCGTGCGAGCAGGTCACGTGAGGTCAGGATCACCACCGGTGCGCAGTCACCCAGCAGATAATTCAAGCGTTCGGCCGGATGCGCGGGGTCGATCGGTACATACCCGGCGCCGGCCTTGAGGACTGCGAGCATTCCGGCCAGGGTGTCCAGTCCTCGACGGGCGACGATGGCTACCCGGTCATCCGGTCGCACGCCCAGATCGATCAAGCGATGCGCCAGAAGGTTGGCCTGGCGATTCAGTTCGTCGAACGTCAGTTGCTTGTCCAGGTGCACCGCCGCCAACGCTTGCGGTCGCGCGACGACCTGCGCCTCGAAGCGTTGATGAATCGTCTGTCCGCGAACGTATTCGACATTGCTGGCGTTGAACCCCGTCAACAGCTGTTCGCGCTCCGGGGCGGGCAACACCGACAGTTGGCTCAACGGCGTATCCGCCGCTTGCTCCAGCGTCTGCAACAGGTTTTCCATGGCACACAACATATAGCCGCAGATCCGCTGCGCCTCGACTTCACGGGTGGCCAGCAGCGTCAGGCTGAAGTGATCGCCAAAGTCATCGATGCTCAAGGTCAGCGGGTAATTGGTGCGTTCTTGCGCATGCAGGACGCTGATCCCCTCCCAGGCCGAGAGCGCTTCGGCACTGGCATTGGCACTCGAGGTGCTGTGCCGATAATTGAGCAGCGAATTGAACAGCGGCGATGACCCGACCACCCCGCTGCAGCGCTGGGCCAGCACCAGCGGGGCGTGCTCATGGCGCATCAGGCTGGTCAGACGTGCATGGGTGGCCTTCACCGACTCGCTTGCTGCCAGCGCGCTGACCTCGACCCGTAGCGGCAAGGTGTTGATGAAAATGCCCAGCGCGCGGTCGGTCGCCTCCGCCCCTTGCATCCGACCCATCAACACGGTACCGAACACAACAGCCGACTTTCCGGTGAGTGCATTGAGGACCTGCCCCCAGCCGAGATGGAACAGACTCGCGACACTCACACCGAGCGACCGGGCACTGGCTCGCAGGCGCTGCCCCAGCAGCGGGTCAAGTGGCACACCACATTCTTCGATGTCACTGCCATCGCCATGCACGCCTTGCAGACCGAACGGTAACGTCGGCTCGTCGATATCACCGAGCATCTCGCGGAAAAATGCCTCGTGCTCCGACTCGCTGATGCCTAGTCGCGCCTGGGCGACATAATTGCGAAACGGTACGGGCGGTCCCAGTCTGGCGCTCTGCCCTGACAGGCAAGCCTGCATTTCCTCGCTGACCACAGCGAGCGCCGAGTGATCCATCGCCATGTGGTGAAACAGCAATATGGCGACGATACGCCCGGCCTCTGCATCCCAGGCATGGGCCAGGCGCAATAGCGGCGCGCGAGTCACGTCGAGGCGAAAGTGCCGGGCGTCAAATCGCGCATGCAACTGTTCCAGGACATCGCCTTCAGCCGCATCGAGCTGCATTGCTTCCAAAGGCAACCCGACATTTCGCAGGACCACTTGCACCGGCGTGTCCAGTCCTTCCCAGACGATGGCGGTGCGCAGAATGTCGTGGCGCTGGATGACGGTCTGCAACGCCTGGACGAATGCCTCGAACCGCTCGAGTCCGCTGAACGCGAATTTCGCCTGCATCACATACGGATCACCCTGTGCAGCGCTCGCGTGGTGGTAGAGGATGCCCTCCTGCAACGGCGTCAGCGGATAGATGTCCTGGACATTGGCGCCGCCGCCAGGGATCTGCGCGACAATTTGATCGAGGGTGTCTTGGCTAAGGTCAACCAGCGTCAGCATCGCCGGGGTGATCCGTGTGGTGCCCGGTGAAATTGCATTGGCCGGCACTTCAACCTGCCCTTCCCGTGCGGCCGAGTAATCGCCCGCCTCGATCAGCTCGATCAATGCCGGCTTGTGCTCGCGCAACGCGGCCAGCAAACCCGGCTCACTCAGGGCCTGCTTGTTGCCATTGACCCGTAATTGCCCGTCCGTGATTGCCAACTGGATGTCTTTTGTCTTCAGTGTCGCCAACAGTTCATTCAGGTTCACAGGACGATCTCCATTCTTTCCGTGATGGCTGCATAACCAGCCAGAGTCGGTTGCTCGAACAACGTCCGGACATCGGCTTCGATACCTTCCTGTTGCAGACGCCCGATCAGATTGACTGCCAGCAACGAATGCCCACCCAGCTCAAAGAAATGGTCTTGCCGCCCGACGCGTTCGACTTTGAGCAATTCGCACCACAGTCGCGCAAGGAGGATTTCCATCTCGCCGACCGGCGCCTCGTATTCGCGGCGACTGACCGCAGCCTGATCCGGTGCCGGCAGCGCCTTGCGATCCACCTTGCCGTTGGGGCTCAGCGGCAGGCTGTCGAGCGCGACGAATGCCGACGGCACCATGTAATCGGGCAAGCGTGCCAGCAAGTGCTCGCGCAATGCCTCGATCCCCGGCTGACCGGCCTCGGCGTGCCAGGTGAAGTACGCCACCAGACGCTCCTCACGCACCAGCACCACGGCTTCGCGCAGGGCTGGATGGCTGAGCAACTGCGCTTCGATTTCACCCGGCTCCAGGCGCAGGCCACGCAGCTTGACCTGGAAGTCGTTGCGCCCGATGAATTCGAGCTGGCCATCGACGCGGTAGCGCACAAAGTCGCCCGTGGCGTACAACCGGTCGCCGGTCACGAACGGGCTCGGGATAAACCGTTCGGCCATCAATTGCGGCAGGCCCAGATAACCCCGCGCAACCCCGGCACCGCCAATGAACAACTGACCGATGACCCCCATCGGCACCGGCCGCTCGGCGGCATCCAGTACATACAAACGGGTGTTGTTGATCGGCCGTCCGATCGGCAACGCGCTGTCCGGCACCGGCATCGACGGCTCCAGCGTCCACACCGTGCTGTCGACCGTCGCTTCGGTCGGGCCGTAGACGTTGTGCAAACGCACTTGCGGCAAGCGCTCGCGCACAAGACGAGCCAGCGCCGGCGTCAGGTCGCCGCCGCCACAGAACACGTCGGTGAGACTGCTGCACTGGCTGACGTCGTCCTGCTCGAGGAACTGTTGCAACAGCACCGGCACGAACTGGACCACGCCGATCCGCTGCTCGCGAATCACCCGCGCCAGATACGCTGGCTCGCGGTGCCCGTCAGGACGCGCCAGCACCAGACGCAGTCCGGTACTCAATGGCCAGAACAGCTCCCAGACCGAGGCATCGAAACTGAACGGGGTTTTCTGCAACAGGGCACCGTCCGTCACGGCGGGACACAGCTGCGAACTCCAGTGCAACAGGTTGCCCACGCCGCGATGCTCGACCATCACGCCTTTCGGCGCCCCGGTCGAACCGGAGGTGTAGATCACGTAGGCCAGGTTCGAAGCGCTCAGGCCCGGCACTTGCGGGTTGTCATCCGGGTTGCATGTCCAGTGCGCCTGATCCAGGTCGATCACCAGCGCGGCGCTTTCGTCGAGCAATGCACGAGTCGCCCCGTGCACCAGCACCGCCACAGGGGCGCTGTCCTTGAGCATGTAATCCAGACGTTCCGCCGGGTACGCCGGGTCCAGCGGCACATAGGCGCCGCCGGCCTTGAGAATGCCGAGCAGACCGACGATCAGTTCCAGCCCACGCTCGACACAGATCGCCACCCGCGAATCCGGCCCCACGCCCAGTTCGCGCAGGTGATGCGCCAGACGGTTGGCCTGAGCGTTGAGTTTGGCGTAGGTCAGTTGCCGTACACCGGCCTGCAACGCGATGGCTTGCGGCGTACGTTGGACTTGCGCTTCGAACAGCCCGTGAACGGTTTGCTCCAGATTGTCTGCGGTGCCGGTGGCGTTGAGGTCGTACAGCACTCGCTGACGTTCTGCGCCTTCAAGGATCGGCAAGCGGTTCAGCGGCTGATCCGGTGCTTGTTCAAGGGCGTCCGCGAGTTTCTCCAACGCGGTCTGCATGTAGTCGCAGATGCGTTGCGAACCGATGCTCGCAGGGGTCATGGCGGTGAGCACAAATCCGCTGCCCAGATCATCGACGCCCAGGCTCAGCGGATAGTTGGTGCGTTCTTCGCTGCTCAGGGTCTCGATACCCTGCCAGGCCTGACGGACGCTTTGCTGTTGCGCCTCGTCGGCGCTGTGCCGGTAGTTGAGCATCGAACTGAACAGCGGCGACGGCGCGGCCACACCGCTGCAACGCTGGGCCAGCGCCAGTGACGCGTGTTCATGGCCGAGCAGCGCACTGAGCCGCGCATGCGTCGCCCGAGCGCCTTCGCGCACCGGGGTTGCCCCCAGATCGACCCGCAGCGGCAAGGTATTGATGAACATCCCCAGCGCCCGGTCGGCACCCTCACCGCCCTGCATCCGGCCCATCAGCACCGTGCCGAACACCACCCGCTCCTGACCCGACGTCGCCGCCAGCACCTGGGCCCACGCGAGGTGGAACAGACTCGCCACGCTGATGCCCAGTTGCCGGGCCAGGCTGCGCAGACGCTGGCTGGTTATGGCGGTCAGCGCCTGTTGCGTTTCCTCGATGTCGCGACCGTCGCCTTGTACATCCTGCAAGCCGAACGGCAGGGTCGGCTCGTCGATGTCGCCGAGCATTTCCCGAAAGAACGCTTCGTGCTCCTGCTCGCTGACACCCAGCCGCGCCTGCGCCACGTAGTTGCGGTAAGGCACGGCCGCCTTCAGCGAAGCTTCATGCCCTTGCAGGCAGGCGAGCATTTCGTGCTGTACCACGTCCAGCGCGGTGTGATCGAGCACGAGATGGTGGAACAACAACATCGCGACTACCCGGTCGTGAGCCGGATCACGGGCATACACCAGACGCAACAATGGCGCCTGTCTGATGTCGAGGCGGTAGTGCCGGGCATCGAAATGCTCGTGCAACTGCTCGAGGATGTCGCCATCCGCCGGATCGAGCACGATCGCCTGCACCGGCAGGTCTGCGTGACGCCACACCACTTGCATCGGTTCGGCCAGTTTCTGCCAGACCACCGCCGTACGCAGGATGTCGTGACGCGCAATGACCTGGCGCAGCGCCGCAACAAAGCTGTCGAGCCGCTCGAGACTGTCGAAGGCCAGCCGCGATTGCAGCAGGTACGGGTCACCCTGCTCCGCGCTCAAGTGGTGATAGAGGATGCCTTCCTGCAACGGCGCCAGCGGATAAATATCCTGCACGTTGGCAGTGCCACCCGGCACCGTGGCAACGATCCGGTCGATGCTTGGCTGATCCAGTTCGGTCAGGCTCAGCAACTCCGGAGTGATGCGGGTGCAGTCGGCAGGAATGCGGTTGGCAGGCACTTCGATTTCGCGACCGCTGCCCACCGCCGCGGCCAGTGCAGCCAGCGTTGGCTGGCTAAACAGCACGCGCACGTCAGTGTTGAGGCCGATCTGGCGCAGGCGTTCGATCAGGCTGACCGCCAGCAACGAGTGGCCGCCCAGTTCGAAGAAGTTGTCGTGGCGACCGACTTTTTCCAGCTTCAGGACGTCAGCCCAGATCTGCGCCAGCGCGGCTTCCACCGGGCCTTGCGGGGCTTCGTATTCACGGCGGAGCCAGGCGCTTTGATCCGGTTCCGGCAAGGCCTTGCGGTCGAGTTTGCCGTTGGCGGTCAGCGGCAAGGCGTCGAGTCGCACGTAGGCGGGCCGGGATCAGGGCTTGCGGCAATCGGGTTTGCAGATGATTGCGCAGGGCTTCGATATCGGTCGGCGCACGCTCGGTGAACCACACCAGCAACTGGCCGTCGCGCACCAGCGCTACTGCGTCCTGCACCGCGGGATGGCTGGCCAGCGCCGCTTCGATTTCCCCAGTTCAACCCGCACACCGCGCAGTTTCACCTGATCGTCGTTGCGGCCCACGTACTCGATGTTGCCGTCCGCCCGCCAGCGCGCGAGGTCGCCGGTGCGGTACATGCGCCCTTCGTTGAACGGATCATTCAGGAAGCGTTCGGCAGTCAGATCGGGACGGTTCAGGTAGCCCCGCGCCACACCGGCGCCGGCGACGTACAACTCGCCCGTCACCCCCACAGGCACCGGACGTTGCTGGTCATCCAGCAGGTAGATGCGGGCGTTGGCCATCGGCCGGCCGATGTGCAGCGGTTGACCCACTTCAACCGGGCCGGAGGTGGCGACCACCGTGGCTTCGGTCGGGCCGTAGTTGTTGATCACCGCGAAGGTCTGCGCACGGTTGAACTGACGCAGTTTGTCGCCACCGATCAACAAGGTACGCAGGGTCGGGTGTTGCAGCACGCGGCTGAAGGCATATTCGGCCACCGGCGTCGGCAGGAAACTCACCTGCAACGGCTGCGCTCGCCACCAGTCGAGCAGTTCGTCCAGGTGCTCGTTGCTCACCGTTTCCGGCGGCAGGTGCAACGTCGCACCGACGCACAGCGCCGGCCAGACTTCCCAGGCCATCGCATCGAAACCGAAACCGGCAACGCTGGCGGTGTGGCTGCCGGCGTGCAGGTCGAAGGCTTCGGCGTGCCAGTGCACAAGGTTTTCCAGGGTCGCGTGTTCGACCATCACGCCTTTCGGCTGGCCGGTGGAGCCCGAGGTGTAGATCACGTAGGCCAGGTTGTCCGGCGTAAAATCGGCGACCTGCAGATCAGCAACCGACAGGCCTGACCAGGTTTCATGGGCGAGATCAATCACCGGTACGCCAGCCTGATCAGACAGTGCTGCGTCGCGAACCAGTACCACCCTCGGCGTACTGTCGGCCAGCATGTAAGCGATGCGCTCGGGTGGATAAGCCGGGTCGACCGGTACATAAGCGGCGCCGGCCTTGAGGATCGCCAGCAAGCCGACCAGCATGTCCGGGCTGCGTTTGAGACAGATCGCCACTCGCGTCTCGGTGGTGACACCCAGCCCCTGCAGATGATGGGCCAGGCGATTGGCGCGCTGGTTCAACTGCCTGAACGTCAGGCGCTGCGTGCCCGCCTGAACCGCCACGGCATCCGGCGTGCGCGCAACCTGCGCTTCGAACAGACGATGAACACCTTGCGCTGAAGGGTAATGCGCGGCGCTGGCATTGAAGTCGCCAAGCAGCTGCGCGCGCGCCGCCGCTGACAGCACGTTAAGACGTTCAAAGGCCTGTCCGGGGTTGTCAGCCAACGCTGTCGCCAGCTCCGTCAGAGCGGTGTGCATCAGCTCGCAGACCCGCTGCGCCCCCACATGATCCGGAGTCAGCACCGACAGGTTGAAGCCATCGCCCTGGTCATTGATGCTGAGGGTCAGCGGATAATTCGTGCGGCCGTCCTGGGCCAGGAATTCGATGCCTTGCCAGACCTGATCAACCGTCTGTCGCGCAGCGTCGTGGCCGCTGTGTCGATAGTTGAGTACCGCGCTGAACAGCGGTAAAGGGGCGGCCACGGCGCTGCAACGCTGAGCCAGGGCCAGCGACGCATGTTCGTGTCCCAGTAAAGCCGCCAGCCGCTCATGAACCGTGCGAACCGCTTCACTCACACGCTGTCCGTCTACCTGCACGCGCAGTGGCAAGGTGTTGATGAACATCCCCAATGCCCGATCCGCGCCCTCGCCGCCTTGCATGCGCCCCAGCAGCACCGTGCCGAACACAACGTCCCGGCGTCCGGAGGTCGCCGCCAGCACCCGTGCCCAGGCGAGATGAAACAGGCTCGCGACGCTGACCCCGAATTGCCGCGCCTGGCGGCGCAGGTGCCGATTCAGTTCCAGCGGCAGGGCCAGCGAATACTCCTCGATGTTGCGGCCATCGCCCTGTACGTCCTGCAAGCCGAATGGCAGGGTCGGCTCGTCAATATCACCGAGCATTTCGCGAAAGAAGGTTTCGTGTTCTTCCTCGCTGATGCCCTGGCGGGCCTGATGGACGTAGTTGCGGTACGGCGCGGCGGGCGGCAAAGACTCAATCTGCCCCGGCAGATACACCTGCATGTCCCGGCGAACCACCTCCAGCGCCGTGTGATCCAGCACGACGTGATGGAACAACAGAACGCCTGCCACCCGGCCATGCAGCGGATCCTCGGCATACATCAGACGGATCAGCGGTGCCTGACCGAGGTCGAGGCGAAAATCCCGGGCATCGAACCGTGCGCGCAACTGATGGAGGATATCGCCGTCCAGCGGACTCAGAGCCACCGATTGAACCATCAGCGCGGCCTCTCGCCACACCACTTGCTGCGGGCTCGGCAACCCTTCCCACACCAGGCTGGTGCGCAGGATGTCGTGACGCGCAATCACCTTTTGCAAGGCGTTGGCAAAAGCGTGCAAGCGCTCGACGCTGGCAAAGGCCAGACATGACTGTAATAAGTAGGGATCGCCCTCGGCGGCGCTCAGGTGGTGGTAAAGAATGCCTTCCTGTAACGGCGCCAGCGGATAAATGTCCTGCACGTTGGCGGCGCCGCCGGGCACGGTGGCAACGATCCGGTCAATGCTGGCCTGATCCAGCTCGGTCAGGCTCAGCAACTCCGGGATGATGTGGGTGCAGCCGGCCGGAATGCGATTGGCCGGCACTTCGACTTCACGACCGCTGCCCACCGCCGCGGCCAGCGCTGCCAGGGTCGGCTGGCTAAACAGCACGCGCACGTCAGTGTTGAGGCCGATCTGGCGCAGGCGTTCGATCAGGCTGACCGCCAGCAACGAGTGGCCGCCCAGTTCGAAGAAGTTGTCGTGGCGACCGACCTTTTCCAGCTTCAGGACATCGGCCCAGATCTGCGCCAGCGCAGATTCCACCGGGCCTTGCGGGGCTTCGTATTCACGGCTGAGCCAGGCGCTTTGATCCGGTTCCGACAAGGCCTTGCGGTCGAGTTTGCCGTTGGCGGTCAGCGGCAAGGCGTCGAGTCGCACGTAGGCGGCCGGGATCAGGGCTTGCGGCAATCGGGTTTGCAGATGATTGCGCAGGGCTTCGATATCGGCCGGTGCACGCTCGGTGAACCACACCAGCAACTGGCCGTCGCGCACCAGCGCTACTGCGTCCTGCACTGCCGGATGGCTGGCCAGCGCTGCTTCGATTTCCCCCAGTTCAACCCGCACACCGCGCAGTTTCACCTGATCGTCGTTGCGGCCCAGGTATTCGATATTGCCGTCCGCTAACCAGCGTGCGAGGTCGCCGGTTCGGTACATGCGCCCTTCGTTGAACGGATCATTCAGGAAGCGCTCGGCGGTCAGATCGGGACGGTTCAGGTAGCCCCGCGCCACACCGGCGCCGGCGACGTACAACTCGCCCGTCACACCTACTGGCACGGGGCGTTGCTGGTCATCCAGCAGATAGATGCGGGCGTTGGCCATCGGCCGGCCGATGTGCAGCGGTTGACCCACTTCAACCGGGCCGGACGTGGCGACCACCGTGGCTTCGGTCGGGCCGTAGTTGTTGATCACCGCGAAGGTCTGCGCACGGTTGAACTGACGCAGCTTGTCGCCACCGATCAGCAACGTGCGCAGGGTCGGGTGTTGCAGCTCGCGGCTGAAGGCGTATTCGGCCACCGGCGTCGGCAGGAAACTCACCTGCAACGGCTGCGCTCGCCACCAGTCGAGCAGTTCGTCCAGGTGCTCATTGCTCACCGATTCCGGTGGCAGGTGCAACGTCGCCCCGACGCACAACGCCGGCCAGACTTCCCAGGCCATCGCATCAAAGCCGAACCCGGCAACGCTGGCGGTGTGGCTGCCGGCGTGCAGGTCGAAGGCTTCGGCGTGCCAGTGCACAAGGTTTTCCAGGGTCGCGTGTTCGACCATCACGCCTTTCGGCTGGCCGGTGGAGCCCGAGGTGTAGATGACGTAGGCCAGATGCTCGGGGGTCAGGTCCGGCAACTGTGGATTGCTGTCCGGCAGATGCTGCCAGGCGTCACTGTCAAGATTGATCACCGGCACGGCGCCCAGCAGATCGCGAGTGGCCGTCTGTGCCAGTACCGCCACCGGATCGCTGTCCTGCAACAGATAAGTGATCCGTTCTGCCGGATGTGCCGGATCGACCGGTACATAACCGGCGCCAGCCTTGAGGATCGCCAGCAGCCCGACCAGCATCTGCGGACCCCGCTGCACGCAGAGCGCGACGCGATCGTCCGGTTGCACGCCGAGACCGATCAGGTGATGGGCCAGGCGGTTGGCGCGGCGGTTCAACCCGTCGTAGCTCAGACGTTGCCCGCCCTGCACCATTGCCACAGCGTCGGGTTGGATCGCCGCTCGCGCTTCAAACAACTGGTGCACAACATGACCGTGGGCAAAGTCGCGACCGGTGATATTGAAACCGACCAGCACGCGCTGGCGTTCGGCCGCCGACAGAATCGCCACCTGATTCAATGGCGCATGGCGATCCTGTTCCAGCGCGCTCAGCAAATTGTCCAACGCCGTTTGCAGATAATCGCAGACCCGCGCGCCATCCACTTCGTGCACTGCCTGTACAGACAGCCGGAAACCCTGTCCAAGGTCATCGACGCTGACCACCAGCGGATAGTTGCTGCGCTCACGAGAATCGAGAATCCGGATGCCCTCCCATCCCGGCGTAGCCGTCTGTTGCGCGCTGTGGCGATAGTTGAGCAAGGTATTGAACAGCGGTTCTGAACCCGTCACGCCACTGCAACGTTGAGCCAGCATCAGCGGCGCCTGCTCATGCACCAGCAGTTGCGCCAGACGCTCGTGGGTCGCCCTGACACCCGCCTCCACCGCCGTCGCCCCGACATTGACCCGCAGCGGCAGCGTGTTGATGAACATACCCAAGGAACGGTCGGCGCCCTCTCCACCCTGCATGCGCCCCAGCAGCACCGTGCCGAATACCACCTCCTCGCGCCCGCAGATCTGGGCAAGGACCTGGGCCCAGGCCTGATGCACCAGACTCGCAACGCTGATGCCCAGCGTGCGGGCCTGTTGGCGCAGGCGCCCGGCAAGATGCTCATCCAGTGCCAGTTCGCTGTCCACGATGTTTGTGCCATCGCCGAGTACGTCTCGCAGGCCGAACGCCAGGGTCGGTTCAACGATGTCGCCGAGCATGTCGCGAAAGAACGCTTCATGTGCCCCGGTATTCGAACCGAGACGGGCCTGAGCGACATAGTTGCGGTATTGCACGGGGGGCGGCAGCGCGTCGACTTGCCCGTCAAGGGCGTCGCTCATCTCGGCCACCAACACCTCAAGCGCGGTGTGATCGAGCACGATGTGGTGCAACAGCAGGATTGCGACCCAGCGGTTTTGCAACGGGTCTTCGGTGTAGGCGAAGCGCATCAACGGCGCACGCTGCAAGTCCAGGCGATAGTGTCGCGGATCGAAGTGTGCCTGCATTTGCTGCAACACATCACCGTCCTGCGGATCGGCATCCACCCGCTCCAGTGCCAGCGGCGCCGTACGCCACACCACTTGCACTGACTCGTCGAGGTTTTCCCTGACCACACTGGTACGCAGGATGTCGTGCCGGGTGATGACGCTGTTCAATGCGCGGACGAACGCCTTGATCTGCGCCAGTCCGTCGAAGGCGAACTGCGCTTGCAACACGTACGGGTCACCGTCGGCAATGGCCAGATGGTGATAGAGGATGCCCGCCTGCAACGGTGCCAGGGCATAGATGTCCTGCACGTTGTCGATACCGCCCTCGACGGTCTCAACGATACGGTCGATGGCCGCTTGATCCAGCGTGGCCAGCGGCAGCATGTCCGGGGTGATGCGGGTGCAACCGGGTTCGATGCGATTGGCCGGGACGCTGAACGTGGAGGTCCTACCGAGCGTCGCCGCGAGTGCCGCCACGCTCGGCTGGCCGAACAGCACACGGACGTCGCACTGCATGTCCTGCTGACGCATGCGCTCGATCAGCTTCACCGCCAGCAGCGAATGACCGCCCAGCTCGAAGAAATTGTCATGCCTGCCCACCCGGTCCAGCCCGAGCAAGGTCTGCCAGATCACGGCGATGCGGGTTTCGATTTCGCCAAGCGGTGCTTCAAACGCCCGCCGGGCGAAGGCTTCGTTGTCAGGCTGCGGCAACGCCCGGCGATCGAGTTTGCCATTGGCCGTCAGCGGGAAGGCATCAAGGCGCACGAACGCGCCCGGCACCATATGCTCGGCCAGCGAGGCCAGCAGGTGATCGCGCAGTTGAGCAACGCTCGGTTCGACACCTTCGGCGGCCAGCCAGTAGGCCACCAGACGCGTGTCGCCGGGGCTGTCCTCGCGGGCTATCACTACCGCATCGCGCACGCCGTCGCAGGCGGCAAGACGTGCCTGGATCTCGCCAAGTTCGATACGGAAACCACGGATTTTCACCTGGTCATCGTTGCGTCCCAGGTATTCAAGTTCGCCGTCCACCGTCCAGCGTGCCAGATCGCCGGTCCTGTACAAACGCGCTTCGGCATGCCCGCTGAACGGATCGGCGATGAAGCGCTCGGCAGTCAACGCCTCACGATTCAGATACCCTCGGGCAACCCCGGCGCCGCCCACGTACAACTCACCGGTCACCCCGGCCGGCACCGGTTCCCGCCGGGCATCGAGGACGTACAGCTGCAGGTCGGGAATGCGCACGCCGATCGGGCTGCTGGCGGTCAATTGCGCATCTGCCGCCACCAGCGGTCGATAGGTCACATGCACCGTGGTTTCGGTGATGCCATACATATTCACCAGCCGGGTGCCGGCGTTGCCGATCCGCGCGTACCAGGGTCTGAGCGATCCCGGATCGAGCGCCTCACCGCCAAAAATCACTTCGCGCAGCGAATGCTGCAACGGGCTGCGGCCCTGGGCAGCGATCAACTGACGGAACGCGCTCGGCGTCTGGTTGAGTACGGTGACACCCGTGCGGCAGAGCAACGCGTAACACTCGTCCGGCGAGCGGCTGATGTGTTGCGGCACCACCAGCAACTGACCGCCGTAAGCCAGCGCGCCCCAGATTTCCCAGACCGAGAAGTCAAAGGCAAACGAGTGGAACAACGCCCAGACGTCTTGCGCACTGAACCGGAACCAGTCGTGGGTCGCGCCAAACAGACGTGCCACGTTGCGGTGCTCGACCATCACGCCTTTGGGCAGCCCGGTGGAACCCGAGGTGTAGATCACGTAGGCCAGATGCGCCGGATTCAAGTCCGGGATCTGTGGATTGGACTCCGGTTCATTTTGCAAACCTTGGTCGTCAAGGTCGATCTGCGGCACGGAGAGCCCGGCAATCCGATCCAGAGTCGCGGCCTGCATCAGCACCGCCACCGGCGCACTGTCTTGCAGGGTGAAGGTGATGCGCTCCAGCGGATAAGCCGGATCGATCGGCACGTAACCGGCACCCGCCTTGAGCACACCGAGCAGGCCGACGATCATTTGCGGGCCGCGCTCGACGCAGATCGCTACCCGGTCATCCGGACGAATGCCAAGGGCGAGCAAACGATGGGCCACCTGGTTGGTCTGTCGGTTGAGTGCTCCATAGCTGTAAGTACGGCCCTCGAACAGCAACGCAACCGCCTCGGGCCGATTGTGCGCATGCGCTTCGAATTGCTGATGGATCAAAGGCGTGTCGGGAAACGTTGCCTTCGGTGAGTTGACGCCATACAGCCAGTGTTCACGCTCGGCGGGCGGCAGTATGTTCAAGCTGTGCAATGCGGCTTGCGGGTTGTTCTGCAACGCATCGACGAGACTGTCGAGTGCCGTGCGCAGGTAACCGGCGATTCGTGAGGCACCCAGCGCCACATCGGCCAGCACCGTGATGCGCAGGTCCTGACCGAGGTCATCGATGTTGACGGTCAGCGGGTAATTGGTGCGCTCGCGGGCGCCCAGTACCTGCACCCCCGGTGACAGCTCGATCACCTCGGCGACTTCCTCCACGCTGCTGTGGCGGTAGTTGAGCATGGCGCTGAACAGCGGCGTCGGTACCGCCACGGCGCTGCAACGCTGGGCCAGTGCCAGGGACGCCTGCTCATGGGCGAGCAGCGCGGTCAGGCGCCGGTGCGTCGCCAGCACGCCGTCATGAACGCTCGACGCGCCGACATCCACCCGCAAAGGCAAGGTATTGATGAACATCCCCAATGCCTGTTCAACACCGTCAGCCGCGTTCATCCGTCCCAACAGAACGGTGCCGAACACCACCGCCGAGCGCCCGCACAGTTGCCCAAGCACTCGCGCCATGGCCAGGTGCATCAGGCTCGCCACGCTCACGCCCGATTGTCGCGCCAGGATACGCAGGCGCTGGCTCAGATCGCTGTCGAGCATGCACGAGACTTCCTCGATGCCCTGTCCGTCACCTTGTACGTCGTGCAAGCCACCGGGCAGTGTCGGCTCGTCGATGTCGCCGAGCATCTCGCGGAAAAAGTCTTGATGCGCTTGCTCATCCGACCCCAGGCGCGCCCTCGCCAGATGATCGCGAAATGGCACCGCCCTCGCGACGTCGGCGTCGCGGCCGGACAGATAGGCCTGAATTTCCCGGCGCACCACATCGAGCGCGACGTGATCCATGATCATGTGATGGAACAGCAACAACGCGACCACCCGGTCGTTGGCCGGATCCTCGGCGAACACCAGCCGCAACAACGGGGCCTGTCGCAGGTCGAGGCGAAAGTATTGCGGGTCGTGGCGTGCCAGCAATTGCGCGAGGATGTCCTCGCGGTCATTCAGATCGACTTCCTCACAGACCAGCGGGGCTTCACGCCAGACCACCTGCACAGGTTCGTCCAGATGCTCCCAGAGGATGGAGGTGCGCAAAATGTCATGGCGCTCGATCACCCGACGCAACGCTTCGGTGAATGCCTCCAGCCGTTCGCGACTGTCGAACGTGAACCGCGCCTGCGACACATAGGGATCACCCTCGGGTGCGGAGAGATGGTGATACAACAGCCCCTCCTGCAACGGTGCCAGCGGATAAATGTCCTGCACATTCGCCACGCCACCCGGCACCGTGGCAACGATACGGTCGATGGCCGGCTGATCCAGCTGCACCAGCGGCAGCATGTCCGGGGTGATGCGCAGCGCCGGGCTCGACCAGTCGCCGCCGTGGCTCGCCACCAGTTCCAGCAACTGCGCCTTGTGTTTGGCGAGGCTGTCCCACAACGCATCGTCCAGTGCGTCGTCATCGCCCAGAATGACCAGGTCTTCATCGTCCTGTTGAAGGCGGATCGCATGGGTGGAAATAACGGCCATCAGCTCGCGAAATTGCATGGGGGTAACCTGCTGTAAATTCAGAAAAAAGGAGCGCGCAGCGGCGAGTCCGTACGGCTGCGCGCAGCCTGGAAAAGCTAAAACATCGGGGCCTGGGTGGCTGACATGGGAAGCGGGGACAAGCCCCGTGACCGACCAGTCATGGCGTCGATCCGCGGGAACCGCGAATCGACGCCGATGTCGGCTCAGAGCCGGCGTTTGCGGTTGAGCGTCGGTATGGTGGTTTGCGGAATTTCAACCTGTTTGGCCTGCGCCGAAGTCTGGGCCGCCAGCGCGGCCAGGGTCGGCTGACTGAACAGCGTGCGGGCATCAACGTGCAGCCCGGCCTGACGCATGCGCGCCACCAGACTGACCGCTAGCAACGAATGCCCGCCGAGTTCAAAGAAGTGGTCGTTGCGCCCGACCTGCTCCAGTTGCAGCACCTCGGCCCAGATCCGCGCCAGCCGGATTTCGACTTCGCCCTCGGGCGCCTCGTAGCGACGACTGAGCACCGCCTCCGCCCCCGGTGCCGGCAAGGCCTTGCGGTCGACCTTGTCGTTCGGGGTCAGGGGCAATGCGTCGAGCTTCACGTAAGCGCCCGGCGCCATGTACTCCGGCAAACGCTCCAGCACGTGGGCGCGCAAGGTTTCGATGGGTGGCGCGTCGAAGCCTTCGCGTACGGTGAAATACGCCACCAGTCGTTCGTCGCGCACCAGCACCACCGCTTCACGCACCGCCGGATGCTCGATCAGTCGCGCCTCGATTTCCCCCGGCTCCAGACGCAGGCCGCGCAGCTTGATCTGGAAGTCGTTGCGGCCGAGGAATTCGAGGTTGCCGTCCGCCCGGTAGCGCACCAGATCGCCGGTGCGGTACAGGCGATCACCGGCCACAAACGGGCTGTCGATGAAGCGCTCGGCCTGCATGTCCGGCAAGCCCAGATACCCCCGCGCGACCCCGACCCCGCCGATGTGCAAGTGACCGCTGACACCGAAGGGCACCGGTTGATCGTGGACATCCAGCACATAGAGCCGAGTGTTGCTCAGCGCCTTGCCGATCGGCACCACGGCTTCCGGCACCGGTTGATCCGGTTCCAGCGACCAGCCGGTGCTGTCGACCGTAGTTTCGGTCGGGCCGTAGACGTTATGCAGACGCACCCATGGCAGGCGCTCGCGGACGCGCCGGGCCAGTGCGGCACTCAGCTCACCACCACCATTGAGCACGTCGGTCAGGCTGGTGCACTGACTGACATCGTCCTGCTCGATGAACTGTTGCAGCAGCGCCGGCACGAACTTGACCACGGTGATCTGCCGTTCGCGAATCACCTGGGTCACATAGGCCGAATCGCGGTTGCCGTCGGGACGCGCCAGCACCAGCCGCAGGCCGGAACACAGCGGCCAGAAAATCTCCCACACCGAACTGTCGAAGCTGAACGGCGCCTTCTGCAACAGCGCGCCGTGCTCGGTCGGCGGGCTGATCTGCGAGCCCCAGTGCACCATGTTGCAGGCGCTTCGATGCTCGATCATCACGCCCTTCGGCGTGCCGGTGGAGCCCGAGGTATAGATCATGTAGGCCAGATTCGCAGCGCCCAAACCCGGTACTTGCAGATTGTCGGCGGACGCGTGCTGCCAGGTGCAATGGTCGAAATCAATGACCGGCACACCCGGATCGCCCAACAGATTGCGGGTGGCGTCATGGACCAGCACCGCCACCGGGGCGCTGTCCTGCAGCATGTAATGCAGGCGCTCCAGCGGATAGTCGGGATCCAGCGGCACATACGCGCCGCCCGCCTTGAGAATGCCGAGCAGGCCGATTATCAGATCCAGGCTGCGCTCAACACAGATCGCCACCCGGGAATCCGGTTGCACACCTTGTTCACGCAAATGATGGGCCAGACGATTGGCCCGTTCGTTCAACTGGCGATACGTCAGCTGTTGTTCACCGGCCTGCAAGGCGATGGCGTCAGGTCGACGTTGCACCTGCTGCTCGAACAAGGTCTGAAGCGGCTGATCGATCGGGCAATCGACTTCACTGGCATTGAACTCGACCAGCAGTTGTTCAAGCTCCGCCGCCGGCAGGATCGGCAAGCGATTCAGCAACTGTTGCGGGGTTTGCTCAAGGGCATCAACCAGCGCCTGCAACGCGGTTTGTACGTAGTCGCCGATGCGCTGGGCGCCGATGCTCAGCAGGGTTCGCGTGGTGATCTGCAAGGCGCTGCCCAGATCATCGACGCTCAGGGTCATCGGGTAGTTGGTGCGCTCTTCGTTCTCCAGGGTCTGGATCCCTTGCCAGGCTGGGTCCGACGCCGATTCCTGCACCTCAAGGTCGGTATGTCGATAGTTGAGCAACGCACTGAACAGCGGTGCCGGCGACGCAACGCCGCTGCAACGCTGGGCCAGCGCCAGTGACGCATGTTCGTGCCCGAGCAGGTCGGTCAGTCGGGCGTGGGTCAGCAGCACGGCATCGCGCACACCCCGGTCGATGTCCACCCGCAGTGGCAAGGTGTTGATGAACACCCCGAGCGCCCGATCCGCACCCTCGCCGCCTTGCATCCGGCCCATAAAAACGCTGCCGAACACCACATGTTCCTGCCCCGACGTCGCCGCCAGCACCTGCGCCCAGGCCAGGTGAATCAGGCTGGCCACGCTGACGCCAGCCTGTCGCGCCTGAAGGCGCACGCGCCGGTCCAGTTCAGGTGCAAGCGTGCGCACGGCTTCGTCGATGCCGCGACCGTCACCCTGCACATCCTGCAAACCGAACGGCAGGGTCGGCTCGTCGATGTCGGCGAGCATTTCGCGGAAGAACGCTTCATGCTCCTGCTCGCTGACACCGAGTCGGGTCTGGGCCACGTAATTGCGATACGGCACCGCTGGCGGCAGCGGTTCATCGAGCCCCAGCAGGTTGGCACGCATTTCATGGCGCAAGACTTCCAGGGCGATGTGATCCAGCGCCAGATGATGGAACAACAGAATCGCCACGATCCGCCCGAGGGCTGGGTCGCGGGCATACATCAGCCGGATCAGCGGCGCCTGACTGACGTCGATGCGATAACGCCGGGCATCGAAGCGCGCGTGCAGTTGCGCGAGGACATCGCCCCCGGCCGGATCGAGGGTGATTTCCTGCACCGGCAGTTCGGCTTCGCGCCAGACCACCTGCACCGGGGTGGTCAAGCCCTCCCAGACCACCGCAGTGCGCAGGATGTCGTGTCGCGCCATGACCTGACGCAGCGCGGCCGCATAGGCCTCGACCCGCTCGACGCTGTCGAACGCCAGTTGCGATTGCAGCAGGTACGGATCGCCCTGCGCGGCGGTGATGTGGTGATAAAGGATGCCTTCCTGCAACGGTGCCAGCGGATAGATGTCCTGCACGTTGGCCGCCCCGCCCGGCACGGTGGCGATGATCCGGTCGAGGGTGGCTTGATCCAGCTCGACCAACGGCAACAGGTCCGTGGTGATCTGCGTGCAACCCGGCGGAATACGATTGGCCGGCACTTCGACTTCGCGACCACTGCCCACCGACGCGGCCAGCGCCGCCAGGGTCGGCTGGCCGAACAGCACGCGCACATCGCTGCTCATGCCGAGCTGACGCATGCGCTCGATCAGGTTGACCGCCAGCAACGAATGCCCGCCCAGTTCGAAGAAGTGATCGTGACGCCCTACTCGCTCGACTTGCAGCACCTCGGCCCAGATCTGCGCCAGGAGGATTTCGACGTCACCTTGCGGAGCTTCGTACTCGCGGCGGATCAACGCCTCCGGCCCCGGCGCCGGCAGCGCCTGGCGATCCAGTTTGCCGTTGGCCGTCAGCGGCAACACCTCCAGGCGCACGTAAGCCGAAGGCAGCATTGCGCTCGGCAGACGGGTTTGTAGATGGGCATGCAGCTGCATTATGTCCAGCGTTTGATGTTCGGTGAACCAGGCCAGCAACTGCCCGTCGCGCACCTGCACCACGGCATCGCGCACCGACTCATGGCTGTTCAACGCCGCTTCGATCTCGCCGGGTTCGATGCGCACGCCACGGATTTTCACCTGATCGTCGTTGCGGCCCAGATACTCGATGTTGCCGTCCGGGCGCCAGCGTGCGAGGTCGCCGGTGCGGTACATCCGCGCGTTGGGCTGGTTGCTGAATGGATCGTCGAGAAAGCGTTCGACGGTCAGCTCCGGCCGGTTGAAGTAACCCCGCGCTACGCCGGCACCACCGACGTACAACTCACCGGGAACGCCAATCGGCACCGGACGCTGTCGATCATCCAGCAGATAGGCCGTGGCATTGCTCACGGGTTTGCCGATATGCAGCGTCCGCCCCGGTTCGACTCGGCCCGAGGTGGCGACCACTGTGGCTTCGGTCGGGCCATAGTTGTTGATCACCGCGAACGTCTGCTCGCGATTGAACTGACGCAGACGATCGCCGCCGATCAACAGTGTGCGCAGGGTCGGGTGTTCGAGGTGGCGACTGAAGGCGTACTCGGCAATCGGGGTCGGCAGGAAACTCACGTCCAGCGGTTGCGCACGCCACCAGTCGAGCAGCGCGTCAATGTCTTCGCTGCCGTCGCGGGACGGCGCCAGGTGCAGGGTCGCGCCGACACACAGCGCGGGCCAGACCTCCCAGGCCATGGCGTCGAAGCCGAAGCCGGCCAGGCTCGAGGTGTGGCGACCCGCGCCCAGGTCGAAAGCCGTGCAATGCCAGTCCACCAGATTCGACAGGGTCCGATGTTCGACCATCACGCCTTTGGGCTGGCCGGTGGAGCCGGAGGTGTAGATCACGTAAGCCAGATGCGCGGTGGTCAGGCCCGAGACCTCGGGGTTGAGATCGTTGACCGGCCAAGTGCGCGAGTCGATGTCGATCACCGGCACATTCAGCACCGGCAGACGTTCATGCAGATGGCTCTGGGTCAGGACCACGACCGGCGCGCTGTCGCTCAACAAATAGCTCAGCCGTTGCGCAGGATGCGCCGGATCGACCGGCACGTAACCGGCGCCGGACTTGAGGATCGCCAGCAACGCGACCAACGTGTCCAGCCCTCGGCGGGCGACCAGCGCCACGCGGTCATCGGGCTGCACACCGAGGCCGGTCAAGTGATGGGCCAGGGCGTTGGCCTGTCGGTTCAGCTCGGCATAGGTCAGCCGTTGTCCCTGGAATTCTGCTGCCACCGCATCTGGGCGCGCCGCCGCTTGTGCTTCGATGCGCTGATGGATGGTCAGCTCGTTGGGGTAATCCGCGCGCGTGTCATTCCACTTTTGCAGCAGCGTCGATTCGGCTGGCAGGTTCAGACTGAAATCGCCCACCGCCAGCGAGGTGTCTTCAAGCCCCTGCTCCAGCACCCACAGCAATCGCTCGCACAGCGCCGCGATTTCGTCCGCGTCAAAGTAGGCCTCGTTGTACACCATGTACAAACTGTCCTCGTCATCGCCACGGCTGCTCAACAGGTGCACGGACAGCGGCGTGCCCTCTTCGTGGTTTGACACTTTGACCACCCGTCCCCGGGCCTCTGCGTACCGGTATTCATGGGCGTCCCGCTCGTAGGAGACGGTCACTTCGAACAGCTGTGAACGATCCTCGCGCAGCAGACCCAGCGCGCGGTTCATCTCACTCAGGGGAAAACGCTGATGGCGGAAATCCTGTTTCAACTCATCACGAACGGCCTTGACCAGTGCACTGAACGCCAGCTCGCGCCCGAACCCCATGCGCACGGCGCTGACCTGAGTGAACAGCCCCAGAGTCGACTTGAAACGGGCTCCGGAACGATTGAGCAATGGCAAGCCCACCACCCATTCATCACGCTGGCCAATGCGGCTGAAATACACATGCATCGCCGCCAGCAGGAAGTGCAACGCCGAAGCCCCGTACTCGAGGGCCACCTGTTTCATGCGTTCGTGAAGGCGTGCCGGAAAGACCTGCGAGAAAATCCGCGTCGGTGCCGGCGCGTCGGCAAAGCGTTCCTGATAGCGCGGCAACAACAGCGGTTCGGGAAGATGCCGGTATTTGTCCAGCCAGTACGCACGGTCACGCGCATAGCGGGCGGACTCGTAATACCGTGCGTCGTCATGAATGAAGTCGACATAGGACGGCGCCGAATCCGGCGGCAGTCGCCCGAGCGCCAAGGCGTTGTAGATCTCGCCGAGGGACTTGAGCATTTCGCCAAAGCCCCAGCCATCGACAATCAGGTGGTGGGCCTGGAGCGAAAACCAATGGCAGCGATCTTCGAGACGGATGAGGCAGAAACGGAACAACGGCCCGCCGTCCAGCGTGAACGGCTGTTCGATGCGCGCCTGAGTCAACTGGCGCGCCGCAACCTCGGGCTCGGGATGGGCACTGAAGTCATGGAACGGCATCGGCACCGGCATCGATGGCGCAAAACGCTGCAACGGCAGACCGTGCTCACCGGCCCCCAACAGCAGACTGGTGCGCAGGGCGTCGTGCCGGGCCACGAGGCCTTCAAGAGACGCTTGCATCAACGCAGGATCAAGGGCACCGGTCAGTTCGACGTAACCACCGATGTTGTACACCGGCGAATTCCCCTGACGCACTTGATCGAGCCAGATATCACGCTGGGCAGCCGTCAGCGGGAAGGTTTCGGAAATCGCGGACAGACCGTCCGCCGCATCGGCAGCAAATTGGTTCATAAGATCCGTCTCATGTGATTTGGCGCGTATTCAAGCATCGGCCCCGAAACCCGCATGACACGTGAAACCCGGACAACTCCCCCCTCCTGATGCTGCCCTGCGGGCTGACTGGGCCCGACCCGCCGGCCATCCCTCCAAAAAATCGGAACGAAATGGCTGAAAATCCTGTAGGACAATCGCCATCAACTTGCGCTGACTACGACTTTGCAATCGTGGGACTTGACGCTCTGAAGCCGTTTTCGGGGTTCTCACTGGAACGTACAGATACGTCCTACATGCCTGTAACCTTCCGACTGACAGAAACGTGGCGCCATTAATCCGGAGTTAGTGGCACTTTGTGTCCCCGTTTTCCCCTACAGACGTAGGACAAATGTATAGGCTTAAATCCGGCTGCAGATCGATTTCAAGGAGAAATGATGGATTGGCGGCTTCACAGGTGTATGCACGGCAGATGATTGGGCAATGGCTTTAAATCAGGGATGACAAGGATATGAATCTGACCGGCAGTCTTCGCAACATGGAAAACCCGCATTTCTACTGGCAACTGGGCGAGTTGATCGCCAGTACGGGGAATGAACGATTCGCCTCCAACATGTTTCAGTTGGTCGACACCCTGGTGCCGGTCAACCGGGTGGATCTCAGCGAATGGACACTCGACGAGCGCCAGGCCAGCGTTGTCGAGATCAAGGCCCTGGGCAGCGCCGGTTTGCCGGATACCTTCCCTCCCCCGGACCCGCTGCAATGTCAGGACGATCATCCGCTGTTACAGAAGATGATCGAGATGAATGACTCGCTGCTGATTCAACTCAAAGCCTCGCTGCAGCAACGACACCCGCACCACAGCGTCCACCAGTGCAACCTGGTGTCACGCACCTCTAACCGTCGCTGTGTCATCTCGTTCTGTCGCCCTCACACGCACCGGGTGTTTTCCCTGCCGGAGCTGTCGTTTCTCAAAAGCCTGTCCGACACCCTGCTGCCGTTGATCGAGCGTCACGCGCAGATCCGTCGGCAAATCCTCGCCCGACAACCGCGCCCACTCCAGGCCGATCAGGAGCAGACACCGTTGCAACAGGTGTTCGACGAGCGCCTGGCGTTGGGCGACATCACCTTGTCAGTGCGTGAGAAGGAAGTCTGCCTGGGCCTGCTGACCGGCGGCACCGTGCCGCAGATGGCCGAACGTTTGAGCGTCAAGAACAGCTCGATCGAGACTTACCTCAAACGCGCCGCGGCCAAACTCGGGGTCAGTGGGCGTCACGGTCTGGCGAAATGGATGGCCGGGGCCTGATCCGGCGTTTTCTCATTACGGGCGTTCGCGCCCACTCCTGTTTGTGAACGAGGCTGTTTGATGTCCAGGTTGCCGATCTCCATGCTGTCCATGGCGTTGCTGATGGGCGGCTGCTCGCTGATTCCCGATGACCAGCGTCCGGCGTCACCCAGCGCGGCGCAGTACCCAAAAGGCCCCGCTTATCCTGCGTCAACCCAGACCGTGACCGCTGTCGAGGACTGGCGTGGGCTGTTCAATGACCCTGCGTTGCAGCAATTGATTGAAAGCGCACTGGTCAACAACCGTGACCTGCGCGTTGCGGCACTGAACGTCGAAGCATTCCAGGCGCAATACCGCATTCAACGCGCCGATCTGCTGCCGGCGGTTTCAGCCAATGCCAATGAGCTGCGCCAACGGGTGCCGGCCAGCGTGACCAGGACCAAAGGGGCAATCACCTCGACCTACTCCGTAAACCTCGGCATCAGTGCCTACGAGCTGGACTTCTTCGGCCGGGTTCGCAGTCTCGGCGAACAGGCGCTGTTGACCTGGCTGTCCACCGAAGAGGCCCGGCGCAGTGCGCAACTGAGCCTGGTGACCAACGTCGCCAACGCCTACCTGACCTGGCGCGCTGACCAGGAATTACTGGCCCTGGCCCAGGAAACCCTGGCCGCCGACGAGAAAAGCCTGCACCTGACCACCCGCAACCGGGAGGCCGGCAAATCATCGGCGCTGGATCAGATCCAGGCGCAGACCAGCGTCGACAGCACTCGTGCCAGCCTCGCCCGCTATCAACGCCAGGTCGCCCAAGACTTGAACAGCCTGACACTGCTGGTAGGTGCGCCGGTTCCCGAAACGCTCCCGGCGCTTGCGCTGGACAGTGATCTGGTGGCGCAAGTACCGGCCGGGTTGCCGTCGGATCTACTGCAGCGCCGGCCGGACATTCTCCAGGCCGAATACAAGCTGAAAGCTGCCAACGCCAATATCGGCGCAGCCCGGGCGGCGTTTTTCCCCAGTGTCAGCCTGACTGCCAATGCCGGCACATCGAGTCGGGACCTGTCGGGACTGTTCAAGGGCGGCTCCGGTGCCTGGACATTCCAGCCGCAGATCAACCTGCCGATCTTCAACGCCGGCAGCCTGCGCGCCAGCCTCGATTACGCGAAGTTGCAGAAGGAGATCACCGTCGCCGAATACGAAAAGACCATTCAGACAGCATTCCAGGAAGTCTCCGACGGCCTCGCCGCTCGGGAGACCTATCAGCAACAGCTTCAGGCCCAGCGCGATCTGGTACAGGCCACCCAGGACTACTACAACCTGGCGCAGCACCGCTATCAGACCGGGGTCGACAGCAACCTGACCTTCCTCGATGCCCAACGATCGCTGTTCAGCTCCCGGCAGGGCCTGATCACTGACCGGTTGGCGCAACTGGTCGCACAGGTGAACCTTTACACCGCGCTGGGCGGAGGCTGGAGTGCTGATGAGGCATCAAATCTTCAGTAACTTTATATATACGATGTCAATAAATGGCGTTGCCCACTATTCCATATCGGTCTGAATAACTGTCAGAAGTGACAGTAGAAGATAAACAGAGTGGACTCATATGCTCCCTTTACTCGGAAGTTGCCGAGATCAACGAAGGGAGCACATTCCATGGCGGATAAATTCACTCAGTTCTTGCCCTATGACATCGAGGGTTTCGACCCCGCGACCAAGACCCTTTCCCTGGCAAAGGTCAGCCCCCCCGGTGCGAGGATTCAAACCCTGGCTGGCGCAAACATAGAACAACTTATCTTTACCGGAACCAACACCTCAGTAGATCTGCACATGACGAATTTCCTGGGTACTCCGACGATGGAATGCACACTTCCCCTGTGGTTTCTGATGAACAACCTGGGCGCTGTCGTCAATTGCCTGTTCCGGTCATCGCCCAGTGGGGTTGTTATCGCTGACGATATGAAAATCATCCCTTGATACAACTAGAGAGATGCCCCCCCCTCACCCTGCGTCATGTTTTCTTACACCTTTTGTCGGCAGATCTGACATCCATCGGTGATCAAAAACCGACCTGCCGGTTCATTTTGGTATCATGCGCCGCTTTTACGGTTAACCCCCCGCCTGTCTTGTCGACCGGCGGGCTGCAAAGGGCGGTATTAGATGACGGCTTTGTTGACTCGCCGCAAGGTGCTTGCGGGAATGGGTGTGCTCGGTCTGGGCCTGCTCGCCGGCTGCGACACCCGCGGCCAACTGTCGTACAAGTACGGCAAGGATCTGAGTGACAAGATCCTGGGACGCACCTTCAAGCTCAAGGACACCGAAGGCAACACCGTGACGCTGTCGAGCTTTCGCGGCCTGATGCCGATGATCTTCTTCGGTTTCACCCAGTGCCCGGCCGTCTGCCCGACGACGCTGGCCCGCGCGGCAAAAATCAAGAAGCTGATGGGCAAGGACGGCGACATCTTGCAAGTGGTGTTCATCACCCTCGACCCGGAACGCGACACGCCGCAAATCCTCGACACCTACGTCAAGACCTTCGACCCAAGCTTCGTCGCCCTGTACGGGACCCTTGAGGAAACCAAGGCAACCGCCAAGGAATTCGACGTCTTCTACGAAAAAGTCCCTGCCGGCGACACCTACACCCTGTCGCACACGGCCACCAGTTATGTCTACGACACCCGCGGCAACCTGCGCGTGGGTCTGTCCCAATCGCTTTCTGCACAAGAGTGTACGGAAGACTTGCTTACCGTCATGGAGGTCTGCTGATGAACCCTTTTCTGAACAACATCAAACGTGCCGCACTGGGCCTGTCCCTGCTGGGCCTGGCTTTCCAGGTTTCGGCGCAGACCACGGTCGATGATGCCTGGGTCCGTGCAACCGTTCCAAGCCAGTCGGCCAGCGGAGCGTTCATGACCGTTACGGCCGACAGCGACAGCAAGCTGCTCAACGTTGCGTCGCCGGTGGCCAAAGACGTGCAGATTCACGAAATGACCATGAAGAACGACGTGATGAGCATGGGCCCGGTCAACTCGGTCGACTTGCCGGCCGGCAAGGCTGTGAAGTTCGATCCGAATGGCTACCACGTGATGCTGATGGGCCTGAAAGGTCAACTGAAGGAAGGCGACAACGTGCCGCTGACTCTGACCGTGGAAAACGCCAAGGGCGAGAAACAAGCCATCGAAGTCCAGGCGCCGGTGCGCTCGCTGACCAACATGGAAGGCCACGATCACAGCAAGATGCATTGATCTGACTGAGCGGTAAAAAAGGGGCGGCCCGATCGATGATCAGGCCGCCCCTTTTTTTGAGCATGTGCTCGCACCCGTAGCTTCAACGCCAACCGGTCTTGCCGCTCAACAGCGGTTATTCGATATTTCGAGCCAGCGCATCAAGAACGACGTCTCGCTGGTATTGCTGAGTGATCATCCTCTCGACATGCCTTGCAAACCCTGCACTCCAGCGTTTCTTTCGTACGACTTTGCCTATACGCAGGAACACATAAAGTGCTGGCGCCGCCAACAGCCCCCAGCCATCGATATACCAGCCCGCCACGAAACCGAGTAACACTGAACTCCAGAGTTCCAGATTGAAACGCTTGGTTTCGACCAGAGCCTTGTAGAGTTCTTCTGGTCCACCGAGCAAGTGACCAAAGTCGTTGCGCGCGTTGTACAGAAATACATTGGTTGAGGCGCCCGTCACTTTGTTCTGGCCACAGAGGATGTAGACCTCATCATCCGGATGCACTTGAAAGGTCAACGATGAAACGTCGACCGGATATTCATCACCATTATCCGCGCGGACCCAGATGATCCCTTCGACCCGTCCGCGGGGCTCACTGAGCCGGTCAGCGCGTACGACCACCCCTTCCCAACTCCAGAATTCGATCTGGACGCTGCCGTAAATGTAATCTTTCATGCCTGTCCCTTGGTGAATCGATATTCCGGATAATCCAGGCGCTGCAAGCGCCCGGCCGTAGAGCTCCGAGGTCGCCTCCCCCTGACTGACTGGCAGGTTGTGGAACAGATCCCGCAACAGATCAGCCTGTGCAGTCCGGCCCCATTATCGATCCTGACGCACGCCCGTCGGCGTCGAAGTTCGCTCACGGCGCACGATTATTCCTCTGAAGTCATCGAACTCGACGAGGCGCTTTCCCCAGGTGAACGCTTGCATGCCTGCTCCTTGAGAGTTCCACGCTGGACGACGTGCAAAGGGAAAAGCCGTCGGTTTCGAATGCTACTGAGTGGCTATTTCCCTGTCCAGAAACGCAGCCGGCGTGGGCCTGGGGTTGCAGACCTTAAACAGCCTGAAACAATAAATTTGCCGTCGCGCCCCCCCCCGTCCATTCGCCGCTATCGGGCTGACACGAACGCCGTTCAGGGTTTCAAGCCCAATTTGTCGCATACCGGAGCAGATCAGCCATGTGTTTAAAAGGGCGATCAGACAGCCCACCCTTGGTATCATCGCGCACACTTTTATGACGGTTTGATGGCTGGAAGGTCTTTTTTGTGAGCGCTCTTTTTCAACGGTTTCGGCACCCCGACGCCCGTCTTCTCTCTTTGATTTTTCTGGTACTGATCGTGCCGGTGTGCCTGCGTGCGGCACTCGGCTGGTCGAGCCTGTTCGGCTATCTGTCGGACCTGGCCATCGGCAGCCTGCTGGTGGTTCTGTTGCATCGCCGGCCGTGGTGGCTGGCCCTGCCGGTGCTGGTGTTCTGGGGACTGCTGGCGCTGGCGACGGCGGAACTGGTCAGCGCAGTCGGACGCTTGCCCAACCCTCAGGATCTGCATTACCTGATCGACCCGCAATTCGTGGAAAACTCCACCGGCGGCGGTTTCGCCCATCCGGCGGTGGCCGGCGCGCTGTTGCTGGGTTTGATACTGTGGCTGAGCGCACAATGGGCGAACCGTCGAGCACCGGCTCCGGCCCTTCCCCGCGCTGTGTGGGCGGCACCGGTGTTGCTGTTCGCCGCCCATTGGGGCGCACAGAACCTTTCGCCGAGCGACGCCGACCCATGGCGTCTGTACAACCTGCCCCACCAATTGCTCGCCACGCAAGTGGCCGACGCGCAGATGCAGGCCGAGGAATGGCTGGAAGGTGGCAGCGAAGCTCCGGCGCCATCGATGGCCGGGCTCACCGACCTCGACTTGAATGGCCACTCCTTGCTGGCGGCAAAAGGTCAGGCGCGCAACGTGCTGATCGTTGCGGTCGAAGGCATTCCCGGTGCTTATATCCGCGCCAATCGCGAAGCCATCGGCAGCCATTATCAGGAAGACCTGATGCCCAGGCTCAGCCGCTGGGCCGAGCGCGGCATGAACACGCCCGACTACGTGCTGCACACGCACCAGACCATTCGCGGCCTGTACGCCATGCTCTGCGGCGATTACGACAAGTTGAACAACGGCACGCCCAAAGGCGTGGAAATGCTGACCCAGAACGAACGCAATCAGGCCTGCCTGCCGGCCCAGTTGCGCCAGCACGGCTTCAGCACCCACTACCTGCAAGGCGCCGGCCTGCGCTTCATGGCCAAAGACAAGATCATGCCGCACATCGGCTTCGATGTGACGCATGGCCTTGAGTGGTTCACCAACGCCAACTACCTGGAATTCCCTTGGGGCAAGGACGACAAGGCCTTCTTCGAAGGCGCGCTGAGTTACGTCGGCCAACTGAACAAACAGAAAAAACCGTGGATGTTGACACTGCTGACCGTCGGCACCCATCAGCCCTACTCCGCGCCGGATGAATACCTGCAACGCTACGACACACCGAAACAGGCCGCCGTCGGTTACCTGGACGATGCCCTGGACCAGTTCCTCAGCGGCCTCGAACATCAGGGCGTGCTGAAAGACACGCTGGTGGTGATCACGTCGGACGAATCCCATGGCATCGATGGCGTGCGACTGGCGTCGTCCTGGGGTTTCAACCTGACGCTTGCGCCGGAACAGGCCCGGTTGCCGCACCTGAACGCCGGGGTCTACGGGCATGTCGACTTGAGTGCATCGATCCTCGACTACTTTGACCTGCCGGTACCTGCTGCACTCAGCGGCCGCTCGCTGTTTCGCGACTACGACACCGGTCGCGAAATCATGTCGTTCACCAACGGCAAACTGCGCTACCACGACGGCCACGGCGTCCTCACCGAATGCGACATGCCGCGACGTTGCCGCGCTTATGCCAGCGAAGGCTTCATCGCCGAAAGCGCCACATTCAAGGGCAATGCCAGCGGCCAGAATGCGCGGCAGATTGCAGCCCGCGCCGATGCGCTGGACCTGTCGCTGTTGCGCACCCCGCTCAATCAGCGCTATCAGTTCGGCAGCGACAACGTCATCCCGCTGCAAGCGCAGATCAAGGATGACTGGGCCGACAACCTGATCGGCGCGCAGTACCTGGAAATGCCCAAGGGCTCACACACCCGCGTGCGCCTGACCGTGCGGTCGATGGATCCGCAACAGACGGCGTACATCCAGCTCAAGGCCAAGGAATTCGAGCAGGACGTGCAACTGGGCCTGCCATCGGAAATGGTCGCCACGGCGGATCAGCCATTGGAGATGGATTTCAGCTTCGACAACCCGCAACCGCGCAAAGCCTTCTCGTTCCATTTGCTGGGCTACGGACTGGGTGCGGTGGAGGTCACGGATTTCAGCGTGATCACCGAATTGCCGGGGCAACAGGATCTGCTGGAAGAAATCCCCGAGGACGACACCGCTCAATCGAGCTGATGTCGGCGCCAGCGTCGCGCGATTCGCGGGACGCTGGCGCAAGATCGCGGGGAACGATCAGAACGTGGTGCGCAAACCGACCTGAATGCTTCGCCCTTCTGCCGGCGCAATGTCGCGCAGAATCGAGCTGGCATAGCGCACGGTCTGGTTGGTCAGGTTCTCGGCATTGACGAAGGCCAGCCATTTGCTCTGGCCGACGTCAAAGTGATACCCCACATTGGCACCCAGCGTGGTGTAGCCATCGGTGCTGCTTTCATTGTCCGGCACCCGATGCTGGGAACTGGCGTGCTCCACATCGATCCGCGCCTGCCAGCGATCCAGCTCCCACAGCAGCCCGGTGTTCAGGCGCAACGGCGCGATGCGCGGCAGATCCTGACCGTTGTCGAGGTTCTTGGCCCGGGTGTAATCGCCCGACAATTCCAGCGCGAACTTGCCATAGGCGCTCTCGCCGAGTTTCCAGCGGTCCTGGGCTTCGATGCCGCTGAAGCGCGCACGGACACCGGAGTAGGCATATTCGGGAATGCCGGCGGCGTCTTCTTCGCCTTCATCATTGAGGGTGCGTCCGGTGCCGAGCAGACCGATGTAATTGGAGTAGTGGCTGTAGAACACGCCGACGCTGCCCTTGTGCGTGCCATTGTCGAAACGCAATGCCAGATCGCTGGAGACGGCTTTTTCCTTCGAAAGACCCGCATCCCCGACTTCATAAGTGCCGGTCGCGACGTGGGCGCCGTTGGCGTACAGCTCGTAGAACGTCGGTGCCCGTTCGGTATAGCCCAGCGTGGCGGCGACCGACCAGATCGGCGTCAGCGTGTACACCGCGCCGGACGACAGGCTGCCGGCGGTGAAACTGCTGGAGCGGTCAGCATTGGCGAAGCGCTCGTTGCCTTTGGCATCCGGGTCGACCGTGGTGTGCTCCAGGCGACCGCCGAGGGTGAACAGCAAACGATCCGTGGCTTGCAGCTCTTCCAGAACGAACAGTGCGCCGGCATTGGTATCGGTGTGCGGCACGAAGGCTTCTTCGCCCAGTGCGGAGAATTCATTACGGCTGACCTGTGCGCCAACCACACCGTTGAACGGTCCCAACGGCTGGTGTCGGGCCTCGACCCGGGCTTCGTAGCCCTTGTTCTTGAACGTGGTACCGACCTCGCCACCCTCGATCTCGCGGTGCTGATAATCGGTGTACCCGGCGTCGAACTTGACCGAACTGAACGGGCCGTCGAGGTTGCGGATTTCCGAGGCGAACGCGTAGTGCTCCTGCTGCATGCGAATCCGCACGTCGTCTTCGGCCGGCGAGCCGTAGTTGGAGTCGTAGTTGCTGTACGACAGCCCCGCATAACCGTCATCCCAGGTGTACGACCCGCCGACCGCGCCGCCGTCCTGACGACCGTCGCTGTTGGCCAGCCGATGTTTCTTCGAATCGCCATCGTCGTTCGCCCGTTCGCGGCCGGTTTTGGCGTAGCCGGGAATCTTCAGGTCATTGAACTCGCGGGCGCTGGCGTCCAGGTGCAAGGCAAACTGACCGTTACCGGCCTCCAGTTTGCCCGCGCTGCTGCGAGTGGTATCGGCGCCGCCATAGCGCAGTTCGCCGGCGCCGTGAATGCCGTCGATGGCTTCGGTCGGAATCCGGTTGTCGAAGGTGTTGACCACCCCGCCGATGGCGCTGCCGCCGTAAAGCAACGCGGCCGGGCCACGGACGATCTCGATGCGTTCGACGTTGACCGGATCCAGCGGCACCGCGTGATCGTAGGACAGCGACGAGGCATCGAGCGCGCCAACGCCGTTACGCAGGATGCGAATGCGATCGCCGTCCTGCCCACGAATGATCGGACGACTCGCGCCTGGGCCGAAATAAGACGATGACACCCCCGGCTGCTTGTTCAGGGTTTCGCCCAGACTGCCTTTCTGCTGCAGCGTCAGGTCATCACCGCTCAGCACGGTCGAGGGCGACGCGAGGGTCTGGCTGCCCAGTGGATTGGCAGTGATGACTTGGGGTTGCAGTTCGAGGGGGTCGGCAGCGAACGCGGGGGATGCGATCAGCAGCGCGGAGGCCAGCAGGCTGGGCTGGAAGGAGGGAAAACGGGCAGACATTTCTAGAATTCCGTAAGGCAGAAAGGACGGGACCGACGCCACTGCCACGCGGACATGTCAGTGACATCGATCAGATGAAATCATTTTTATGTTATACAATAACATTTCCAATGGCCATCACGATTCTTGCCACGATGTTTACGACAACCGCTCAAGCGCGGGACTTTCAGCGCTCAACCCTGCCACTCGCGAACGAACGGTCTGTGCATTTCCAGAAAAATCCACCGCAGAGGGCGGTAAAAGACTTTGCCTATCGGCCACCAATAGTCGGCCTATTAGCCGACATCCCGAGTCGGGTCTAGCCTTACTACTCCGAAGTCGGCACGAGCCGGCCGCAGAAGACCTGATAAGGACCCGAACATGGCAAATGAATCGAAATGCCCGTTCAATCACGCCGCCGGCGGTGGCACGACGAACCGCGATTGGTGGCCGAATCAACTGAACCTGAAAATCCTGAGTCAGCACTCGCCCGCCTCCGATCCGATGGGCCCGGACTTCGACTACGCCAAGGCTTTCAAAAGCCTGGATTTCCAGGCCCTCAAACGCGATCTGACGGCGCTGATGACCGACTCTCAGGAGTGGTGGCCAGCGGACTTCGGCCACTACGGCCCGCTCTTCATCCGCATGGCCTGGCACAGCGCCGGCACCTATCGCACCGCTGACGGCCGTGGCGGCGCCGGTTCCGGCCAGCAACGCTTCGCCCCGCTCAACAGCTGGCCGGACAACGTCAGCCTCGACAAGGCCCGCCGCCTGCTGTGGCCGATCAAGCAGAAATACGGTCGCAACATTTCCTGGGCCGACCTGATCGTCCTCACCGGCAACGTCGCGCTGGAATCCATGGGCTTCAAGACCTTTGGTTTTTCCGGCGGTCGTCCTGATGTGTGGGAACCGGACGAAGACGTTTACTGGGGTTCGGAAAACACCTGGCTGGGCGGCGACACCCGTTACGGCAAACACCCCGAAGCCATGCAGGAACCGGGCGACGGCACGCTGGTGGCCGAACCTGCCGAGCACGGCCATGAACAGAGCCGCACCAATCAGGGCGAACGCAACCTGGAAAATCCGCTGGCCGCCGTGCAGATGGGCCTGATCTACGTGAACCCGGAAGGCCCGGAAGGCAATCCCGACCCGGTGGCCTCGGCCAAGGACATCCGCGAAACCTTCGGCCGCATGGCCATGAACGACGAAGAAACCGTCGCCCTGATCGCCGGCGGCCACGCCTTCGGCAAGACCCACGGTGCCGGCCCGGCCGATAACGTCGGCCCGGAACCGGAAGCCGCCGGCCTCGAAGAGCAAGGTCTGGGCTGGAAAAACAGCTTCGGCACCGGCAAGGGCGCCGACACCATCACCAGCGGCCTGGAAGTAACCTGGACCACCACCCCGACGAAGTGGAGCAACAACTACCTGGAAAACCTGTTCGGCTTCGAGTGGGAACTGACCAAGAGCCCGGCCGGTGCCCATCAGTGGAAACCGAAAAACGGCGCCGGTGCCGGCACCATTCCCCATGCCCACGACCCGAACAAACGCATCGACCCGACCATGCTCACTTCCGACCTGGCCCTGCGTTTCGACCCGGCCTACGAGAAGATTTCGCGGCGCTTCCTGGCCAATCCCGATCAACTGGCCGACGCCTTCGCCCGCGCCTGGTACAAGCTGATCCACCGCGACATGGGCCCGCTGTCACGCTATCTCGGCCCGGAATTGCCTCAAGAAGAGTTGCTGTGGCAAGACCCGATTCCCGAGGCCACGCATCCACTGGTGGACGACAGCGATATCAGGGCGTTGAAAGGCAAAGTGCTGGCGTCCGGGCTGTCCATTTCGGAACTGGTCTCTACCGCGTGGGCAGCCGCGTCGACCTTCCGGGGTTCGGACAAACGTGGCGGCGCCAATGGCGGGCGTCTGCGTCTGGCACCGCAGAAGTTCTGGCAGGCCAACCAGCCGGAGCAACTGGACAAAGTGTTGAAGATTCTGGAAGGCATTCAGAACGAGTTCAATGCCGGGGCGTCGGGCAAGCAAGTTTCGCTGGCGGACCTGATCGTGCTGGCCGGTAACGCCGGGGTCGAGCAAGCGGCGAAAAACGCCGGGCACACGGTGACCGTGCCGTTCAATCCGGGGCGCACGGATGCAACTCAGGAGCAAACCGACGTCGAGTCGTTTGGCTTCCTCGAACCGCACACCGACGGCTTCCGCAATTACGCCGCCAACACCTACCGCGTGCCGGCCGAGGCGTTGCTGATCGACAAGGCGCAACTGCTGACCCTTTCCGCCCCGGAAATGACCGTACTGATCGGCGGCCTGCGCGTGCTGGACACCAACGTCGGCAAAACCAGACACGGGGTATTCACCGACAAGCCCGGCACCCTGACCAACGACTTCTTCCGCAATCTGCTGGACATGGGCGTGGAATGGAAACCGACATCGAAAACCGAGTTCGAAGGCCGGGATCGTAAAACCGGCAGCGTGAAATGGACGGCGACCCGGGTCGATCTGGTGTTCGGTTCCAACTCGGTGCTGCGGGCGCTGGCCGAGGTGTATGCCAGTTCCGATGCGAAAGAAAAGTTCGTCACAGACTTCGTTGCGGCCTGGGCGAAGGTGATGGATCTGGATCGGTTTGATCTGAAGTAACGGAGGGAACGCAAAACAACTGTGGGAGCGAGCCTGCTCGCGAAGAGGGAGTATCAGACACGGAGATGTCGTCTGGACTACCGCATTCGCGAGCAGGCTCGCTCCCACAGTTTTGAGCGGTGCTATCCCGGCTTACGCCAGGCTTTTGCTGACCACTTCATACACATCACTGGACAGCTGACCGGACGCGAGAATCCGCTCCAGCTCCGCCTTCATCAGCGCCTGACGAGCGCTGTCATACTTGCGCCAGCGGGTCAGCGGCGCCAGTTGGCGCGAAGCGATCTGCGGGTTGAAGCCGTTCAGCTCGATCACCAGATCCGCGAGGAAGCGATAGCCCGAACCATCCGCCGCATGGAAGTTGATCAGGTTCTGCCCGGCGAACGCTCCGACCAGCGCACGCACCTTGTTCGGATTCTTGATGTTGAACGCCGGGTGCTGCATCAGCGCTTTGACCCGCGCCAGACCGCCCGGCAAGGTGCTGCCGGCCTGCACGCTGAACCACTGATCCATGACCAGCGGATTGTCCTTGAAGTGCTCGGCGAAACTGGCCAGGGCTTTGGCTTTCTCGTCGTCGAACGGCGAGTTGACCAGCACCGCCAGCGCGGTCAGGCGCTCGGTCATGTTGTCGCAGCTGTCGAACTGTTCCAGGGTTGCCGCCAGCACTTGCGGCTTGCCGCTGAGCATCAGGTACGACAGCGCGATGTTCTGCAACGCGCGACGGGCGAAATGCTCGGCCTCGGCCACGTACGGGGTTTGCTTCGACAGCTCGCGGTTGGCTTGATAACGCAGCCACAGCGCTTCGAACAGGTTGTCCGCCAGTTGCTGACGGGCGAACTCGCGGGCGGTGTGGATCGCGTCCACGTCGGCGATTTCGCTGATTTCGGTCAGGTAGGCTTCGCTTGGCAGCGAGAGCATTTCCGCGACCATCGCCTGATCCAGCGACTCGTCCGACAGCACGGTGCGCAGGGCCGAAATCAGACGTGGATCGAGCACCAGGCTTTCGCCCTTCTGCTGCTGGCCGATCAGTTCTTGCAGCACCTGCACCGACAGTTGCTGGCCGGCATCCCAGCGGTTGAAACCGTCGGTGTCGTGCTGCATCAGGAACATCAACTGATCGCGGTTGTACGGGAAGCTCAGTTTCACCGGCGCCGAGAAGCCACGCAGCAACGAAGGCAAAGGTTGTTCGGCGATGTCGACGAAGGTGAAGGTCTGTTCGGCTTCGGTCACCGAGATCACTCGAGTGGTGCCTTGGGCGGAGGCTTCGCCGGCCAGACGCAGGGCAATCTCGTTGCCCTGGCTGTCGAGCAGGCCCAGTTCCACCGGGATCACGAACGGCAGTTTTTCAACCTTGTCCGGGGTTTCCGGGCAGCTCTGGCGGAAGGTCAGGCTGTAGGTTTTCGCAGCGGCGTCGTAAGACTCGCTCACCGCCAGACGCGGTGTGCCGGCCTGGCTGTACCAGCGCTTGAACTGGGTCAGGTCGACGCCGTTGGCATCTTCCATGGCCTTGATGAAGTCATCGCAGGTCACGGCCTGGCCGTCATGACGTTCAAAGTACAGGTCGCTGCCCTTGCGGAAGCCTTCGGCGCCCAGCAGGGTGTGGATCATGCCAACCACTTCCGAACCCTTTTCGTACACGGTCAGGGTGTAGAAGTTGGAAATCTCGATGAAGCTGTCCGGGCGCACGGCGTGGGCCATCGGGCCTGCATCTTCGGCGAACTGGTGGGTACGCAGATAGGCCACATCTTGAATGCGCTTAACCGTGGCCGAGTTCATGTCGGACGAGAAACCGGCGTCGCGGAACACCGTGAAGCCTTCTTTCAGCGACAGCTGAAACCAGTCGCGGCAGGTCACGCGGTTGCCCGACCAGTTGTGGAAGTATTCGTGAGCGACGATCGCTTCAACCCGCTGGTGCGCGGCGTCGGTGGCGGTTTCGGCGCGGGCCAGTACGGCGCTGGAGTTGAAGATGTTGAGGCCCTTGTTCTCCATCGCGCCCATGTTGAAGTCGTTCACGGCGACGATCATGAAGATGTCCAGATCGTACTCGCGACCGTAGACCTCTTCGTCCCAGCGCATCGACTTCTTCAGGCTGTTCATGGCGTGCTGGCACTTGTCGATGTTTTCCGGCTCGACGTAAATGCGCAGCGCCACGTTGCGGTTGGTCATGGTGGTGAAGCTGTCTTCAACGCACCACAAGTCACCGGCCACCAGTGCGAACAGGTACGCCGGTTTCATGAACGGGTCTTCCCAGGTCGCCCAGTGCCGGCCGTCTTCGCCGGGACCGCTGGCGATCGGGTTGCCGTTGGACAGCAACACCGGATAGCTGTGTTGCTCGGCGACCACGGTGGTGGTGAACTTGCTCATCACGTCCGGGCGGTCGAGGTAATAGGTGATCTTGCGGAAACCTTCGGCCTCGCACTGGGTGCAGAACATCGTGCCGGACTTGTACAGGCCTTCCAGTGCGGTGTTGGTTTCCGGGTGGATCCTGACGCTGGTGTCGACCGTGAAGGTTTCGCTGGCCGGTTGCAGGGTCAGATGATTCTCCGTCAGTTGGTAGTCGGCGGCGCTCAGCTCCTGGTCGGCCAGGGTCACCGAGAGCAGTTCCAGCTGCTGGCCATCGAGCACCAGCGGCGGCAGGCCCGGGCCACGGGCCGGGTTGCGGCGCATCACCAGTTGCGCGTGGACCAGACTGTGGTCCTCGAACAACTCGAAGGTCAGGTGTGTTTCGTCGATCAGGTACTCGGGCGCCTGATAGTCCTTCAGGTAAATCATCTTCGGTTGTTCGGTGCGCATGCTGAAGTCCTTATTGATGCACGGCGAGCTGATAGGCCGTGTACTTGCGAATGTTGATCACGCCGGTGTCGAAGATCAGGTACTGGCCCTTGATCCCCAGCAGCGTGCCTTCGGCTATCGGGTTCTTGTCCAGGTTGAAGCTGACAATCTTGGCCGGGTACTGCTCGACCGGGTAACGGATTTCCAGCGGCTCGACGTCGGTCACCGGCTGAATCGCCTGCAAACCGAAACGTTCCTGCAAGCCTTGCAGGCCTTCGGCGCAACTGGCGAACAGTTGATCGCGCACCTGCGCCAGATCCACCGCCGCCGCGTCGCCCTTGAGCAAGGCGCGCCAGTTGGTCTTGTCCGCCACCTGACTGCGGAACAGGTCTTCGACGAAGCCCGACTGCTGCCGCGTGGCGACGCGCATGATCGGCAGCGCCTGGCTCGCGCCCTGGTCGAGCCAGCGGGTCGGCAACTGAGTGGCGCGGGTGATGCCGACCTTGATTCCCGACGAGTTGGCCAGGTAGACGACGTGGTCGGTCATGCAGAACTTCTCACCCCACTCCGGCTCCCGGCAGGTGCCGGCCTCGAAATGGCAGCGCTCCGGACTCATGATGCACACGTCGCACTGAGCCAGCCTGGTCATGCACGGGTAGCAGTAGCCCTGACTGAAACTGGTCTTGGTCTTGCGTCCACAATGGGTGCAATGGATCGCCCCCAGGTATTCCAGACGCACCGTCGTGCCGATCAACGGGTTGACCGGCACCTCGACGTCATCCAGACGAAACGCATATTGCACGTTCGGCCCGTCCAGGCGCGCCGACATTTTGCTGATTGCACCGCGGCCAATCTCGATCAATGGAGGGCGTCCGACTTGAACAGGATGTTCGGCACTTCGATCGACTTCGATGCACATTCCTGCGGGCCCATGTAACCGGTGCGCTCTTCTTCAGGCAGGTTCTGGATTTCCCAGGCGATCATCGCCTGTAGCGACAGCTCGCGCTGTTCGGCGGTGAGCTTGCCACCGTCGGACCATTTGCCGATCTCTACGGCCAGTTTCAGGCTCTGGTAGATGTCCGGGGTGATGTTCTTGATCAAATCGTTAAAAGAGGACATCAGGGTCTCCGTGCTCTTTATTCAAAAATTCAGGCGGCCAGTTTACGGCGGTTGTACAAACCGCCCAACAAACCGGTGAAGCATCCGATGAGTAACCCGCCGACGTGGGCGGCGTTGGCGATCTGGCCGAAACCGATCATCGAGATCAGCCCGGACATGCACACCAGCAACCACACCAGCATCATCACCAGCACGCCGCGGGGCAGACGATAGGCCGGGTTCGGTGCCAGCAACTGGAAGATCCAGCAGTGGCCGAGCAGCCCGTAAAGCACGCCGGACAGGCCGCCAAACAGGCTGGGACCGCTCCAGGCAAACTGCGCATAGTTGGAAACGAGGCTGAACAGCAGCGTCAGGCCGATCAGGTTGATACTGCCCTGGCGCGACTCGATGCGCCGCCCCAGTTCCCAGTACCACATGCCGTTCATGGCCAGGTGCAGAATGCCGAAGTGGATCAGCATCGGCGTGAACAGGCGCCACCACTGCCCTGCCGCCAGGCTGTCGGCCAGCGGTGTGAAGTGGATGTAGTCGCCTACCACCCGGAAATCGAGGAAGGTCAGCCAACGCATGGTGTCGAGGTTATCGCCAAGGAACGTCAACCCGCCGACGATCAGGCTCAGCAGCAGAATGAACCCGGTGGCCCTGGCGTGTTTCAGTTGCTCGGCGAAGCTCGGCCGCTTGAAGGTCGGCGCCACCGGAACATCCAGTTGCTGATCCGGGTCACCCGCCGGGAAGCGTTCGTACAGAGAGCGCACGTCTTCGCTGATTTCCGACGGTACCCACAGCACCTGCTCGCCCGACTCTTCGCTGACGCGATGCGGCACCTGCATGCGTTGCAGCAGTTTGACGAAACCACTCAGGTCCGCCGCCAATGGCAGACGCAATACCGCTACCGCGCTCATCGCAGCACCTCCGGCCGCTCGACATCGACCCAGACAAATTTATGCGGATCCAGGCGGGTTTCCTGATCCAGACGATAAGCCACCAGTTTGCCGTAGAGCACGGCGCTGTAATCCAGGCACGCGAGGTTCGGGCGAATCGGCGCCGGTTTGCCGCTGCGCCAGTAGTGACCGACGAACAGCAACGGCTCATCGACGCCGTAGCGCAACAGGGAATTCTTTTCGCTGGAGGTCAGCGGCTTCTGCGCCACCGGCTCCGGCAAGGCGTCGGGCTGGAACACGATGTCACCGTAGGTCTGCGGATCGTCTTCCCAGAATTTGGTGCGGAAGAACGAACGCACCAGACCGTCGCCGCTGGTCATGGTCAGGCCATCCGGCAGGCGCATGTCGGTGCCGCGCAGCAGGCGATCGAACACGGTGCAGGCAAAACTGCCCGGCACGGCGGAAGCCTGAAGGAAGTGCTCATCGATGCAGCCATCGGGGAACAGCGCACGCAACGGCTCGATCAGGCCGGCATCCCAGCAGGCATGTACGACTCGAAAACGTCCGGCATCAACGAACAGCGGCAGTTGGTAGAACCATTGCTGGAAGTCGTGCCAGTCACCGGGATGGTCTTCGAACTGGGTCAGGGTTTCGTGCAGCAAACGGGCATGGCGTGGCGTGTGCTCGCGCACGAACTGCTTGCCGCTGCCGGGCGGAGCCGGTGTGCTCCAGCCCAGCGCGTTGAATTCGTGGTTGCCCATGATGCACAACGCCTGACCGGCCTCGACCATGTCGTGGACGATGTGCAGCGCCTCGCGAATCCGCGGGCCACGGTCGATGATGTCGCCGACAAACACGGCCATGCGCGAAGGATGCCGCCAGACCCCGCCCTGCTTGTGGTAGCCGAGTCGGTCCAGCAGGTGTTCCAGGGTCAGGGCGCATCCGTGCACGTCACCGATCAAGTCATAACTGCGCGCGGGATCGAGCATCAGTCGCCTCCACCACCCAACTTGCTGCCCCAGCCGAGCTTGGTCCGGCAGACTTCGTAGTAGTTGTGGTCGAGCGGATGGATCAGCCGCAGCTTCTGCGCTTTCTTGCTGACGGTGATGGTGTCACCCGGCGCGCAGGTGAAGTGGTTCTGCCCGTCGCAGGAGACTTGCGGGTAAATCTGCATATCTTTGGACACGACGATTTTCAGCTCACTGTTGCCATCGACCACAATTGGCCTGCCCGACAAGGTATGGGGGTACATCGGCACAATCACAATAGCGTCGAGCTTGGGATGCATGATCGGGCCACCGGCCGACAATGCGTACGCGGTAGAACCGGTCGGCGTGGCGACGATCAGGCCGTCGGCCTTCTGGCTGCAGACGAACTGGCCGTCGATGTACAGCTCGAACTCGATCATCCGCGTCGATTTGCCCGGGTGCAGCACCACGTCGTTCAGCGCATCGCCCTGGCCGATGGCCTCGGCGTGGCGGCGGACTTCGGCCTGCAGCAGGAAGCGGTTTTCCACCAGATAGTGGCCGTCGAGCACTTCGGCGACCTTGATTTCCAGCTCGTCGGGGCGGATGTCGGTGAGAAAGCCGAGGCTGCCACGGTTGATCCCGAGCACCGGAATGTTGTGCTTGGCCAGCGCTCTTGCCGCACCAAGCAGGCTGCCGTCACCGCCGACGACGATGACCATGTCGCAGACTTCGCCGAGCATCTTGCGCGACGAGGTTTGCAGGCCGTGGCCGGGCAGGACTTCGGCGATGGTGTCTTCGAGGATCACATGCAGGTGACGATCGAGCAGAAAGCGTTTCAGTCGGCGGACGGTATCCAGCACCTGGGAACTGCCCAGGCGACCGATGATGCCGATATTACGAAATTGCTCCATGGGACTCCTGCGGGGGGCTGCGACGGCGAAAACGACGATTATGGGCGAAAGCGCCGGATAGACAAAACCCTTTCAGCCCAAGAGTGCGCCTGTGTTTAAGGCTATGCTCGCAAGATGATCCTATTTCCCGATTTGCTCCAGTTGCCCCACCAATTGCGCCATCCTGAAGTGCGCGATCTGGCGTGGGTGATCCTCGCCCCGCCGATGCTCGACGCCACGCCGTGGCCGCAACGTCATCCACTGGCCGGCAGCGACTGGGTGCATGACCCTGAGCGACTGGCGCACTGGCTGCATCGGCTCGATCGTGACAGCTATGGTCTGCTGCAATGGCTGTCCCAGGCCCGCACCCGGCGCCTGGGCCTGTATTACGAGCGGTTGTGGCAGTTTGCGGTGGAACACGCGCCGGGCATCGAACTGATCGCCGCCAACCTGCCGATCCGCCGCGAAGGCCACACCCTGGGTGAACTGGACATGCTGCTGCGCGACCGTGACGGCGTGCATCATCTGGAACTGGCGATCAAGCTCTACCTCGGCCCGCAGAACGGTGACGGCCGCGATCCGGCGCAGTGGCTCGGCCCCGGCTGCCATGATCGACTGGACCGCAAACTGGCCCACCTGAGCGAGCACCAGCTACCGATTTCCGCCCGCCCGGAAAGCCGCGAGGCCCTCGCGGCGCTGGATATCGAGTCGTTCAGTGCGCAGTTGTGGCTGGGCGGTTATCTGCTGTATCCATGGCCCGGGCAGTCCGAACCGCCGAGCGGTGCCCATCCGCAGCATCTGCGCGGCAGCTGGCTGCATCAAAAGGACTGGCCGGCGTTTGTCGCCCAGCGCCCGGCCGGGCGCTGGCAACCCCTGCCCCGCCACGCGTGGCTGGCGCCGGCGCATTACCCGGCAGATCAGGCCTGGAGCCACCAGCAATTGCGTGCCTGGTTCGATGAACTTGAACCGCTGGCCCCGGCGCAGTTGATGGTGCGCCTGACCGAAAATGCCCGGGGCGAATGGGAAGAGGCCGAGCGGCTGTTTCTGGTTTCGGATCTGTGGCCGAACGTGCCCGGACAGAGTTAGACGCTCAGCCGCAGCGCCAGCGCGGCCAGCGTGACCAGCAACACCGGCACCGTCAGCACAATCCCGACCTTGAAGTAATACCCCCAGCCGATCCGGATATCCTTGCGTGCCAGTACATGCAGCCAGAGCAGAGTCGCCAGACTGCCGATCGGGGTGATCTTCGGCCCCAGGTCACTGCCGATCACGTTGGCGTAGATCATCGCTTCTTTCACGACACCGGTCGCCTGACTGGCATCGATCGACAGCAGACCGATCAGCACCGTGGGCAGATTGTTCATGATCGACGACAACAATGCCGTCAGCACGCCGGTGCCCATGGCCGCGCCCCACACGCCATACCCGGCAAAGACATCCAGCCAACCGGCCAGATGATCCGTCAGCCCGGCATTGCGCAGACCGTAGACCACCAGATACATGCCCAGGGAGAAAATCACGATCTGCCACGGCGCTTCTTTCATCACTTTGCGCGTGGAGATCTTGTGCCCCCGAGCGGCGATACCCAGCAACAACGCCGCGCACACCGCCGAAATGGCGCTGATCGGAATCCCCAGCGGTTCCAGGGCAAAACAACCCACCAGCAGGATCACCAACACCGCCCAACCGGCGTAGAACGTGGCCTTGTCGTGGATCGCCGTCTCCGGGTGCTCCAGCTGTTCAGGGTCGTAGGCTGTCGGAATGTCGCGTCGGAAAAACCACATCAACACCGCCAGCGTGGCGGCGACACTGACAAAGTTCACCGGCACCATCACCGCCGCATAGCGATTGAAACCGATGTGAAAGAAGTCTGCCGAGACGATGTTGACCAGGTTCGACACCACCAGAGGCAGGCTCGCCGTGTCGGCAATAAACCCCGCGCCCATGACAAACGCCAGGGTTGCCGCCGGAGAAAAGCGCAGCGCAAGCAGCATGGAAATCACGATGGGCGTGAGGATCAGCGCCGCGCCGTCATTGGCGAACAACGCCGACACCAGTGCGCCGAGCAACACCATGTAGGCAAACAGCTTGCGACCGCTGCCCCGCCCCCATCGCGCCACGTGCAATGCGGCCCAGGCAAAGAACCCCGCCTCGTCGAGCAACAGACTGATGATGATAAGCGCCACGAAAGTGCCGGTGGCGTTCCAGATGATCTGCCACACCAGCGGAATATCGCTCAGGTGCACCACGCCGAAAATCAGCGCCAGAATCGCTCCGAAGGTCGCACTCCAGCCGACCCCGAGACCCTTGGGTTGCCAGATCACCAGGGTAATGGTCAGCAGGAAAATCAATGAAGCAGCAAGCATTCGCGACAGCCTTCAATAAAAGGGAAAGAATCAGACCACAAAAAAACCTGTGGGAGCCAGCTCCCACAGGTTCGTTATGTTGTCAGAAAAATCAGTGGATCACTTCTTGTGCTGCGCTACCCACTCGCCATAGGCATTGATGAAGCTCTGCAGGAACGGCTTGACCGACTCGTTCAGCTTGCCCGACTCATCGAACGCCGTACCGGCGCCACCCAGATAAGCCTCAGGTTGTTGCATGCAAGGCACATTGAGGAAAACGAATGACTGACGCAAATGCTGGTTGGCGCCAAAACCGCCGATGGCACCCGGCGAAACACTGATCACTGCGCCCGGTTTGCCGCCCCAGACACTCTTGCCATAAGGCCGCGAGCCAACGTCAATCGCATTCTTCAAGGGTGCCGGCACAGAGCGGTTGTACTCTGGGGTGACAAACAGCACCGCGTCGGATGACGCCACTTTTTGCCGAAAAGTGCTGTAGGCTGCCGGCGGTGAATCGCCGTCAATGTCTTCGTTATAGAGTGGCAGATCGCCAATTTCCACAATGTTCAGCTTGAGGTTGGCCGGTGCCAGTTCCGCCAGCGCCAGCGCGACCTTGCGATTGATCGAAGCTTTACGCAGGCTGCCAACCACTACCGCGACGTTATAGACATTGCTCATGGGAAGACTCTCGACTGTCCGTGGGGAGGAGCCTGTAGTTATAGATGATCCGGCGACGATTCCACCAGACGACAAGGGATATTTCCCGCATCCGGATTATTTTTTTCCTGTAGGAAAACTTACCAAGCTCGATGACGGTCTACCAAGCCGCAAATCAAGCGTTTTATCTCCAGAGGTTCTAAGCAGATGGCAGCAGTACTCGTCGGTCAGTTCCATGCAAGAGATGCGGAAGGCCGCGTTTATTCCGTGCATGAGTTCCAGGAATCCACCCCGTCGGCAGACGGTTTCACCGGCATGGAGCCCGTTACAACCTACAAACTGGCGATTGGCGACCGCGTCAACAAGATCGACGACAACGAGTTTCTGCTGGTTCAGTCGGGCATCACCCTGATCCGCGAACCCGAGCCATCGGTCGCTTCATAACCGATTGTTATGAGCAGAAGTCATCCGCGCCGAGTTGGGGTAGGATTCAGCCACTGACCCCAACGGCCGGACATGGACTTCACGCATGCGTTTACGTCATATCGAGGTGATACAGGCGCTTTTACAGACGGGTCACGTGGGCACCGCCGCCGAATGGCTGCAATTGCCGGCGGGCGATGTCGAGGAGCGACTGCGCGAAGCCGAGAGTCAGTTGGGGTTCATGCTGTTCGCCAGTGTGCGCGGACGGCTTCAAGCCACAGCCGAAGCCCGAGCGTTGCAAGTTGAAATCGCCCACATTTATGACGCGCTGGAACCGGTGCAACGGCTGGCCAGCAGTCTCAAGCAATACCTCGCCCCACCCCTTCGAATCATTGGCACCCCGCCGCTGGCACAGCAGTTGTTGCCGCGAAGTCTCGCCGCATTGCGCCGACGCCTGCCGGACGTACCCTGCACGCTGCTCAGTGAGCCCACCCGCCACATCGTTCGCAGTCTGTTGCTGCGCGAAAGCGATCTGGGTCTGAGCCTGCACGATCCCGAACATCCGGATATCCATTGCCAGCCGCTGGCGCAAGGCAAGCTGCAATTGCTCGCGCCCCACGGCTGGCTGCAACCGAAGCAGAAGTATATTTCGCTGCAGGATCTGGCAGGTCAGGCGATGGTCGGCCTCGAAGGTCAGGACCCGCTGAGCCCGGCGCTGGAACACAAACTTCAGGCACTGCGCCCGGCACCGAGCATCCACACCCGGGTGCAGACCCATCAGATGATGCGCAGCATGGTTGAGGCCGGTGAAGGCCTGGCCATCGTCGACCCGTTCACCGCACTGGGTGCCCGGGCCAGTGGAATAGACACTTGCCCGTTGTCACCGGCGGTGCCGATCAGCCTTTATGCACTGACCTTCAAGCACGCGCCGCCGACATCGGCAGTCCAGACATTGCTGAGTATCGTCACGGAACAAGCCGCGGCGATGCTGGCGAGCTAATCGGGCTTTCGAGCGGATTATCGAAGAGTCGATACCAGAACAACGCCACCTCGGCGGTATTGGGGTCAATACCGCGATAACGCAGATGGTCGACGCCACCGATCACATAACCGCAGCGCTCATACAAGCGACAGGCGCCGAGGTTGTTGTTCTGGGTCTCGAGCATGATCCCCGGCAGTTTTTTCTTGCGGCTCCAGAACTGCGCCACCTCCAGCAACGCCTTGGCAACACCATGGCGCCGTGCCGGCGCATGCACCGCCAGCTCATCGATATGGGCGAAACCGTTCCAGTTGGTACTGATCACCAGATGCCCCACCGGCTGATCTTCCAGCCAGGCCATGAAGATCGCACTGTCGGGTGCATCGCGGAAACTGCTGAATTCTTCGGGGTCGATGCCGTAGCACTTGCGATACGGCACGATGGGCGTCACGCCCCACTGCGCGACGGGCTTGCCGATTTCGGCAGCGCCATAGGCGGCGACCTCGAAGCTGAAATCGCTGCCCCAGATATAGGCGGCAAAGCCGTCGTCGGCAACGCGCACCGACAGCCCTGGGTATTTTGGATTCATGACCGGTTGCATACTGGGAAACGCCCTCATTCCTTGACGCAATCGACGGTGTAATGCCGTCCATTGCCCTCGTCTTCGTGTTGCAGTCCGTGCACATCGATCACGAAACCCGGAAAACTCGCATCGAACGTGCGGGCAAACTTCAGGTAATCGATGATCGACCGGGTGGATTCTGTGAAGCGTTCGCCGGGCATGATCAACGGAATCCCCGGCGGATAAGGCACCAGCATCACCGCCGCGACACGCCCCTCCAGCTCATCGATCGGCACCGCCTCGACTTCGCCGCGCACCAGTTGATCATAGGCGTGAGCCGGTTTCATGGCGATTTCCGGCAGCACGGTGTACATGCGTCTGAGGTGTCTGGCGGTGGCATTGCTGCGGTAGCAGGCGTGGAGTTGATCGCAGAGATCGCGCAGGCCCATGCCGCGATACCGCACAGGATCTTCCTGGGCGACACACTTCAGGCAGGCATCGAGGCTGACGTTGGCGTCGTAGTTGCGCTTGAACTCCAGCAGTTCGGTCAGCAGCGTGCTCCACTTGCCCTTGGTGATACCCATGGAGAACAGCACCAGGAACGAATACAGCCCGGTTTTCTCCACCACCAGCCCGCGCTCCCAGAGGAAACGGCTGACCACCGCCGCCGGAATGCCCTTGTCGCTCAGCGCGCCGCCGGCGGTCAGGCCTGGCATCACCAGGGTGACCTTGATTGGATCGAGCAGTACGTAGTCGTCGCTGACCTCGCCGAAACCATGCCAGTCCGCCTCGGGCTTCAGCAGCCAGTCTTCGGTCTGCACCCGGTCGATGCCCTCGACACCCGGCGGCTGCCAGATCGAAAACCACCAGTCATTGGCGTCGATGTGTTGCCGCAGATTGGCCAGTGCCCGGCGAAAGCTCAGGGCTTCATCGAAGGTTTCCTGCAACAGCGAACGCCCGGCCGGGCCTTCCATCATGGCCGAGGCCACGTCCAGCGAAGCGATGATGCTGTACTGCGGCGATGTCGAGATATGCATCATGAACGCTTCGTTGAACCGGTCGCGATCCAGCTGACGCGCGCCGCCGTCCTGCACATGAATCATTGAAGCCTGGCTGAACGCCGCCAGCAGTTTGTGAGTGGAATGGGTGGTGAACACCAGCGGGCTGTCGGCGCTGCGCGAGGTGGCCATGCCGTAGCGTCCGGCAAAGAATTCGTGAAACGCCGCGTAGGCGTACCAGGCTTCGTCGAAGTGCAAGACTTCGACGCTGTTGCCCAGGCTCTGCTTGATCAGTTCGGCGTTGTAGCAGAGGCCGTCGTAAGTGGAGTTGGTCACCACGGCCAGTTTGACTTTCGGCTCCCGGCCCTTGGTCAGCGGGCTCGCGTCGATCTTGGCCTGGATCGATTCGCGGCTGAACTCGCTCAGCGGAATCGGCCCGATAATGCCCAGCTCGTTGCGTTCAGGGCACAGATAGAGAGGAATCGCGCCAGTCATGATGATCGCGTGCAACACCGACTTGTGGCAGTTGCGATCCACCAGCACCAGATCATCGCGCCCGACCATCGAGTGCCAGACGATTTTGTTGGCGGTCGAGGTGCCATTGATCACGAAAAAGGTGTGATCGGCGCCGAAATTGCGCGCCGCCCGTGCTTCCGCTTCAGCCAGCGGCCCGGTGTGATCGAGCAGCGAACCCAGCTCCGGCACCGACACCGACAAATCCGAACGCAGGGTGTTTTCCCCGAAGAACTGGTGAAACGCCTGCCCCACCGGGCTCTTGTGATACGCCACCCCGCCGCCATGACCCGGGGTGTGCCAGGAATAGTTGGAATCGGCGGTGTGCTGCACCAATGCCTTGAAGAACGGCGGCAGCAGCCCGTCCAGATATTTACGCGCCGCCCGTGCAACCTGCCGGGCCAGAAACGGTACGGTGTCTTCGAACAGATAAAGGATGCCGCGCAACTGATTCAATTCGGCCATGGCATCGGCCGGGGCGTTTTCCAGGGTGACCTGCTCGCCGAGGGCGAAGATTGGCAGATCCGGCGCCCGCACACGAGCCAGGCCGATCAGTTCGGCCATGTTCTGTAACAAATGGGAATGGGTGCTGGCATCTTCGGCGGCGATCAACATGCACGCCAGACCATGGTGGGTCGACGCCACCAGCCGGCCCTCGGTGTAGTCCGTGGCCGAAACGATGCTGAAACCTTCTTGCTCAAGTTCACGGGCAATGCCGCGAATGCGTTCGCCGGCAACCGTGTCGGCCTTGATGTCGCGGTGGACGATCAACACCGGGAACTTCAGATCTTTGTACATGGGGCTCAGTGTCCTGAGGCGGCGGAGAGTGATCTGCCAATGTCCTCAGGGTAGAGGGTCGGAGCCGATGTGGCGAGGGTGGCCAGTTGTCAGTACTGACAAAAAAAGGATCGTCCGGACACGGCTTTGGTGTCCGGACGATCCTTTTGTGCCTTACGCCTGAGCTTCGGCTTCCAGCAACTGTGTCCACAGCGCCGGGGCGCCGGCCGACTTGGCGATGATTTCCAGGCGCGCCTGGTGTTCAGCCAGTTCGGCTTCGGTAGCGCGAATGATCCGCCCCGGCTGGCGATCCGCCGGCAGACGGCGGATTTCAGTGGCGGAGTTGTCCGCGCCCTCGCCCGTGCCGTTACCGTCGGAAGCATTGCCGGCCAGCGACAGGCTGGTCTGGCCACCGGTCATGGTCAGGTAGACGTCGGCGAGAATCTCCGAGTCGAGCAACGCGCCGTGCAGCTCACGGCCGGAGTTGTCGACGCCGTAGCGTTTGCACAAGGCATCGAGGCTGTTGCGCTGACCCGGGTGACGTTCCCGGGCCATCATCAGGGTGTCGAGGATCGTGCAGTGCTGCGTGATGTCCGCGCGATCCTGCTGGCCCATCAGGGCGAATTCGTTGTTGATGAAGCCAACGTCGAACGCCGCGTTATGGATGATCAGTTGCGCGCCGTTGATGAACTCGAAGAATTCGTCGGCCACTTCGGCGAAGCGCGGCTTGCCGACGAGAAATTCGTTGGTAATGCCGTGGACGCCGATCGCGCCTTCGTCACTTTCGCGATCCGGCTGCAGGTAGACGTGAAAGTGCCGCCCCGTCAGACGCCGACCGATCAGTTCGACGCAACCGATTTCAATGATCCGGTGACCATCGGTCACCGGCATGCCGGTGGTTTCGGTATCGAGTACAACGGATCTGGTGGCCATCAGTGTTCAGCTCTCAACGGGGTCAATCGTGCAAAAGCGGCGATGTTAACACGCTCGCCGGGAGGGTTTCAGTGGTAAGGACTCAGCTCTGCTTGTAACCGCGAACCTCATCCACCCCGCGGTTGGCCAACTGGTCGGCACGCTCGTTGCCGTGGTGGCCGATGTGGCCGCGCACCCATTTCCAGGTGACCTTGTGGCGGTTGACCTGCTCGTCGAGCTCTTTCCACAGATCGGCGTTTTTGACTGGCTCCTTGGCAGCAGTTTTCCAGCCGCGTTTCTTCCAGTTGGCCATCCACTCGTTGATGCCTTTCATCACGTATTGCGAGTCGGTTACCAGCAGCACTTCGCATGGACGCTTGAGGGCTTCCAGGCCACGGATCGCGCCGAGCAGTTCCATGCGATTGTTGGTGGTGTTGGCCTCGCCGCCCCACAGTTCCTTTTCGACGCCCTTGCACACCAGCAAGGCTCCCCAGCCGCCAGGGCCGGGATTGCCTTTGCAGGCGCCGTCAGTGAACAGTTCTACGCTATCGACGCTTTCGCTCATGCCAATCTATCCAGAAAAATGCGTGGCCTCGCCGATCAAGGATCGACGACGGCCAGGGCCGGGACAAACCCGGCCACAATAAAAGAAGGTTTACGGTTCGATACGGCGACGATTGACCTTGGCCATCGGCAGCGGAATCAGCTTGCCCATCGGCTCGCGGCGCTCCTGGCGCACCGGACGCAGGCCGACCACGATCTTGCGCGCGACCAACAGATAGAAACCGCCGCCCGCCAGTTGCCAGTCGCCGGCCTTGCGTTCCCAGCCGGCCAGACGGGCCTGCCACTTGGGTGACGCGAGCGGCGGACGATAGCACCCGAAGCGGCGTTTCTCCAGCGCGAAGCCCAGCAGGTTGAGCCAGTCGGCGACCCGCGACGGCGAGATGCAGCGGGCCTGGTGCAACGCGTCGTGAGCGAACACATGGCGCAAGCCCCAGGTACTCCAGGGATTGATCCCGACGATCAGCAGATGCCCGCCGGGGCGCACGCTGCTGGCCGCTTCACGCAAAAGACCGTGGGGCGACAGACAGAAATCCAGGCCATGCTGCAACACCACCACATCGGCGGCGTGCTCGCTCAACGGCCAGGCCTGCTCTTCGCAGACGATCTCGACGCCGGGCAACGGCGCACCGAGGCGCACGTTGCGCTGCACCTGTGGCGCCGACGGCGGCGTTTCGGCGGACGGACCGTAATGCACCAGATAGCCGCCGAAGAACCGGCCGAGCTCGTCTTCGAGCATGCGCCGCTCTTCGTCCAGCAGAAATTGCCCGAGGGGGCCGGACAGCCACTCACGGGCCGCCCCGATAAGGGCCAGCCAGTCAGGATCGGCCTGAGCGAACGCTTTATCGATCATTGCATTCTCCAACACGCCAGGAACCTCTAAGATGCGCCAATGTTACCCGCTTGGCGAATCCGAAGATGATACAGATCAGTGCCCTGCCCGCCTTCACCGACAACTACATCTGGTTGTTACAGGATCATGCCACCCAACGTTGCGCGGTGGTCGATCCGGGAGATGCCGCCCCCGTACAGGCGTGGCTCGCCGCGCATCCGGGCTGGGTGCTGAGCGACATTCTGATCACCCACCATCACCACGACCATGTCGGTGGCGTCGAGGCGCTCAAGAAAGCCACTGGAGCCACCGTCTACGGTCCGGCCAGCGAAAGCATCCCGGGGCGGGACGTCGCGCTCAAGGACAACGACAAGGTGCGTGTGCTCGGCTGGGACTTCGAGGTCTACGCCGTCCCCGGCCACACCCTGGGGCACATCGCCTATTACCATCACGGCCTGCTGTTCTGCGGCGACACTCTGTTCGCCGCCGGTTGCGGCCGGTTGTTCGAAGGCACACCGGAGCAGATGCATCATTCCCTTGGTCGTCTGGCGGCGCTGCCGGAAGACACTCTGGTGTACTGCACTCACGAATACACCCTGAGCAACCTGAAATTCGCTGCCGCCGTGGAGCCGGGCAACCCGGACATTGCCACCCGTCTGGAAAAAGTCACCCGGCAACGGCAGAACGGGGTCATGACCCTGCCCTCGACCATCGCACTGGAAAAGCTCACAAACCCGTTTCTGCGGACCGGTGAAACATTAGTTACACAAAAAGTGGACGAACGGAATGGCGCTCAAAACCGGGCGCCGAGTGAGGTTTTTGCGGCTCTGCGGGCTTGGAAAGATAAGTTCTAAGCCGCTCACCACTGGGTACAAAAACCGTGAATGGTTGACCGCAAGGGGTGCGCTTTCTAGAATCGCCCGACATTTTTGCCCGGAACTTACTTCCAGCCAATGTCGTCATCCATACGTAAGTCCGTCAATTCAGACGCATTGACCCGCCTGGCGCAAGCCATCGCGGTGGCTGTGTCCGCCACGCTGGCGGGCTGCTCCAGCCATGCTCCGCAGACTGAAGCGACCCATACGCCGAACATTGCTGCGCGAGCCAAGCAGAAGCCGATCTGGTTGTCCGAAAAGCCCAGCCCTCAGGTGCCCCAGGACATCTGGGAACGCATGCGCAACGGTTTTCAGCTGCAGGAAGGTCTGGGCGTGAACCCGCGCATCGAGCAACAGCGCCTGTGGTTTGCCAGTAATCCTTCCTTCCTCGAAAACGCCGGCGAACGCGGCAGCCTATACATTCACTACATCGTCGAACGCCTCGAAGAACGCAACATGCCGCTGGAACTGGCGCTGCTGCCGGTCATCGAGAGCGCCTACAACCCGATGGCCTACTCCCGCGCCGATGCGGTAGGCCTCTGGCAGTTCATCCCGTCCACCGGGCGCTACTACAACCTGCGCCAGACCCGTTTCTACGACGGCCGTCGCGACATCACCGCCTCGACCACCGCTGCGATGGATTACCTGACCCGCCTGCACGACATGTTCAACGGTGACTGGCTGTTGGCTCTCGCCGCCTACAACGCCGGTGAAGGCACGGTCAGCCGCGCCATCGAACGCAACGAACGCCTGGGTTTGCCAACCGACTACTGGAACCTGCCGCTGCCGGCGGAAACCCAGGCCTACGTGCCGAAACTGCTGGCCCTGTCGCAAGTGGTGCTGGCGCCGGAAGCCTACGGGGTCAACCTCAACCCGATCGCCAACGAGCCTTATTTCCAGGTCGTCGAAATCAACCAGCGCATGGACCTGTCCAAGGTCGCCGCGGTAGCCAACATCGACGAGGACGAGCTGTTCCAGCTCAACCCGGCGTTCAAGCAGCGCACCACCGTCGACGGCCCGCAGCATTTGCTGGTGCCGACGTCGAAGGCGCAATTGCTGACCACCAGCCTGCAGACCATGCGTCCTGAAGAGCTGATCAGCCCGCGTTCGCTGAAACCGGTGTTCGAGGGCGCCGATCCGAGCGAGATCGCACAGGCCAAGCGCGCCTATCGGGTAAAGCGTGGCGACAACCTCGGCTCCATTGCCAAGGCCAACAAGGTCGAGGTCAAGGACCTGCAACGCTGGAACAAGCTGACCGGCAAGAACCTCAAGGTCGGCCAGACCCTGGTGATGCAGGACACCACCAAGCGCACGCCGGCGCGCAACAGTGGCGGGCGCATCAATACGGTCATCGCTGCCAACAGCAAGTCCAGCAGCAAGACCAAAGACAGGGACGACGGCAAGCAGCAGACCCAGTACAAGGTCAAACGTGGCGACACGCTGTACGTGGTCGCCAAGCGCTTCAACGTCGAGATGCAACATCTCAAGCGCTGGAATCCGGGCGCCGGCAAAGCGCTCAAGCCTGGGCAGATGCTCACGGTCTACCAGCCGCACTGACAAAGAGCCCCTGAATTTCAGGGGCTTTTTTTCGCCTGTCATTTTTTGTCTTCGGCGCAGTCGACTCCCACAATTAACCGCGCATTAAGTCTCTGTCTTTTTCCTGTCCATACAAGCTGTTACTGTACGGCCCACAAAGCCCAAGCCGCCTGGATCGGATCTGACTTGAAGCGTCCCCTCCTCCTGCTCCTGATCAGCCTGGCCTTGAGCTCCCCCGCTAGCGCGACAATCACCGAAAGCCACGGTTATGCGCAGTTCGGCACGCTCAAGTACCCGGCCAGATTTACCCACTTCGCCTGGGTCAACCCGCAAGCGCCCAAGGGCGGTACTTTGCGGGTGATGGCGTTTGGCACCTTCGATACGCTCAATCCCTACACGTTCAAGGGCACCAGCCCGGTCACCACTCCGAATTTCCTGCAGTACGGTATCAACGAGCTGAACGAGCCGCTGATGGTCGGCACCGGCCAGTACTCGCCGTCCGGTGACGAGCCGGCCTCCAGCTATGGCCTGATCGCCCGGTCGGTGGAGTACAGCGAAGACCGCAGCTGGGTCGTGTTCAACCTGCGCCCGGAAGCACGCTTCCACGATGGCACGCCGATCACCGCCTATGACGTGGCGTTCTCCTATCGAACGCTGCTCAAGGAAGGCCACCCGCTGTACCGCACGGCGCTTCAGGAAGTGTCGCGGGTCGACATTCTCAACCCGCAACGCATTCGCTTCATCATGAAGCGCTCGGGCAATCCGTTGCTGATCCTGCGCCTCGGGGAGTTGCCGGTGCTGCCTCAGCACTACTGGAAAGACCGCGACTTCAAGGCCACCACCTTCGAACCGCCATTGGGCAGCGGGCCGTACCGCATTACCTCGGTGACGCCGGGGCGGCAGCTGATTTTCGAACGGGTCAAGGATTATTGGGGCAAGGACTTGCCGGTCAATCGCGGCAAGTACAATTTCGATCGCATGGAAGTCGAGTTCTATCGCGACAGCGACGTCGCCTTCGAAGCGTTCAAGGCCGGCGAGTTCGACATCTATATCGAGCATCAGGCGAAGAACTGGGCCAACGGCTACAACTTCCCTGCCGTACGCCGTGGCGACGTGATCAAGGCGCAGATCCCGCACCAGATCCCGACCCAGAGCCAGGGCCTGTTCATGAACACCCGACGAGCCACCTTCTCGGACGTCAAGACCCGCGAAGCGCTGGGTCTGATGTTCGACTTCGAGTGGACCAACCGCGCGCTGTTCAGCGATGCCTACCAGCGCACCACCAGCTATTACCCGAACAGCGAATTCAGCGCCAGCGGTCTGCCGGTCGGCCACGAATGGCTGATGCTCAAGCCCTACAAGGAGCAACTGCCGGCCCGGCTGTTCACCGAGCCGTTCACGCTGCCGCAGACCGACGGGCGCGGCATTCCCCGGGAAACCATGCGCAAGGCGCTGGCGCTGCTGGCCGAGGCCGGCTGGAAGCTCAACGGCCAGCGTCTGCAGAACGCCACCGGCCAACCGCTGAGTCTTGAACTGCTGCTGGTCAATCCGAACCTTGAGCGCATCCTCCAGCCGTACATCGAGAACCTCAAGAGCATCGGCATCGACGCGCGCCTGCGCACGGTGGATCGCGCCCAATACAAACAACGTCTGGATCAATTCGATTTCGACATGATCCTGATGACCCTCAACCAGACCCTCAGCCCGGGACTGGAGCAGTGGCAGTACTTCCATTCCAGCCAGGTCGGGGTCAAGGGCAGCAAGAATTACGCAGGCATCGCCAACCCGGTGGTCGATCATCTGCTGGAGCAACTGCTCGCCGCCCGCACCCGCGATGAACAGGTCGCCGCCGGCAAGGCCCTGGACCGCGTGCTGCTCTGGCAGCACTACAGCATTCCCAACTGGTACCTCAATTATCACCGTCTGGCGTACCGCAACCGGTTCGCCTTCGTCAGCACGCCGCCCTACACCCTGGGCCTGAGCGCGTGGTGGCTGAAATCTTCGGAGAAAGGTCAATGAACGCCGTTCGCACCCTGCTCGTGCAGGCTTGCAGCCTGTTGTTCGCCGGGCTGGCCTGTGCCGCCCCGCAACACGCCGTGACCCTGTACAACGAGCCACCGAAATACCCTGCCGATTTCAAGCATTTCGATTACGTCGACCCCAATGCTCCCAAGGGCGGGATCTTCCGTCAGGCCGGCTTCGGCGGTTTCGACAGCCTGAACCCGTTCATCAGCAAGGGCGTGCCGGCAGATGACGTCGGGCAGATCTACGACACCCTGACCCGGCATAGCCTCGACGAGCCGTTCACCGAATACGGCCTGATCGCCGGCAAGATCGAAAAGGCCCCGGACAACAGCTGGGTGCGCTTCTACCTGCGCCCCGAAGCGCGCTTCCATGACGGCCACCCGGTGCGCGCCGAAGACGTCGTGTTCAGTTTCGAGACCCTGACGAAAGAGGGCTCGCCGATGTTTCGCGGTTACTACAGCGACGTCGAAGCAGCCGTCGCCGAGGACCCGCTGACGGTGCTGTTCAAGTTCAAGCACAACAACAACCGCGAGCTGCCGCTGATCCTCGGCCAGTTGCCGGTGCTGCCGAAACATTGGTGGGCCAGTCGCGATTTCAACAAGGGCAATCTGGAAATCCCGCTGGGCAGCGGCCCTTACAAGGTCGCCGAAGTGAAGGCCGGACGCTCGGTACGATACGAGCGGGTCAAGGATTACTGGGGCAAGGACCTGCCGGTCAATCGCGGTTTCTACAATTTCGACGTGATGACCACCGACTACTTCCGCGACAACACCGTCGCCCTGGAAGCCCTGAAGGCCGGCCAGTTCGACTACTGGCTGGAAATGACCGCGAAGAACTGGGCCAACGCCTACAACATCCCGGCCGTCACCGAGGGCCGACTGGTCAAGGAGCTGATCCCCAACGGCAACCCGACGGGCATGCAGGGCTTCGTCTTCAACCTGCGCCGGCCGGTGTTCCAGGACGTTCGCGTGCGTCAGGCACTGGGTCTGTTGCTCGACTTCGAATGGACCAACAAGCAATTGTTCAACGGCGCCTATGTGCGCACCCGCAGTTATTTCGAGAACTCGGAAATGGCCGCCACCGGCCTGCCGGACGCCGATCAGCTGGCGATCCTCGACCCGTTCCGCCGCCAGCTCCCGGCGCAGGTGTTCAGCGAAGCCTTCGAAAATCCGAAGACCGACGCCAGCGGCATGATCCGCCTGCAGCAACGCGAAGCCTATCAACTGCTGCAAGAGGCCGGCTGGAAGATCGTCGACGACAAAATGGTCGACACCACCGGCAAACCGGTGGTCATCGAGTTCCTGCTGGCCCAGACCGAATTCGAGCGGGTGCTGCTGCCGTTCAAGCGCAACCTCGCCGACCTGGGCATCGATCTGGTGATCCGCCGTGTCGACGTCTCGCAGTACGTCAACCGCGTGCGTTCGCGGGATTTCGACATGATCGTCGGCAGTTTCCCGCAGTCCAACTCACCGGGTAACGAACAACGGGAGTTCTGGATGAGCGCCGCCGCCGACAAGCCCAGCAGCCGCAACTCCATGGGCCTGAAAGACCCGATCGTCGATCACCTGGTCGAAAGCCTGATCAACGCCGACTCGCGCAAAAGCCTGGTGGCCCACGCCCGGGCTCTCGACCGCGTGCTGCAATGGGGTTACTACGTGATCCCCAACTGGCACATCAAGAGCTGGCGCGTGGCGTACTGGAACCACATCGGCCATCCGAAAATCTCCCCCAAGTACGACATCGGCATTAACACCTGGTGGGTCAAACCCGATACAAAACCTGCGGTAGAAGTGCAAACCCAACTGCAAGCCGACCCTGTGGGCACGGAGTAATCAGATGCTGGCGTACATTTTTCGACGACTGTTGCTGATCATCCCGACCCTGTTCGGCATTCTGCTGATCAACTTCGTGATCATCCAGGCCGCGCCCGGCGGTCCGGTGGAGCAGATGATCGCCAAGCTCGAAGGCTTTGAAGGTGCCACCAGCCGCATCGCCGGTGGCGGCGCCGAAGTGTCGGTGGCCGGCTCCTCCTATCGCGGTGCGCAGGGCCTGGACCCGGCGCTGATCAAGGAAATCGAGAAGATGTACGGGTTCGACAAGTCGGCCCCGGAGCGTCTGTGGATCATGGTCAAGAACTACGCGCGACTGGATTTCGGCGACAGCTTCTTCCGCGACGCCAAGGTCATCGACCTGATCAAGGAAAAGATGCCGGTGTCGATCTCCCTCGGGCTGTGGAGCACGCTGATCATGTACCTGGTGTCGATCCCGCTGGGGATCGCCAAGGCCACGCGGCACGGCAGTCATTTCGACGTCTGGACCAGTTCGGCGATCATCGTCGGTTATGCGATTCCGGCGTTCCTGTTTGCGATTCTGCTGATCGTGGTGTTTGCCGGCGGCAGTTACCTGGACTGGTTTCCTTTACGCGGGCTGACCTCGAACAACTTCGATGAGCTGAGCCTGGGCGGGAAGGTCCTCGACTATTTCTGGCACCTGGCGCTGCCGGTGACGGCGCTGGTGATCGGCAACTTCGCGACCATGACCCTGCTGACCAAAAACAGCTTCCTCGACGAAATCAACAAGCAGTACGTGGTCACCGCCAAGGCCAAGGGCCTGACCCGCCACCGCGTGCTCTACGGCCATGTGTTCCGCAACGCGATGCTGCTGGTGATCGCCGGTTTCCCCTCGGCGTTCATCGGCATCTTCTTCACGGGTTCCCTGCTGGTGGAAGTGATCTTCTCCCTCGACGGCCTCGGCCTGATGAGTTTCGAAGCGGCGATCAACCGCGATTACCCGGTGGTGTTCGGCACCCTGTTCATCTTCACCCTGCTGGGGCTGGTGGTGAAACTGATCGGCGACCTCACCTACACCCTGGTCGATCCGCGCATCGACTTCGCCAGCCGGGAGCATTGAGATGAACCTGTCCCCGCTAAACCGTCGACGCTTCGAACTGTTCAAGGCCAACAAGCGTGGCTGGTGGTCACTGTGGCTGTTTCTGATCCTGTTCGGCCTGAGCCTGGGTGCCGAACTGATCGCCAACGACAAGCCGCTGGTGGTGCACTACGACAACAACTGGTACTTCCCGGCGATCAAGCGCTACCCGGAAACCACCTTCGGCGGCGAATTCCCGCTGGAAGCCAACTACAAGAGCCCGTACATCCGCGAACTGCTCAAGGCCAAGGACGCGTGGGTGCTGTGGGCGCCGATCCCGTTCAGCTACCAGAGCATCAACTACGACCTGAAAGTCCCGGCCCCTGCCCCGCCCTCGGCGGACAACCTGCTGGGCACCGACGATCAGGGCCGCGATGTGCTGGCGCGGGTGATCTACGGTTTCCGTATCTCCGTGCTGTTCGCCCTGACCCTGACCGTGCTCAGTTCGATCATCGGCGTGATCGCCGGTGCGCTGCAGGGCTTCTATGGCGGCTGGGTGGATCTGGCCGGCCAGCGCTTCCTGGAGATCTGGTCGGGTTTGCCGGTGCTGTACCTGCTGATCATTCTCGCCAGCTTCGTCCAGCCGAATTTCTGGTGGCTGCTGGGGATCATGCTGCTGTTCTCGTGGATGAGCCTGGTGGACGTGGTGCGCGCCGAGTTCCTGCGCGGGCGCAACCTCGAATACGTGCGCGCAGCCAGAGCGCTGGGCATGCAGAACGGCGCGATCATGTTCCGCCACATCCTGCCCAACGCCATGGTTTCGACCATGACCTTCATGCCGTTCATCCTGACCGGCGCCATCGGCACCCTCACCGCCCTGGATTTCCTCGGCTTTGGCTTGCCGGCCGGCAGTCCGTCGCTGGGTGAACTGGTAGCCCAGGGAAAATCCAACCTGCAGGCGCCGTGGCTGGGCATGAGCGCGTTTGCGGTACTGGCGCTGATGTTGAGCTTGCTGGTGTTTATCGGCGAGTCCGCTCGCGATGCCTTCGACCCGAGGAAGTGAAATGAATCAGGACAATCTGATCGAAGTGCGCGACCTCGCCGTCGAATTCGGAACGGGCGAGCGCTCGCACCGGGTGGTCGAGGGCGTCAGTTTCGACATCAAGCGTGGCGAGACTCTGGCGCTGGTGGGCGAGTCCGGTTCGGGCAAGTCGGTGACGGCGCACTCGATCCTGCGCCTGCTGCCCTACCCGCTGGCCCGCCACCCTGCCGGCAGCATCAGCTATTCCGGGCAGAACTTGCTGGAACTGAGCGAAAAGACCATCCGTCACATCCGCGGCAACCGGATCGCGATGATCTTCCAGGAGCCGATGACCTCGCTCAACCCGCTGCACTCGATCGAAAAACAGATCAACGAAGTGCTCGGCATCCACAAGGGCCTGACTGGCAAGGTCGCGACCAGGCGCACTCTGGAGCTGCTGGAAATGGTCGGCATCCCCGAGCCGCACAAACGGCTCAAGGCCCTGCCCCACGAATTGTCCGGCGGCCAGCGCCAGCGGGTGATGATCGCCATGGCCCTGGCCAACGAGCCGGAACTGTTGATCGCCGACGAACCGACCACCGCGCTGGACGTGACCGTTCAGCTGAAAATCCTCGACCTGCTCAAGGAATTGCAGGCTCGATTGGGCATGGCGCTGCTACTGATCAGTCACGATTTGAACCTGGTGCGAAGAATTGCGCATCGTGTATGTGTCATGCAGCGCGGTTGCATCGTCGAACAGGCATCGTGCGCAGAGCTGTTCCGTTCTCCGCAGCATCCGTACACTCGGGAGCTGCTGGCGGCGGAGCCCAGCGGAGGCCCGGCGAGCAATAAAATCGGGGCGCCGCTGCTTGAGGTCGAGGACTTGAAAGTCTGGTTCCCGATCAAAAAAGGCTTGCTCAAGCGCACGGTGGATCACGTCAAGGCAGTGGACGGCATCAATTTCAGCCTGCCTCAGGGTCAAACCCTGGGGATCGTGGGGGAAAGCGGTTCCGGCAAATCCACCCTGGGCCTGGCGATTTTGCGGCTCATCGGCAGCAAAGGTGCGATCCGTTTTGAAGGCAAGCAGCTAGACTGCCTGACGCAGAACGAGGTTCGCCCGTTGCGTCGGGAGATGCAGGTGGTGTTCCAGGACCCGTTTGGCAGCCTGAGCCCGCGAATGTGTGTGAGCGACATCGTTGGCGAAGGCCTGCGGATTCACAGGATGGGCACCGCCGCCGAGCAGGAAGCGGCAATTATTGCGGCATTGAAGGAGGTAGGTCTGGATCCGGAAACCCGGCACCGCTACCCCCACGAATTTTCCGGTGGGCAGCGGCAGCGTATCGCCATTGCCCGGGCCTTGGTGCTCAAACCGGCGCTGATCCTGCTGGACGAGCCGACTTCGGCCCTCGACCGGACGGTGCAGCGGCAAGTGGTGGAGCTGTTGCGTTCACTGCAAGCCAAGTACAACCTGACGTATTTGTTCATCAGCCATGACCTGGCTGTTGTGAAAGCGCTGAGCCACCAGTTGATGGTGGTCAAGCATGGCCAAGTGGTCGAACAGGGAGACGCGCAAAGTATCTTTGCCGCCCCCCAACATCCGTATACACAGCAGTTGCTGGAGGCCGCTTTCCTGGCACCAGCCACTGCGCAATAACCTGAAAGAGGAGCAACACATGGGTTTTCTCGCCGGTAAGCGCGTACTGATCGTCGGTGTCGCCAGCAAGCTGTCCATCGCATCCGGCATCGCTGCCGCCATGCATCGCGAGGGCGCTGAGCTTGCCTTCACTTATCAGAACGACAAACTGAAAGGTCGCGTTGAAGAGTTCGCACAGGGCTGGGGTTCGAGCCCTGAGCTGTGCTTCCCGTGCGACGTGGCCAGCGATGAAGAAATCGCCAAGGTCTTCGAAGAACTGAGCAAGAAGTGGGACGGCCTGGACTGCATCGTGCACTCCGTCGGCTTCGCCCCGGGCGACCAACTGGACGGCGACTTCACCGAAGCCACCACCCGTGAAGGCTTCCGCATCGCTCACGACATCAGCGCCTACAGCTTCGTGGCTCTGGCCAAGGCCGGTCGCGAAATGATGAAAGGCCGCAACGGCAGCCTGCTGACCCTGTCCTACCTGGGCGCCGAGCGCACCATGCCGAACTACAACGTCATGGGCATGGCCAAGGCTTCGCTGGAAGCCGGCGTACGTTACCTGGCCGGTTCCCTGGGCCCGGACGGCACCCGCGTCAACTGCGTATCGGCTGGCCCGATCCGCACCCTGGCCGCTTCCGGCATCAAGAACTTCCGCAAGATGCTGGCCGCCAACGAAGCGCAAACTCCGCTGCGCCGCAACGTCACCATCGAAGAAGTCGGCAACGCCGGCGCCTTCCTGTGTTCCGACCTGGCGTCGGGCATCAGCGGTGAAATCATGTACGTGGACGGCGGCTTCAACACCACCGCCATGGGCAACATCGAAGAGTAATCTTCGCGCTGCCGATAAAAAGCCCGCCTAATGGCGGGCTTTTTCATGCCTGCGATTCCAGGCAACGGGCGAACAACCGTTGAATCGGCTGACTGCGCTGGCTGTAGCGCTGCAAAACCACCATCTCCCGATAGAACGTCAGTTCTCCCAGTTCGATCACCCTCACCCTCAGCGGATGCTCCAGCCACAGCCCGGCCCTGGGCAGCAATGAAACCCCGAGCCCGCACTCGACCATCTTCACGATCGCTTCCAGCTCATCCAGCTCAAGCGCTACGTGGGCGTCAATCCGCTGCTCGCGCAGAAACTGCGTCACCAGCCGTCCACCAAACGAGTTGCGGTCATAACGCACGTGAGGATGCTCGGCCAGCAGTGGCAGCGGATCATCGCCCCCGACCGTTGTCGGCACGATCAGCACGAACGGTTCGCGGCGGATCACCTGTGCCGACAGCTCCTTGGGCAATTCGAATGGTGGTTTGATCATGATCGCCAGATCAACTTCCCCGGCATCCACTTGGCTCAGCAGGTTCAGCGACACACCGGGCACCAGTTTCGGCTCCACGCCCGGCGCCAATTGCCGCAAACGCAATAACGCCTGAGGCAACAGCCCGGTTTGCGCGGTGGCGACGGCGCCGATTCTCAGCTCGCCGCGAAACTCTCCGACATCCTCGCTGATCGCCATGCGGTTGAAAATCGCGAGCATTTCCTGCGCCATCGGCACTGCGCGCTGCCCGGCCGGATTAAGGATCGCCTGTCGCCCGGTGCGATCGAACAGACGCACGCCCAAGGCCTGCTCCAGATTACGGATCTGCGCGCTGACCGCCGATTGCGTGAGGCCGATGTGCAGACCGGCGGCGGCAAACGTGCCATGCCGAGCCACTGCCAGTAAGGTTTTCAGTTCACGCAGCATAGGCGCCTCGATTGATCGAAATAATTTGAGCTCGGCGCAAAAACTATCGTCTTTCAATCGAAAAGCACAGCGCTAGACTCAGTCCACCCCAACCGTTGATAGAGATCGCGCCTATGTCACTCAGCCCTTTCCACCTGGCCATTCCCGTGTACGACCTCGCCGCCGCCCGGCATTTCTATCGTGAAGTGTTCGGACTCGAGGAAGGTCGCTCCAGCGATCACTGGGTCGACTTCAATTTCTTCGGCCACCAACTGGTGATTCACCTTGCGCCGAAGAATGCCTCGCAGGAAGCGGCACACACCAACGCCGTGGACGGGCACGACGTACCGGTGCCGCATTTCGGCGTGGTGCTGGGGATGGAGGAATGGCAGGCCCTGGCCGAGCGTTTGAAGTCACTGGGCACTCGATTCGTGATCGAGCCGGGGATCCGTTTTCAGGGGCTGGTGGGCGAACAGGCGACGATGTTTCTGTTTGACCCGTGCGGCAATGCGCTGGAGTTCAAGGCATTCAAGGATATCGGGCAGTTGTTTGCCAAATAGCAGCGGGGACTTGAACCACTGCCGATCCTTGTCCACCAGCGTGACCCGTGCGATCGGCACGTTGAACAGGCGCTTGGCCAGTCGCGTCAGCCGGTCGAAGCGCTCTTGCGGTGCGGTGTCGAGCAGCTTCAGGTCATGCAGCGCTTGAATGCAAACAGCTTCATTGGCGAGTTTGCCGGGTACCAGCATCACACACGCCTTTGCCGTCGATGCCGTTGAACGTAGCCCGAATCAGCGATGACACAACCTCATCCGCCGACCACCGGACACGGCCCGCCTGCATCGGCCCAAAGCTTGAACTGGGTTACGAAGATGTCGTGCGGCACCGGCACCGGTTGCCGCCCTGCCCCGGGATTCCAGCCCCAGAGCACCAGCTTGTCCTCGCTGACGTGCTTGATCAGCGCGGCGAAGTCGCGGTCGCCGTTGCTGGCGCGGTCCTTGATCATGGCGCACAAACGATCCGGCGGCAGGCCGATCCAGGCCATTTTGTGGGCGGCCGGCGGCAGGCTCCAGTGCGGCGCGCCGGGTGGCGCGTGGGGGCCGTAACTGGCCGGTGGATTGCTTTCGGCGTGGCAGGTGGCGCAAGGCAAACCGGCGGCGCCCTTGCCGTCCATGCCGCGCACCACGTTCATTGCGTGGGGCGTGCCAGCGTCGAACTGCAACGGCGAATCGCCGGGAATGTGGCAGTTCTGGCAGCGCGGGCTCTGGAACACTTTCTGCACCGTGCCGAAGGCCTTCAAGGCTTCCTGATCGTCGGCAAACAGATCCGACGCATAGCCGCCCAGCCCGATCAGCATCACCGTGCCCAACAACAGATGTCGTTTCATCTCACACCCCCGACAGTTGCAGCGGCAGTTCCCGCAGGCGCTGCCCGGTCAGGGCGAACAGCGCGTTGGCCACCGCCGGCGCCGTGGGCGGCACACCGGCCTCGCCGATGCCGCCTGGTTTGTCGGTGCTCGGCACGATGTGCACCTCGACCACCGGCATTTCGTTGAGCCGCAACACTTGATAGTCGTGATAGTTGGACTGCACGACCTGACCGTCCTTGAGCGTCAGCTTGCTGTGCAGCGCCATGCTCAGGCCGAAGGTGATGCATGACTCCATCTGCGCCGCGATGCTCTGCGGGTTGACCGCAATCCCGCAATCCACCGCGCAGACCACGCGGTGCACGCGGATCTTCAGATTGTCCTGGGATACCTCGGCGACTTGCGCCACGTAGCTGCCGAACGATTCGTGCACCGCCACACCCAATGCGTGTCCGTCCGGCAGCGGGGCTTTCCAGTTGGCCTTCTCCACCGCCAGGTTCAGCACGCCGAGATGCCGGGCATGCTCCTTGAGCAGCGTTCGTCGGTACTCCACCGGATCCTTGCCCGCCGCTGTGGCCATTTCATCGATCAGCGATTCCATGACAAACGCGGTGTGGCTATGACCCACCGAGCGCAGCCACAGCACGTTGATCCCGGTGGCCGGCGAATGCAGATCGACCTGATGGTCCGCCAGCCCCTGGATGTATGGACTGTCCGCCACGCCCTCGACCGAGGTTTGATCGACGCCGTTCTTGACCATGGTTTTTTCCAGCATGGTGCCGGCCATGATCGACTGGCCCACGAGCGCATGCTGCCAGGCCAGCGGCAAACCATCGGCACCGAGACCGATCCGCGCCTGATGCAGAAACATCGAACGGTAATACCCGCCGCGAATGTCATCCTCCCGCGACCACACGGTTTTCACCGGCATCGCGGCAGCCTTCGCGACTTGCACCGCTTCGGCCACAAAGTCGGAAGTCGGGTTGGCCCGCCGGCCGAAACCACCGCCGAGGAATTCGGTGTGGATTTCCACCTGCTCCGGTTTCAGCCCGGTGATCTTGCCGGCGATCATTTGGTCCAGCGTCTGAAACTGGGTGCCGGTCCAGATCTCGCATTTTTCGGCGCTGATTTTCACCGTGCAGTTCAGCGGCTCCATCGGCGCATGAGCCAGGTACGGCACGCTGTACTCGACATCGATTTTCTTCGCCGCTTTACCAAAGCTGCCTTTGGCATCCCCGGCCTTACTGGCGGAAATGCCCGGTGTGGCCGCGAGTTTGCGAAAACTCTCCAGCAGCTTTTCGCTGCTCAGATCGGCGTGCGGCCCCAGATCCCAATCGACTTTCAATGCATCACGACCGAGCTTCGCCGCCCAGTAATGATCGGCAATCACCGCCACGCCAGTGGGCACCTGCACCACTTTGTGCACACCGGGAACGGCCAGCGCCTGGGCGCCTTCGAAGGATTTGACGCTGGCGCCGAACACCGGCGCCCGGGCGACCATGGCGGTCATCAATCCGTCGAACTGCACGTCCATGCCGAACTTGGCGCGGCCGGTGATTTTCTCCGGGGTGTCGAGGCGCTTGGTGGGTTTGCCGATGACTTTCCAGTCCTTCGCTTCTTTAAAGGTGATCGACTTCGGATCCGGCACCGGCAGCTGTCCGGCGGCGTCCGCCAGTTCGCCATAAGTGGCGCGATTGTCGCCGGCAATCACCACGCCGGACTCAGTGCGGATCGTCGAGGGTGCCACGTTGAAACGCTTGGCAGCCGCTTCGATCAACATCTGCCGTGCCATAGCGCCCGCAAGCCGGTAACGGTCGAACTCCATCCAGGTCGAGGTCGAACCCCCGGTGATCTGCATCCCGCCAAACGCCGGCATGCCGTAGTCGGCAGCCGAGGCCGGCGAGTGCTCGACGCGGATCTTCGACCAGTCGGCGTCCAGTTCCTCGGCAATCAGCATGGTCAGCCCGGTCCAGATGCCCTGGCCCATTTCCGAATGGCCGAGCAGCACGGTGACGCTGTTGTCCGGCGCAATGCGCAGGAACGCGTTCGGCGCAAACACTTTGCCTTCATTTTCCGCCGCCGTGGCAAAGCGGTTGCCGCCGGGCACCACGAACGCCACGACGAGACCACCGCCAAGTACAGCGCTGCCCTTGAGAAATCCGCGACGGGATACAGGACTGTTCATCACTCACCTCCCCCTCGCTTAACCGATGTCGGCAGCACGTTTGACCGCCGCACGGATTCTTGGATAGGTGCCGCAGCGGCAGATGTTGCCGGAGAGCGCCTGATCGATGTCGCTGTCGGTGGGTTTGGGGATTTTCGCCAGCAATGCGGCGGCGGACATGATCTGCCCGGACTGGCAGTAGCCGCACTGCACCACGTCCAACTCCGCCCAGGCCTGTTGCACCGGGTGCGAACCGTCGCTCGACAGGCCTTCGATGGTCAGGATTTTCTGCCCATGGGCGACAGCCGTGGCCGGTGTGATGCAGGATCGCAGCGGCGCGCCATCGACATGCACGGTGCAGGCACCGCACTGGGCCATGCCGCAGCCGAATTTGGTACCGGTCAGGTGCGCGACATCGCGCAGGACCCAGAGCAACGGCATGTCCGCGGGGACATCGAGCTCCTGATCCTTGCCATTGATGTTCAAGGTCAGCATCGGGGATTTCCTCAGACTCACGGTGTTCTGAAGGGGCGTTGCGACAGCATTCGATGCCGTGCACGCCTCGGCTTATCCCTTTCAGCTAAGCGCATTTTGCCCCGACGACCAGCCGCCGCGACCACCGGTCATGCCGCTCCGTTCGGGAATTCATCGACCAAAGTGCCGACTTTGCTCCTACAGTTGATTCCGGCTATCACCGCAAGACGTGCCTTTTCACATTTTCCAGGAGTCGCGAACATGGGCTATGTCACAACCAAAGACGGCGTCGAAATCTTCTACAAGGACTGGGGCCCGAAAGACGCCCCGGTGATCCACTTCCATCACGGCTGGCCACTGAGCTCGGACGACTGGGATGCGCAGATGCTGTTCTTCCTTGCACAAGGCTTTCGCGTGGTGGCCCACGACCGACGGGGTCACGGGCGTTCGAGCCAGGTCTGGGACGGCCACGACATGGATCACTACGCCGACGATGTGGCGGCAGTGGTCAATCATCTGGGGACCCAGAAAGCCGTGCATGTCGGCCACTCCACCGGTGGCGGCGAAGTGATTCATTACATCGCCCGGCATGGCGAGGATCGGGTGTCGAAAGCCGCAATCATCAGCGCCGTGCCGCCGCTGATGGTAAAAACCGAGAGCAATCCGGGTGGTCTGCCAAAGTCGGTGTTCGACGATCTTCAGGCGCAATTGGCAGCCAATCGTGCGCAGTTCTATCACGATGTGCCGGCCGGTCCGTTCTATGGCTACAACCGGCCGGGCGCCAAGCCTTCGGAACCCGTCGTGCTCAACTGGTGGCGTCAGGGCATGATGGGCGGCGCCAAGGCTCACTATGACGGCATCGTCGCGTTCTCGCAGACCGACTTCACCGAAGACCTGAAAGGCATTTCGATTCCGGTGCTGGTGATGCACGGCGATGACGACCAGATCGTGCCGTATGAAGACTCCGGTGTGCTCTCGGCCAAACTGCTGAAAAACAGCACGCTGAAGATTTATCCGGGCTTCCCCCACGGCATGCCGACCACCGAGGCGCCAACGATCAACGCGGATCTGCTGGCCTTCATTCGCGGCTGACCCTATTGGCCGGGCTCAGGCACCAGGCCTGACCCCGGCTATTCTTCGGTTCGTGACGTTCCCTCGCGTTCACGCACGTAATGTCTGGCCAATGGAAAGGCCGGCAGCCACGACGCGCCGCACAAGCAACCGCCAGTCAGTCGATCCATGGCACACCTCCCGCAAAATGGAATATCCGGTGAGTGAAATAGCAGCGCCATGGGGGAACGCTTACAATCGTGGCCCATTACCACCATTCAGACAGACCACTCCCTTCATGGCGCTCGACCCCCTTACGATGTTGACCATTTCCACCGCACTGGCAGCGGCGGCCGCCCTTTACCTGGCGGTCGAATGGCGCAGCATCCGCGAATCCTCGTTGCTGTTCTGGAGCGCCGGTTTCGCCACCATCACCGTCGGTTCGAGCCTGGCCCTGCTGCGCGCCAACGGTTATCCATTGATTGGCATCTGGTTCGCCAACGGCTTGCTGGTCGTTGCGCACTGGCTGTTCCTGCTGGGCGTCGCGCGGTTTACCCAGCGGTCGCTATCGCGAGCCTGGTACTTGATGTTCCTCGCGTGGCTGGCGTTGCTGCTGTTACCGGAAGATCCCTCGTGGTCGAAGATCATGCTGGTGGCCAACTCGCTGCTGGTAGCCGCGTTGATGCTGCGAGCCAGTCTGTTGCTGCGCCCGCACGGCAAGTCGCTGAGCATCGGTGCCGTGCAACTGCGTTATGTGCTGTTGATCCACGGCGTGTTCTATTTCACCAAGGCGATCATCGCGGTGATTCCGGGCACGCTGATCGATCTGGCGTCGCTGCGCGGCGAGATCATTCAGATCTCTCTGGTCGAAGGCGCGATGGCAATCATGCTGATTGCGCTGTCGATGACCGGCACCGAGCGCTACCGCCGGGAGAAACAGATCGCCGAACTGGCCGCCCGGGATCCGCTGACCGCACTGTACAACCGCCGCGCCCTCGAAGTCAGCGCGCCGCGCCTGCTCAGGGAAGTCTCCAGCGCCCGCCCCGGCGCCCTGCTGCTGATCGACATCGACAACTTCAAACTGATCAACGACTTGTATGGCCACACCGCCGGTGACCGCCTGCTGATCTCGCTCAGCGAAATGATCCGCTCGCAACTGCCTCAGGGTGCGCTGGCGGCAAGGCTGGGCGGTGATGAATTCGTCATGTTGCTGGGCGATGCTTCCCACGAACAGATCATGGTGCTGGGCAGTGAGCTGCGTGAGCAGTTTCAGGCGCTGACTTCGCAGGCCTACATCACCCCTGAAGCCGTTACCTTGAGCATTGGCGCCAAGGTGTTCGACCAGCCACCGACCAGCCTCGCGGCATTGATCGAACAGGGCGACAGCGCGCTCTACGAATCCAAGCGCGGCGGACGCAACCGGATTCGTCTGGTCGACTGCACCTGACCTATCCTTGCCTGCACCCGCATCCTCGGAGTTCGCCATGTCCTCGCCTGAATCCACCCTCCTCCAGAGCTGGCACCACAATGCCCGGGCCTGGACCGAAGCCATCCGCAGCGGCGCCATCGAGAGCCGCCGGCAAGTCACCGATCAGGCGATTCTGCTGGCGTTGATGGGGCGCCAACCTGAACGTGTGCTCGATCTGGGGTGCGGCGAAGGCTGGCTGTTGCGGGCGCTGGCAGAGCGCGGGATCGAAGTGGTCGGAGTGGACGGCGATGCCACGCTGGTCGAGGCGGCACAAGCGGCGGGATCGTCTCCCGTGCACGTCGCCAGCTATGAAGATCTGGCGGAAACGAAAGTCGACATCGGCCACGGCTACGACATTATCTGCGCCAATTTTTCCCTGCTGCATCAGGACATCATCCCGCTGCTCGCCGCCCTGAATGCCCTGCTCGTGCCCGGCGGTGCGCTGGTCATCCAGACGCTGCACCCGTGGTCGGTGGCCGCAGGTGATTATCAGGATGGCTGGCGCGAGGAAACCTTCGACGGCTTCAAGGGGCAGTGGCAGCCGATGCCATGGTATTTCCGCACCTTGTCCAGCTGGCTGAATGCGCTGGACATGGCCGGGTTTCAGTTGACCAGCCTGCGGGAGCCGCAACATCCGCAAAGTCCCGTGCCGCAGTCGTTGTTGATGATTGCAGAGCGTCGCGGATAAAAAACTACAGCCTCGGTTTGAGCAGGATCCCGGTGTAATGCCGCAAAAACAGCGCGAACCCCGCGCACCAGAGCACCACGGACAACCCCAGCCCAAGACTGGAAAACGGCACCAGCAACACCCGGCAACCCGCCGCGATCAACACCGATGCAAACCCCAGCACCACGGCCTTCGGTGGCTGCAACAGCCGCCCGGTGTGACCGAGGCTGACCCGAGCAATCATCGCCAGAATCAACCCGCCCACGCCGCCAACCGCCAGCGCATGGGTTGCCAGGCTTTGCTGGCCGAGCAGTCCCAGATGCCACGCCGCCATGGCCCAGATCGCCAGCGCCATCCAGCTGTAAGCCAGGTACAGCGACCAGAGCAGCGGCACCCGCCACATCCCGCGATCATGCCAGCGGATCAGCCGCAGTATCTGCAAACTGCCGGTGAGCACGAACAGCGCTGCCAGCCACGGCCGGGGCGAATCGTCAAGACCCGCCGCAAACGTGATCGCCGTCAGCAGACTGCCGATCAACAGCAGCCGTGTGGGTAACGGATGGGCGCTCGGTGCCGGTGGACGGTTCAAGCCACGCTGGATGAAGAACGGAATCACCCGCCCGCCGATCACGGTCATCAGCGCCGCCATCAGCCACAAAGCACCCAGTACGCCTTGACGCTGCAAACCAGCGTCGTCCCTGAAGATGCCGATCAGAGTCAGCGCCTGACAACCCGCCATCAACCCGAGTACCAGCACAATCGGGTAATTGTCGCGCTTGCCCGCAGCGATCAGATCCCGTGCCAGCGCCACCGCCAGCAGGGGCAGAAATGCCCATTGCAGCGCGAGGATCAATGCAACGGGCAACGGCAACCACCACGCCATACGTCCGAGCAGCCAGACCGAAACCAACGCAATCAGCGCCCCGCCGCGCACGCCTGGAATCCCGGTCCAGTTGGGCACCGCCGTCAGCAGAAACCCGGCAACGATCGCCACCGCGAAACCGAACGGCATTTCATGCCGATGCCAAGCGAGCATGCCGCCCGCCGGTTGCAGGTCGAACCAGTGGCCGTAAAGCCACAAGCCCCAAATCAGAATCGCCAGAGCCGCAAATCCGGCGCCGGCCAGAAACAGCGGCCGAAAGCCCAGGCTGAACACCGGTGCGGTTGCGAGTCTGCGCATCTCAGGCCACCGCCCCTGCCGGGGACTGGCCCAACCGGTAATGTGAAAGCAGGCGCATCACATAGCCGATCTTGATCAGCGTCGGACCGACAATGGTCATGGCGTGCATCGCTACCAGCAACGCAATGGGCATGTGGCCCTGATACAAATAAGCGCCGTAAATCCCGGCCAGCAACATGACCAGGCCGGCGACGAGCACTTTGCTCGACAGATACAGAACGTTCAGCGGACTCTCGAAGAGAGTGAACATGTTTCGTACTCCTGAGCGGATCAGTTTGTACGGAAGGTGTATCAACACTCGTGCCAGACTTTTAGCCCAGCAATATCAGGCAGTTGCGAAAATACGAGTCAATTTGACATAAATATAAAAGAGTCTTTTTGACACCCATCAAAGTCAATACGACTACACTCGATCCTCACAACAGCCAACCACTCGATCCACGGCACCGCCTGCTGATCACAGACTGACTACGCTATTAATCCAGCGTATCCAACCTGCCGAGGATGACTGCCATGCAACGCTTTCAAAAGCTGACTCCGTGCCTGTGGTTCGACGATCAGGCCGAAGCGGCGGCGAAGTTTTACTGCTCGATCTTCGATCACTCGAAAATCACCGCCCTCACCCATTACAGCAAGGTTGGCCAGGAATTCCACGGTCGCCCGGAAGGCTCGGTAATGACCGTCAGCTTCGAACTCGACGGCCAGACCTTCACCGGGCTCAATGGCGGGCCAATGTTCAAGTTCAATGAGGCGATTTCGTTTCAGGTCAATTGCCAGAACCAGGAAGAGATCGACCATTTCTGGGGCAACCTGTCGGCCGGCGGGCCGGTGGAAGCGCAGCAATGCGGCTGGCTCAAGGACAAGTTCGGCGTGTCGTGGCAGATCGTGCCGGTGGCGTTCATGCACATGATGACCGACCCCGACCAGACCAAGGCCCAACGGGCGATGCAGGCCATGTTCGGGATGAAAAAACTCGACATCGCCGAACTGGAGCGAGCTTTCGCCGGCCAGAGTTGAGCCTGCGGATTCAGTCAACCGTGCATCGGGAATCGTTGTCACCTGTCAGATCTGACAGGTGTCATTGTTCTGTCGTTGTTTGACACTGGTTATTCCTCCATTTGAAGGTATACCGTCATGAACAACCTCATTACAGTGGATTTCGAAGATCAGACCTCACAGGATTTTGCTCCCGGACAGACTTTCACCAGCAACGGGGTACGCTTTCACCTTCTGCCGGCATCTACAGTCCCGATGTCCATTAAGAAAGCAGGCGGTACGCATGTTAACGGACAAGTCTTGATCATTCGCACAGGTATCGTGGACATTGACCTGGACGAGCTGCGAATCAGCTTGAGCTTTTGGTTGTCAAACGCCGCAAAAGGAATGACTGTGCGTTTTTTTGCGCAGGATGGTTCAAAGATTGTCGAGTTCAATGAACCTGCGCATGGTGCTGGCGAGAAGTCATTCGGATACACCATCCAACGTGCGTTTACAAAGGCTCAGATCGAAGTCCCCGGTGATAGTGTGATCATCGATGAGCTGCGATTTACGAAATAGCGATGACTGGCTAACGGCAGTCAGCACTCGCTAAACTCAAGCCCGACTGCCGGGAACCTCAACAATGAAACACACTGCCGCCAAAAACCCTGAACAAGCCCCGCGCTTCTGGCGCCACGACGCCCTGCCCTTCATCGAGGCCCGGGCCATCGCCGATGGGCGCGAGGTCTGTTATTCCCGACATTCACACGCGCATTTTTCCATCGGCGCAATCACCGCCGGGCGTAGCACCTATGTGCATGAGCAATCAACGTTCGAAGTGGCAGCCGGCACCGTGGTGCTGATGAATCCGGGGGACGTACACGCGTGCAACCCGATCGATGATCAGCCGTGGTCGTATCTTATGCTGTATGTGGAAACGCCGTGGCTGACGGACTTGCAGCATCAGTTGGGTTTCAGTGTAGAACTTGAGTTTCGGCGGTTTTCCGATACCCATTTGAATGACGCTCGCCTGTTTCGCGACTTGAATGCGTTGTACGCGGTATTGGTCGACGATCAGCAAGACGTGCTGCGCAAACATAGCGCAGCGGTGGAATTCTTCAGCGATCTGCAACTGCGCCTGAACCCCATCGAACAACCGTTGCGCGAACCAAACTTCAAACTCGAACGCGCCGCCGACTTCATCCGCCAACACTGCACCGACCTGCTCAGCCTCGACGACATCTGCGCCGCTGCCGAGCTGTCACCGTCCTACCTGATCCGCGCCTTCAAACAACACTTCGGCATGACGCCCCATGCGTTTTTGGTCAACCAGCGCATTCAGTTTGCCCGCGAGCGACTGAGGCGCGGGCAGTTGATTGCGGATGTTGCGCTGGAGGCGGGGTTTGCCGATCAGGCCCATTTTCAGCGGGCGTTCAAGCAGCATCTGGCGGTGACGCCGGGGCAGTATCGGGGTTGAATCTGAAGGTATCGGGTATCAAACTTGCGGCCACATCACCTGACTTGATCAGTTCGACTTCAGCCTTGTGACATCTCGCCCCGAAAAGAACAAATCATGGGGACCTGCAGGGGACTCATCGAACAGCCGCACCTCAAGAAGCTCCTCCTTAGAGTCGTACGTCCGAAAGATAAATTTAGCGGTAATTAACGAAACGCCCGAGTGTGCTCCAACACGAAATGAAGAGCAGGCTGACTTGAAGTCTAAACGCGTTGTGCCTGTACGATTCATCACGGCATAGAGCATCTTGCCGCTAACAACCGGTGAGCGATCTCCTCTCGAATACCGTTGCGTAACATCAATCATGTTTCAAACAATATGAAACAAGAGAATCCAGCCCCCACCCAAACATCACCAACCATCAGCATATTTACGACATCCAGAATAGATTTACTTCAACCCTCACACCCCCCTCATTCAAAAAAACACTTCCATACACAACTTCAACAACACTTTTTTGATCATTCGCTTAATCTCGGCACCTGCCCATCAACACTTACAAAGCCGAACTTATTCAATGCAAACAGACATTTCAAAACTTGACGCCGATTTAGATGAACAACAAAAGCAGAGCATTATCGACACTCTCACTCACTTTATTGAAAGTCCATACGCTGTAGAGCAACTTGCCTGGGATTGGGATCGTATCCAGGCCCCCATGGTGGAAGGTTCTCTGTTTTCCAGGGCCCATCGAAGCGCCAGTGTTTCCTTGTCGATTCTGCTTCGGCGCGCCGGTTTTTCCGAGATTCGCGAACGGCGCTCGATTCCCGCACACGCCATCTTTCTGGTAGACGAAACAGGCCGTCTTTACTATTCCTTTCCAAATCTCGTCGGCAACGCAAACGAGCCTGCCACACCCTATGTGTCGCCTCGGGACATTACCGCGGACGTCACCGGCCTGGCGGGTTTCAGCGAAGATCTGGCCGCGCTGGCCCGTATCGCCAGCCTGTGTGGAGGCTGGATAACGACGGGGGGAACCCTGCTCATTGGCCAATGGTTGCGCTTCCAGCAGCTGCACATTCCCGCCGGCGAAGAAGAAACTCGTTTACTGCTCGATCTGTTGCGTTTCTCCCGACTGCCTGACGCCCCTCGACATGCAAATTACTGGCAAGTGCTGGACGCTCCTGCCGACTCCCCTTACAGGCTCGATGAAAATAGCCGTGCCATCATCGGGCAAGTCACCGAACGCTACACGGGCGGGGAAATGTCCCTGGTCGCGGACTTCGGCAACCACCTGTTGCTGGAAAACACGTCGTCGGACAACCTGAAAACCAGCCAGAACTACCGTTTGCAGCGACTGACGGACATTGCCGTCTGGGCTTCTGCCGAGGCTCGAGAGTACATCAATGCACTGGGCTGGTTTCCCGACTCGGGAACACCTCCACCGACGGCGCTCATCGAGCAATTGCTGATTGCCGCCATGCTGCTGGACCTGGATCCGGAACTGGATATCGCATCCACCCACTTCGCCGGCTTCGATCTTTATGCCAAGGAGTTTCTGCACCTGCATCCAGCCCAGGTGCGAACGCGACTGGAAAAGCACCTGATCGAAGCGCTGCAATTGAATGGGCAGCTTGCCCCACTGGTCGCACAATGGGTTCTGGGCGGCATGGCTCCCGAATATCAGTTTGCGCACTGGCCGAGCGAGATGCGCCTGGGAACACCGGCCTGGGTGGTTGGCTGTCAGACGCTCCATCTGGTCGAGTCGCTGATTCCGGGCTGCACCCGCGACATGACCTATCAACATTTGATGGGGTTTGGCCAGTCCGTCAAGGCGATGCCGCAACTGGCAGCGATGCAGGCTCCCTTCTCGGTCGATCCGGTGGTGACCTGGGCACTGATGAACGGGGTCATCGCCCGCGACAGCGACAATACCGTAAACGAAGCGGCCATCACGCATGCCTGCGATGAATATGCCCGCTACACGGACAAGATGCTGAGTGCCATCAAGGCCCTGAGCAGCCCTCTCCCTGACCGCAAACAACTGGCGCTGAACGAATTGAAAGCCCGGTTTCCCGACTGCGATCCGGATGAGCAGTTGGTCAAGCACCGGGGCAGTGGCGGCGGTGGCGGACGCAGGGTTTCCGTACTTGATCTGTATATGGGCGATGAACTCCACACACGTGACTGGGATCGTGTCAGAGGTCAGAGTATCTATGAGTCATTTCCCGATCTGGAATATCTGTTCCCTGTTTCCGAACTTTACGACCCTGCCGTCCAGACCTACTTCGACAACATCACCGGCGCACTGGCGAGCAATATCGAGTTTGCACTTTCGCAACTTTCTTCCCGACTTGTACCCGAGATCGAATATGGAGCCATCGGTATATACAGCGTGCAGAAAATAGACTATCGACCAGAGTCTCCGTCCGCTCGTCCGGGGGTCACCATTCCCGCAGCAGAGTTGCCCGGAGAAACCGGGCGTTACGGCGTCATTCTCTGTGCCCAGTACCTGCAAAACAAAATTGCGTGCTTTGAGTTGTTTCCCATGCGGATGGAGTGTCGTGAAAATCCTGAACTCGAGGCGTTCCTGGCACCTCTCGTATCAGGCGACTACTTCAATCTCGACACACAATTCGCCAATAAGAAGAAACTGGAAAAAGCTCCCGTTGACCTCCAGGCCTATCTGCAGAATGTGGCACCGAGAAATGGCATCCAATCCCGGCTGTACCTGCGCAAGATCGGTCAGTTGCGCACGCCCACCGGAGATGCGGATGCGGACGCTCCGACGACACTCCTGCGTTCGCCACGCAAAGAGGCCCTGGGCAGGCTCGTGGCCGAAAAAAACCCACATTTAACACAAAGCGAAATACATCGGCTGGGCCTGCATCAAAGTGACCGGGAACGAGCGATTGAAAAGACCGATGCCATTTTCCAAGTCATTCTCAACATGATCATTCCATTCAAGAGTTGTGTTGAGGGACTCTCCTCGGGGGACCCCAAAAAGCAAGGCCCGGCCATTCTCGACTGCATCGTGGACGCCGCAGTACTGCTGATGACCTTTGCAGCCTTGCCCGCGGGGGTCGCACTGAGCGCCAGCAAAGCCTCGTCCCTGACCACCCGACTGCTTGCCGGATCTCGAGTGCTTGCGAGCACGACATTGAGTCTGTTCAACCCTTTGAGCGGGCTCCCCGATTTGATCAAGGGCGGCGGAAAACTGATCGGCCGCGGCATTTCGAAACTCGGCGGTCACACCGCCACTGCCCTGCGCAAGACCCATCAGCATCTGCGCTATCTGACGGGTGCCAACACCTACGACCTGATCAAGGCCATCGATCACACAGGCTCGGCTGCCCAAGTGCGGATGTCCTTGGACACACTGTCCCACGGGCGAGCACTGCTGAAAAACGACACTCTGGAGACCGTCCAACAGGTTGTCTCGCACTTGAGCGACAAACACTTCAAATTACCCGGAAATGTGGCCGAAACAGAATGGCGGCATCTGGTGAATAACGCGGTCAAGGAAACAGCGTTTCAATCAAAACAGGCAGGCAATCTGGAGTCTCTGATCGGGCGACAGGCACTGGATGAACTGACACAAGCATTCATAAAGGGCCATCCGGTCCCGCTCAACAACGTACACGGCACGGCACAAAGTTACACCGAAACACTGGCTGTCCTTTATGAGCTTGAAAGCAAAAAAGCCCGGTACATGCAGGGCTATCAGCAGGACATACTGAAACTGGATCTGGGCAGGGCGCCCTACAGCGACGTGATGCCGGAAGCCCTCTTCAATCGCCTGGGCTATACCGATCCATCACAAAGAGCGACCGCGTGGATGTTGAACGGCTCGACCTCCAGCGGCAATGACTTCGACAATATTCTTGGCGTGCTGCGCGAATACACCAGCAACAAGGCCTCCTTGACCGATCCGAATGTGATCAGGGAAATCCATCGCAAACTTGTACCGGATGCCGTTGGCCGAGTGCGCGATGCGGGGGCCCCGACCAAATATGGAAGCAGCCCGACCGGCTTCGCCTTGCTGGAGCAGCATTTGAAGCATCTGGACGTAAACCATCAGCACTTTGACAAACACCTGCTCGCGGCAGTCGTCGGTTTCCAGGGCTTTGGGGATGGCAACGGTCGCACCGCCAGTGCGTTGTACTCGATCAGCCAACTGCGCAATAACAGATTCACGCCGATGCCGCCCCATGTATTCCGGGAGCTTAACGGCATATTCTGATGACGCTCGATTGAATGGATTCCAACGCGCCCGTACCCCGTTCGCCGGGGTACGGGTCAGGGCAGCAACAGATACACAGCACTCATCACCAGCAATGCCGCCATTACCCGGTTGAACAACCGCATCCCTGTCGGGTTGCCCAGGTACCCACGCAAGAACGTCCCGACATACACCCAGCACCCCACCGACAGATAACAGATCACCAGATACACCGCCGCAAACTGCCAGACCAGCCGCGCCTCGCCATCGGCGACAAACGCGCCCATGCCCGCCACACAGGCCAGCCAGGCCTTGGGGTTGAGCCACTGCATCACTGCGCCGTAGAGCATCGACGGCGCCCTGCCCGACTCTCCCGTATTCAGCTGACCGTTATCGGTGGCCAGTTTCCAGGCCATGAACAGCAGAAACGCCACCCCGGCCAGTTGCACCACACGGGTCAGCGACGGCCACAGCGTCAGCACTTCGTGCAGCCCCAGCCCCATCAACACCAGCAACAGCACAAACCCCAGCGTCGCTCCGGCCACATGCCGCTGACTGGCGCGAAAGCCGAACTGCGCGCCGGAGCTCAACGCCACGATATTCACCGGCCCCGGGGTAATGGACGCTGCCAGGGCAAACGCCGCCATCGACACAATCAGACTCATCGCACACCTGCTTCAAATCGAGAGGAACAAGGCGCTCACGGTAACCAGCGCCCTGCCCTTGGGTATTGAACGAAATTACCCTCGCGCCTGCAGACCCACTACGCTCTACCTCAGTGACCACTCTCGACCAGGAAGTCGCCCTCCATGATTCTGATTCTGCTGCCCTGCGCCGATTACGACCCTACCGAAAGCAGCGTGCCGTGGCAGGCAATGCGCGACGCGGGCATCGACGTACGTTTTGCCACACCGCAAGGCTTGCCCGCCCACGCCGATCCACGGTTGGTGAACATCGGTTTCGGCCTGCTGAATTCGATGCTGATGACACGCAAGGCCGATCTGGACAGCTACAAGCAGATGATCGAGTCCGATGCGTTCAAGCAGCCGCTGGCGTATGCCGATGTCGACACGAACCGATTTGACGGTTTGCTGATTCCCGGCGGTCATGCCGAAGGCATGCGCACATTGCTGGAATCCAAGCAGGCCCAACAGATCGCCCTGCAATTTTTCAAAGCCGAAAAACCCGTGGCGGCGGTGTGTCATGGCGTGCTGTTGCTGGCCCGCACGCTTGATCCCGACACCGGGCGTTCGGTGTTGTTCGGGCGCAAGGTCACAGCATTGCTGGCGGCAACCATGGAGCTGCCGGCGTGGCTGATGACCGCCGCGTGGCTGGGGCGCTACTACCGCACCTACAGACAGACAGTCGAGGCAGAAGTGAAAACCGCACTGGCCAGCAAGGCCGATTTCATACGCGGGCCATTCATGGCCAAACGCGACAAGGCAGAGAACTCGCAAATCGGTTTTGTGGTGCGCGACGGCAACCTGCTCACGGCCCGCTGGCCCGGCGACTGCCATCGATTCGCCGGCGAATGGGTGACCCTGCTGCAGGCCACCCGACGTGAACCGGTACTCAGTCCAGACGTGGCACGGTGAAGCGGAACTCGCTGCCCTGCCCCGGCTCGCTCTCGGCCACGATCTGCCCGCCATGGGCCTCGACGATGCCCTGCGTGATGTACAGCCCCAGCCCGGTGCCGGTCGGATTTCCCTCCTTCACCGTCCAGTAACGGTCGAACACGTGCGGCAAGTGATCCTTGGGAATGCCTTCGCCGCTGTCGCGTACCGTGAAGACGATCTCATCACCTACCGACTTGGCATACACGTCGACCGTGCCCAGACGAGGAGTGAATTTGATCGCATTGCCCACCAGATTCGACAGCACCTGGAACAGCCGTTCGGGGTCGGCATGAATACTCAGATCCGGATCGGCCTCGAACGAGATGCTGATGTCCTTGTCCAGCGCCAGCGGCGCGAGCAGTGACTGCGCCTCTTCGAACATCTGCGCGACATCGAGTTTCTGCGGCGCGATGGTGTAGCGCCCGGCGTCGATTTTCGAGGTATCGAGCAAATCCTCCAGCAGCGTGTTCATGCGTCCTGCGGCTTGCTGCATGGTGTCGATGGCAGTGGAGATGCGCCGCGAAGTGTGCGGGCCGTCGGAGCTGAAAGCCTTTTGCATCATGCCGCACAGCATCGAAATAACGGTCATCGGGTTGCGCAGGTCGTGGGACACCACGGCCACCAGCTCATCGCGGGCACGCACTGCTTCCTGCTCGCGGCGCACCTGACGGGCCAGGTCGTTTTCCAGGGCCGAACGACGCAAGTCGTTGGCGGCGAACAGGTCGCCGTGGCTCCACTTGGTGGAGATTCCGGCCATTTCGACCTTCCAGATTTCGAACGAAGTACGGGGCCGCAGGCGCAGGCCGGCGTCGGAGTTCTCCAGATCCAGCGGCTTGCGCGGGTCGCCACTCCAGTTGATGTTCTCTTTGACTTCGGGGCGGAACCACAGCACGCCGTTGTCCACGGGTTTTGGCAGGCTCATGGCGAGCACGCCGCTGGCAACTTGCTGATAGTGCGCGGCCGGCGGATAGACGCTGGCCAGATGATGACTGGCAAATACCGGCTCGCCGCGCTCCTGCAACCATTTGTGCAAAGCGCGAATCTCTTCCGGCTCCGGGCAATTGCCGTAACGGTGCAATTGCTTGTCTTCGATGATCGCGATGCCGCCGGCATTGGCCAGCGCCATCAGGACCTGCGGCTGATTGGCCAGGCCATCGAAGACGTTCTGTGGCGAATCGATCATTGCCTGATTGAGCAACGCCAGCGCCTCGACCTTTTCCTCGCGTTGGCGGCTGACTTCCAGCGCTTCCATCGCGCTGATCTGCAGCGACAGCACCTGGCCGATGGTCTGGCATGCGGTGCGCAACTCGTGCGGCACGTGCAGCGGCTGACGGTTGCCGCAACTGATCAGACCCCAGAGCCGGTCGCCCTTGAGCAGGGAAATGCTCATCGAGGACAGCACGCCCATGTTCTTCATGTACTGGCAGTGGATCGGCGACACGCTGCGCAACGTCGCGAAGCTCAGGTCCAGCGGGGTCTGGGTGTCCGGGCGCAGCTTGGGCACCAGTGGCACCGGCTGGTAATCGGCATTCGGGATGATCCGCAGCCAGTTGGTGCGGTACAGCTCGCGGGCCTGCTCGGGAATGTCGGAAGCCGGGAAAAACAAACCGTTGAAGACTTCCATCGACGGATCGGACGCTTCGGCGATGACCTGACCGTGGCCCTCCTCTTCGAAGCGATAGATCAGCACCCGGTCGTAACCGGTCATGGCCTGAATTTCCTTGACGCTGATGTCGTACAGCGCCTGCAGGCTCTTGGCCTTCTGCAGGCGCGCGAGCATCCGCCCCAAGTGGGTTTCGGTGCCGGCGACGTTGCGGGGCTGGAAGTTCTCGACGTGGATTTCCAGCTCCAGGATCAGCACATCCTGATGTCGGTGCAGCAAGCCTTCGAACGCGGTGCCGTTGAGACGAAAGTGCAGCGGTGGCGCGTCGGACAAGGCCGGTTGTTGCAGGGCCTCGCGAACCTGTGCAGCGTGGGCATCGCCGATCAGGCTTTGCAGTGGCTGGCCGATCAGCTCTTGCGCCGGACGGGCGAGCAACGTTTCGACGTTGGCACTGATCTGGATGATCGAAAGGTCCGGCTCGCTCAGGGTCAGCAGCAAACCGTGGGGCTGGATCGCGCCGGGAAAGCGGATCGGCTCGTCGGCGCAGTTGGCCAGCAACTCTTCAAAGGCTTCTTTGTCTTGCGGGGTCATACCAGAACCTCCTGGCTTTCGAGCCAGCGCTCGAAACAGCTGAATGTGGTGTGGGCGGCCGTCACGACGATTTCGCGCTCGTCGGCGTGCATCGGGCGGCTGCCAAGGTATTCGATGAAATCGCGCCAGCGCCGGCCGGTGGCAGCGCCGTAAATGTCCAGAAACGCTGCTCCGTTGTCCGCGCCCAGGCCCAGTCGCGCGGCGATTTCCCGGCGCAGGATCTGCCCGCCGAGGGTCGCGCCTTCCAGAACGTATAAAACGCCTAGACACGCAGCAGCGGAGTCGATGGCGGGCAACTGGCAGCAGAGCGAAAAGTCCCCGCCATTTGCGCCCAGCGCTTGCAGATCGCGTTGCAGGGTCGGGGTCTTGAGGCGCGAAACCAGATCGAAATCGGCGGGGATCGCGCCGCTGTCCTGCAATGCGTTTTCCAGTGGCTGATAGAAGCCGTAATAGGCGCGCATCAGTCGCTCGAAAGCCTGCAGATCAAGGGTGTCGGAGAAGAAAGGAAGGCGTTTTTCCAGTGCAATGTGCAGTTCGGCGGTGCCGGCGCGCAGATCCTGCAACACAGGTGGTACATGAACCTCGCGGGCCTTTGCTTGCATGTAGGTCGCTCGTACTGTGGGCCGCCTGGGGCCATGGGTGATGGAAAAGCTTGGCGCGAAATCTTACACGGCAATTGTCCTTTCTGACCCGGCAGATGGTTTTTTCTGGCGGATTCATCACCCTGTGACGGTTTCAGAGTTGACAGGGCGGCGGAAAGTTCGAACGGATTACGCCCGAAAATCGCTGTACCGTGACTCCGCAGCCTGACTGTACGGTTCCGGCCTGCCGCCAGCATGATAAAAATAGCCGTCCCGCCACCGGAGCCCGCGCAATGGATCTCGCCACCCTTTCCCTGTTTCTGCCCGCCTGTTTTGCCTTGAACATGGCGCCCGGCCCGAACAACCTGCTGTCGGTCAGCAACGCCACCCGTTACGGCTATCGTCGCGCCTGCGTGGCCGGGATCGGTCGGTTGCTGGCGTTCGCCGGGATGATCGCCCTCGCAGCGGCGGGGCTGGCGGTGGTGCTGCAAACGTCCGAGTTGCTGTTTTATGGAATCAAGATTGTCGGCGCGGGGTATCTGTTGTATCTGGCGTGGCAGCTGTGGCGGGCCAACCCTGCCGCCGAAGATGCCGTTGCAGCGCCGGCGAACGGGCTTCTGGCCCTGGCGCGTCAGGAGTTTTTAGTGGCTGCGGGGAATCCCAAGGCAATCCTGATCTTCACCGCATTCCTGCCGCAATTCGTCGACCCGAACCGCGCCATCACCCCGCAGTTCATGCTGCTGGGGGGGCTTTTCCTGTTGCTGGAATGGATCGCCATCAGCGCCTACGCCTACATGGGCCTGCACATGCGCCGCTGGTTCGCCGAGCCCCGCGGCAAACGGATTTTCAACCGTTGCTGCGCGGGGCTGCTGTCGGCGGCGGCTTCGGTGTTGCTGATGGCCAAACGGGCCTAGGCTTCGGACGGGCCTTTGAGTTCGACCTGATTGCCGTCCGGGTCCAAGCAATACAACGACGGGCCGTTGCCCTCGGCGCCAAAACGAGTGGCGGCCTTGTCGACGGTCAGGCCGCAGGATTGCAAATGACTGATCAAAGCCTCTTCATCGAACGGCTCGATGCGCAGGCAGAAATGATCGACATTGCGCCGCTCGCTGCCGGCCGCGGCGCCGCCCTTGCGGCCGATTTCCCCTTCGAGGTCGACCAGATCGATCATCGACGTACCGGCGCGCAGGTGCACCAGACCGAACTTTTCGTTGCACTTGACCACTTCGGCGCCGAAGACCCGGTCGTAGAAATCAATGCTGCGTTGCAGATCGGCGACGCGCAGCACGATGTGATCGATGTGGTGAATCGTGAACGGTGGCATACCTTTATTTCCCAAGTTGTAGCGACCCGATCACTGTAGTGCAGCGGCCCGAAAATTCACTGTCGATTTTTCGGTGGAGCCATCGAATAACTGGTTTTATCCTCGGCCCATGAACATACAGACCGCTGTCCTGCCGCCCCACGCCGAAATGGTTCGCGCCATGCTCGAACGCGACACTGCCTACGAAGGCGTGTTCTTCACGGCCGTGAAAACCACCGGGATCTTCTGCCGCCCAAGCTGCACGGCGCGCAAGCCGAAACCGCAGAACGTCGAGTTCTTTGCCCACGCTGACGAATGCCTGTCCGCCGGTTATCGCGCCTGTTTGCGCTGCAAACCGCTGGACGCCGCAGCCATCGCCCCGGACTGGGTGCAACGACTGCTCAAGGCCGTGGACGCCGAGCCGGAGCTGCGCTGGAGCGATGCGCAATTGCTCGCCGAAGGCATCGAACCACTGAAGTTGCGGCGCTGGTTCAAGCAGCATTTCGGCATGACTTTTCATGCATGGCTGCGCACCCGTCGGCTCGGCGTGGCGCTGGGCGGGATCAAACAAGGCACGTCCATCGACCACGCGGCGTTCGATTCCGGCTATGAATCTCTCAGCGGTTTTCGCGATGCATTCCAGAAGTCATTCCACATCACACCAGGACGCGCAGTGACCAGCGAACCGCTGCTGTTCACCCGGCTGACAACGCCGCTGGGGCCGATGATCGCCATGGCCGAGCAACGCGGACTGGTGTTGCTGGAGTTTCTCGACCGCCCGGCGCTGACCCGGGAAGTCGAAGAACTGCAGAACCGCTACGGCTATGCAGTCGCACCGGGGCACAACGCGCATTTGCAGCAGATCGAAAACGAACTGGCGCTGTATTTCGCCGGCAAGCTGAGCGAGTTCAGCGTGCCGCTGCACCTGCCCGGCAGCGAGTTTGCCCGGCAAGTCTGGGCCGAACTGCGGCAAATCCCCTACGGCCACACCAGCACTTACGGCAGCATCGCCGCACGTGTGGGCAGACCCGGCGCCAGTCGCGCCGTGGGGCTGGCCAACGGGCACAATCGCTTGTCGATCGTGGTGCCGTGCCATCGGGTGATCGGTGCGGACGGCTCGCTGACCGGCTATGGTGGAGGACAACCGCGCAAGGCGTTTTTGCTCAGGCTGGAAAGCGCTGCCGTGCAACTGACGCAACCGCTGGTTTTCTGAGAAATCAACACTCGCGCCCTCAAGGCTTTCAACCATGGCGAAATCAACGGATCACTGAAGTTGCCGAAACCCGACCCCTATCAACCGGCCAGCGAATTTCTGGCCAGCCTCGACGCCGACTGGCAGCGCCACATTGCGGCCATCGGCCCCTGCCTGCATCAGCCGCATCCGACGCGTGATCCCTATGAATCGCTGGTGCGGGCGATTGCCTATCAACAACTGCATGCCAAGGCGGGCGATGCGATCGTCGGGCGGTTGGTGGGGTTGTTTCCCGGGCAGACGTTTCCGCGTCCCGAACAGATCCTTGCCACGGATTTTGATCGACTGCGCGGTTGCGGGTTTTCGGCGGGCAAGATTGCGACGATTCAGGGGATTGCCCAAGCGACTCTGGACGGCGTTGTGCCGGATTACTCGACTGCGCTGGCGATGGAGGATGAGGCGCTGATCGAGCGGTTGGTCAGCCTGCGCGGGGTTGGGCGCTGGACTGTGGAGATGTTGCTGATCTACAGCCTGGAGCGGCCGGATATCTTGCCGGCCGATGACTTTGGGGTTCGCGAGGGATATCGGCGCTTGAAGGGGTTTGAGGTGCAGCCGACGCGCAAGCGGATGATTGAGATCGGGTTGGATTGGAAGCCGTTTCGGACGGTGGCGGCCTGGTATTTGTGGCGGGTGCCAAAAGCGCCCTCACCCTAGCCCTCTCCCGGGGGAGAGGGAACCGATTCGGAGATGCTTTAGAAGTACGCCGACCTGAAATAGCAACTGTGAATCCATAGGCGCCAAGACGTTTGCGAACCCATAGTTGCCAAAACTTTGGCGAATCCATAGTCGACTCGGTGTTTCAGGTCGATGTATAGCGTAAGACACCTCGGTCGGCTCCCTCTCCCTCCGGGAGAGGGCTGGGGTGAGGGGGAGCTACAGACCCGATTTCAATTTGCTGAACGCCCGAATCAAAGCCCGGTTGAACGCCTTGCCATTGTCATTCTTGCTGTACAGCGAAGCCCTCACCGCCTCAGGCGGATAAGTCCCCGGATCATTGCGAATCGCCGGATCAATCAACCCGTCCGCCGCCGTGATCGCATTGGCGTAGTGAATGGTGTCGGTGATCGGCGCGATCACTTCAGGTGTCATCAGGTAATCCATCAATGCCAATCCGGCCTCGGGATGCGGTGCATCCTTGGGGATGACCATGGCGTCGAACCAGATCAGCGTGCCCTCCTTCGGAATCCGGTAATTCAACCTGAACGGTTTTTTCGCCGCTTCGGCCTGACCGGCCGCAATGGCGACGTTGCCGTTCCACGACATCGCCACGCAAGTGTTGCCATTGGCCAGGTCGCTGATGTTCAGGTCGTTATCGAAGTAGCGGATGTACGGGCGGATCTTCGCCAGTTGCTGCTCGGCGAGTTTCAGGTCATCCAGGCTCTGGCGGTTGATGTCCAGGCCCATGTACTTCATGACCGCCGCGAACACTTCGTTCGGATCGTTGAGCAGGCTCACCCCGCAATCGGCGAATTTCGACACCACTTGCGGATCGAACAGCATCGCCCAACTGTCCCGTGGCGCCTCCGGCAGGCGCTGCTTCACGGCCTCTTCCTGATAGCCGACACCGGTGGTGCCCCAGGCGTAGATCCCGGCGTAGCGGTTGCCCGGATCGAACACCGCCATATGCTGACGGAATTCGTCTCCGACCCCGGCAAAGTGCGGGAGCTGTTGTTTGTTCAGCGTCTGGATCGCGCCGCTCTCGATAGCCCGCGACAGGTGCTGGCCGGCGGTCAGCACCAGGTCGTAGCCGCTGCGGCCGGTGAGCAGTTTGGTCTCGACGGTCTCCAGCGAGTCGAAGTGATCGGCGACCACCTGAATCCCGGTTTTCGCCTCGAAATTCTTCAGGGTATCCGGGGCCAGGTACTCGCCCCAGATGTACAGATTGACCACCGGTTTCGCCGTTTCGGCAGCCTGCACACACAAGGGTGCAAGCACCAGCAATAACGCTTTACTCAGTTTGTGCAGGCCCATGGTCAGGCTCCTTTTTTCTGGCCGGCGTATTGCGGCATGGTGATGCATGCGACGTTGCCGCCACCGAGCAGGATTTCCCGGGAGTTTTCGATGCCGACGATCCTGTGCTGCGGGAACAGTTCGGCGAGGGTCGCCAGCGCCACCTGATCGTTGCGATCACCGAACAGCGGCACCACGATCGAACTGTTGCCGGCGTAGTAGTTGATGTACGAGGCACAGATTTTGGTGCCGGCCTGGCGTGTGTGGGTGCTGTCCTGCTGATCGAGGCCTTCGGCTTCTTCGGCGGTCCACTCCAGCACATCCGGTTGCGGCAGTTTGTGCACGATCAGCTCGCGGCCACGGCTGTCGCGGGTGCTGCGCAGGATGTCGTAAGCCTCCTGATAGATTTCCCACTGTGGATCGTCGCGGTTGTCGGTCCATTGCAGCACCACTTCGCCGGGCCGGACGAAGCACGCGAGGTCGTCGACATGGCCATCGGTTTCGTCGAACTTGCAACCGCGTGGCAGCCAGATTACTTGCTCGGCGCCAAGGTAATCGGTCAATCGCCGGGTCACTTCGTCCTTGCCCAGGTGCTGGTTGCGATTGCGGTTGAGCAGGCATTGCTCGGTGGTGAGGATGCTGCCCTGGCCGTCGCTCTGGATGCCGCCGAGTTCGGCAATCAACGGCGCGCGATAACGGTCGAAGCGTTCGATTTCGAGGATCTTGCTGGCGATCTGGTCGTCCTTGTCCCATGGGTAGTAGAGCCCGCCATCGAGGCCGCCGTAGGCGTTGAACTCAAAGTCGACACCACGCACTTCACCGCTCTGATCGTTGACCACAAAGCACGGGCCGCTGTCGCGGAACCAGGTGTCGTTGCAGCTCATCTCGACCACGCGCACTTGCGGCGGTAACTGGCGGCGGGCGGTGGCGAACTGGGCAGCGGAGGCGCAGACCGTCACCGGTTCGCTGCGGGAGATCGCGGTGACGATCCGCACCCAGACTTTCTGCGCAGGCTTGGCGCCGTTGCGCCAGACATCGGTACGCTCAGGCCAGCCGAGCCAGCAACCGGACTTCGCTTCGAATTCGCCGGGCAGACGGAAGCCGTCCTGTTTCGGGGTGGTGTCGAGCAAACGTGCCATGGTCAAACCTCGTCATCGGGATGGGAATGACCTCAGGCTACGGTCGCGGGCGGTCGACCCGCCAACGATGATTATTTCGGAACAGTTGAATTCAACTCATCAATCCGCCAGTTGATCGTTGAACCACTCCAGCATCTGCGCCACCGCCGGACGCTCCAGACGCACACGCTCGCAGACCAGCGCGTATTGGCCCAACGCGGTCATGCTGGAGGTGAACGGCCGCACCAGTCGCCCGTTCTGCAAGTCTTCCTGCGCCGTGAGGTTGTCGCCCATCGCCACGCCCTGCCCTTGTGCCGCCGCTTCCAACGCCAGTCCGGCGTGGGCGAAATACAACTGACGCTCCGGGCGCAGGTCGCCAGCATGGCCGGTCAGCCAGGCGGTCCAGGTCTTGCCGTCCTGATCATCGTGCAGCAGACAATGCCGGGCCAGGTCCTTGGGATTTTTCAGAGTGCCCTGATTGAACAGGCCGGGGCTGCACACCGGGAAGAACTGCAACGCCGGCAATGGGCGAACGAAATACGCGCTGCTGTCCACCGGGCCGGTGCCGTAGGTGATCGCCAGGTCGATGTCTTCGCCGGGCGCCGTGGCGTCGATCGGTTGTTCGTAGAGATGCAAGGTGATGTGCGGATAACGCGCATAGAAATCGGTGAGACGGTTCATCAACCACTTCTGCGCCAGCTCCGCCGTGACCGCCAGCCGCAACACGGCGAGCGAGGATGGATCGCGCAACTCGTCGCAGGCATCACCGATCAGCTCGAAGGCCTGTTGCAGGCTTTGCATCAAGCGCCCGGCGGCGATGGTCGGGCGAATCTGCCGGCCTTCGCGGATGAACAGCGACACGCCCAGTTGCTCTTCGAGCTGGCGGATCTGATGGCTGACGGCGCTGTCGGTGACGCACAGCTCGGCGGCGGCCCGACCGAAATGCGCGTGACGGGCAGCGCATTCAAAGGTTCGCAGGGCGGCCAGGGAAGGTAGTCGGCGCATGGGTTGGGGTCCCTTTTTTTGCGGACATGCTGACCGGGCTTTTCGTAGGCGTCCAGTTGCACCGCGTTATCGTTCTTCGCGAGCAAGCCCGCTCCCACACTTGAAATGAGTTCCAACTGTGGGAGCGAGCTTGCTCGCGATAGCGGCGGCACAGCCGCGACATCTCTTCTAGGCTGAACCGCATCGACAAAAACATCGGAGGCCACCATGCACCTCGAAGGTTCCTGCCACTGCGGCGCGGTTTCATTCACTCTCCACAGCGCCCACCCCTACCCTTATCAACGCTGCTATTGCTCGATCTGCCGCAAGACCCAGGGCGGAGGCGGCTATGCGATCAATCTCGGCGGCGACGCGGCCAGCCTCAAGGTGCGCGGTCGCAAGAACATCACGATCTACCACGCGAAGATGAAAGACGAAGGCGATACCCGCGCCCACCGCAGCACCGCCGAGCGGCACTTCTGCTCGCAGTGCGGCAGCGGCCTGTGGCTGTTCAGCCCGGAATGGCCGGAGCTGATCCACCCGTTCGCCTCGGCCATCGACACGCCGTTACCGGTGCCGCCGGAACACACCCATCTGATGCTCGGTTCGAAAGCGCCGTGGGTCGAAGTGCAGGCGAGCGCGAAGGATCAGCAATTCGAGGTCTACCCCGAAGAATCCATCGCCCAATGGCACGAGCGGCTGGGATTGACCCGATAGCCGTCTTCACAGTCTTCGACAGTTTCCCGGCAAGCGGTCTGCACCTTTTAATCGCGCTCAGAACAACTCGCTGAACGGAATGAAACGCAGCGGATCACCCATCTGCAAGGTGCTGTTCTCGGGGATTTCCACCAGCCCGTCGGCCCAGGTCGCGCCGAGCAGAACCCCGGAACTCTGGTTCGGATAGAGCGCCGCCTGCCCGCCCTCCAGGCGCACCCGCAGGTATTCGCGACGGCTGCCGGGTTTCGGCCAGTCGAACCCGGCGTTGACCGTGAACCTCAACGGCATTACCTCTTCCACGCCTTGAATGCGCAGCAGGTACGGGCGTGCCAGCAGGCCGAACGTCACCAGCGCCGAGGTCGGATTGCCCGGCAGACCGATCACCGGCACTGTACCGAAATGGCCGACCGTCAGCGGTTTGCCGGGTTTGATCGCGAGTTTCCACAGCAGCGGTTTGCCGTTGTCGCGCAGTACCTGGCCGAGGCAATCGGCGTCACCGGCAGACACGCCGCCGGTGGTCAGAATCAGATCGGCCGCCACTTGCAGTTGCTCGAGTTTGAGCCGGGTCTGCGCCGGGCGATCGGGAAGAATCCCGGCGTCGATCACCTCGCAACCCAGTTCGCGCAACCAGTGGTCGAGCAAAGTGCGGTTGCTGTTGTAGATGCTGCCGGGACGCAGCGGCTGCCCCGGTTCCACCAGCTCATCACCGGTCGACAGCAACGCCACCCGCGGACGACGCACCACCGGCAAATGGGTCATACCCTGCCCCGCAGCCACCGCCAGTTCGAACGGGCCGAGGCGTTTGCCGGCGCGCAGCAGGGTGTCGCCGACACGGTTCTCCTGCCCTTGGGCGCGGATGTTCTGGCCGGCTTTCAGCGGTTGCAGAAACCGTACGCGACCGTCCTCCAGCACCTCGACGTTTTCCTGCATCTCCACGCAATTGGCGCCGTGGGGCAACGGCGCACCAGTGAAAATCCGGGCGCAGGTGCCGGGCAGCAAGGCGTCCGGCGCCAGCCCGGCGTAGACCCGCTGCGACACCCTCAACGGCTGGCGATGCAGGTCCGAAAGATTGAGTGCGTAGCCGTCCATGGCACTGTTTGGCCATGGCGGCAGGTCGAGGGTGGCGACCAGATCGCTGGCCAGCACACGACCGCGCGCCTCATTGAGCGGCACCCGTTCGCTGTCCGGCAGACGTTGTTCGTTGGCCATCGTCAACAGTTGGTCGAGCGCTTCCTCGACCGGCATCAGTCCGAGCGTACTCATCCCCGTGGCCCGCAGGCTTGCACCGGTTTGAGGTGCGGGACGAAGTTGCACGGGCGGTGACGGTTATCCAGTTGCTCGGCAAGGATGCCTTCCCACGCCGTGCGGCACGCGCCGGTGGAACCCGGCAGGCAGCACACCAGCGTGCCGTTGGACAGGCCCGCCAGCGCGCGGCTTTGTACGGTGGAGGTGCCGATGTCGAGAATCGAGATGGCGCGGAACAGCTCGCCAAAGCCGTCGATCTGCTTGTCCAGCAGGCAAGCCACCGCTTCCGGGGTGCTGTCACGTCCGGTGAAGCCGGTACCGCCAGTGATCAGCACCACTTGAATGCCGTCGTCGGCGATCCACTGCGCGACCTGGGCACGGATCCTGTACAGGTCGTCCTTGAGCAGGTTGCGTTCACTCAAGGTGTGGCCCGCCTCCAGCAAGCGGCTGACCAGCAACTGGCCGGAGGTATCGCTGGCGTAATCGCGGGTATCGCTGACCGTCAGCACGGCAATATTCAAGGGAACAAACAAGGCATCCGCTTTAACACTCATGGCACTCTCCGGCATTCGCCAATTCAATTGGACCAGAGCCTAAGTGCCACTTATCAAGACTGTCTAATCACTCTAACCAACCGCACTATCGACCCGCTCTATCGGTCGTTTTTCCAAGAACTTCGACTACCGTCGGCGCCAATGGAACCGGCCGTCATCGAAACCCTCGATAGCCTCTTAAACGCTTCCGATTGGACGTAAAACGCGATCAGTGGGATCGTCACCCCCTGCGCTTTCCGTGCGCCGTACGCATCTGCGTCAATACTCAATCAAAATTCTCAATCGAGCAGGTGCCATCGTGGACATCAAACAACTCAAGTTCCTGATCGCGCTGGACGAAACCCGTCACTTTGGCCAGGCCGCCGCGCGCTGCCACATCACCCAGCCGACCCTGTCGATGCGCCTGCGCAATCTGGAAGACGAGCTGGATCTGGTGCTGGTCAATCGCGGCCAGCGCTTCGAAGGTTTCACCCAGGCTGGCGAGCGCGTACTGGCCTGGGCCCGCACGCTGCTGGCGGCCCACGACGGGTTGTTCGCCGAAGCGGCTGCCTGCCGGGGGCAACTGGTCGGCAGCCTGCGCCTGGGGCTGGTGCCGCTGAGCAACTTCAATCCGGTCAATTACATTCAGGGTTTGTCCGCGATCTATCCGGAGCTGAAATACAGCCTGTCGTCACTGAGTTCGGACGAAATCATCGAAGGTCTGGGCAACAATCAGCTCGACCTGGGCGTGTGTTATCTGGACCACGTCAACCCGAATTATTTCGATTTCTTCGAGATCGGCGAAACCCGCGTCGGCCTGCTCTACGACACCCGCCACTTCCATTTCGAAGGCCCGGAAATGAGCTGGGAAGACGCCGCCGAACTGCCGCTGGGGATGATCACTACCGGCATGCACTACCGAAAATCCATCGACCTGAGTTTCCGCAGTCGCGGCCTCAATCCGCAGCCGATCATGGAAAGCGATTCGACCTATCAGCTGCTGCAGGCGATTCACCAGGGCTTCTGCTGCTCGATCATGCCGCTGGACAGCGGCCTGGAAGAACCGATCGAACATCTGGCCTTCATCAACCTGCCGGATGCCAGCGTGCTCGCGCCGCTGGGGCTGGTGATGCGCAAGACCGAACCGCGCTCGGCGATTGCCGAGAAGTGTTTTGCCGAGGCGCGCAAGATGTTCGGGATCGAGATGCCTGCCGTTTAACACCCCCTCAAGCAACCCTGAAAAGTTGCACTTCGGTGCAACGTCTTCAGGTTCACCCGCAGTGATCGACCAATCCAATCACTGCATCGGAACAAGCGATTGGACGCACTTTTCCCTGCCCCGTAGCCTGAACCCACTTCAGCGCTTCGGGGACTTTCAAGATGCTGTGCCAAGTTGAACAACTCATCGAGCCGGGCGACGCCAACGCCCCCGCGCCACAACCGGCGCAAGTGGCCTACCGCGAATACCTCGACGACGCGCCGGTGTCCCACGCAGCCCTCGCGGCGGAAATTGCCTTGGCCATCAGCTACAACGGTTTGAATCAAGCCGTGATGATGGTCTCGCCGGGCAACATCGAAGACTTCATTCGCGGCTTCAGCCTGAGCAACGCCATTGTCGACAGCCTCGACGATATCCATGACATCCGCCTGACCCATTTCGACCAGGCCTGCCAGGCCGACGTGCAGATTTCCAGTCGTGCATTCTGGGCTCTGAAAGATCATCGGCGGCAGATGGCGGGCACCAGCGGTTGCGGCCTCTGCGGCGTGGAAGCCCTTGAGCAGGCGTTGCCGCAACTGGAAATCCTGACCCCGACACCGCTGCCACCGGCCGCGCACTTCGACGGTATCCGCCAGCGCATCGAACAGGCCCAGCAACTGGCCCGCAGCAGCGGCGCCCTGCACGCGGCGTTGTACTTCGACGCAGACGGCGAAGCGCTGCTGTGCCGCGAAGACATCGGCCGCCACAACGCCCTCGACAAGCTGATTGGCGCCCTTCAGTTCGAAGGCCTCGATGCGCGTCAGGGCTTCGTCGTGGTCACCAGCCGTTGCAGCCTCGAACTGATCCACAAAGCCGTGCGCGCCCGCTTCGGCACCCTGGTCAGCCTGTCCGCCCCCACCGCGTTGACCGTGCGCTGGGCGCTCAAGCACCGCTTGAACCTGATCCACGTCCCGCACCGCAACGCCCCGCGAATCTACAGCCCGATCCAGGAGCCCAGCGCATGATCGACACCCTCACCCACCTCGACGATCAGGGTCGCGCCAACATGGTCGACGTCAGCGACAAAGCCGCGACCCGCCGCGAAGCCACCGCGCAAGCCTGGGTGCAGATGCGCCCGGAAACCCTGCAAATGATCCAGTCCAACGGCCACCCCAAGGGCGATGTGTTCGCCGTGGCGCGGATCGCCGGGATTCAAGCGGCCAAGCGCACCCACGAGTTGATTCCGCTGTGTCATGCGCTGTTGCTCAGTTCGATCCACGTCGAGCTCAAGGCCTGCGAGCCGGACCGCGTGCAGATCACCAGCACCTGCCGCCTCACCGGCCAGACCGGCGTCGAACTCGAAGCCCTGACCGCCGCCAGCGTCGCCGCGCTAACCATCTACGACATGTGCAAAGCGGTGGACCGGGCAATGGTCATCGGCGACATCCGTGTGCTGAGCAAACAGGGCGGCCGCTCTGGCCACTTTCAATGGGAGAACCCGCAATGATTCTGATCAACTACTTTGCCAGCTACCGTGACCGGCTCAATCTGGGCGGTGAAAAGATTCCGGCCAGCGACACCCTCGCCTGTGTCGAGGACGTGCGGCAGATGCTGATGCAGCGCGGCGATATCTGGCGTGAAGTGCTCGGCGCCGGCAACCTGATGTGTGCGGTGAATCAGGAGCTGTGCCAGCCGGATCAGGCGATCGAGGATTTCGACGAGATTGCGTTTTTTCCGCCGGTCACGGGGGGTTGAGGCGTGAGTGTTCGAGTCCAGCGTAAAGGCTTCGATGCCGGTCAGTTGATTGCCGACCTGCATGCGCGCAATCCACGGGTAGGCGCGGTGGTGAATTTCATTGGCTACGTGCGGGATCTGAACGTCGGGCAGTCGGTGACCGAGCTGTTTCTGGAGCACTATCCGGGCATGACCGAGAAGGCTCTGGAACAGATCGCCGAACAGGCCCGCGAACGCTGGCCGCTGCTGGCGGTGGAGATCGTGCATCGGGTCGGCGCGCTGTCGGTGAGCGAGCCCATCGTATTTGTTGGCGTCAGCAGCAAGCATCGGCATGCGGCGTTCGAGGCCTGTGCGTTCATCATGGATGTGCTCAAGACCCGTGCGCCGTTCTGGAAGCGTGAGACCACGCCCGAGGGTTCGCATTGGGTCGAGGCGCGGAAGAGTGATCAGAATGCGGCGTTTCGCTGGAGTCTGGCGCATGCCTGACCGGGTACTGTCGAATGCAACAAAAACCTGATTTGATAGCGGCTCGCACCAATCGAACGTGGAGTCGCACTTGAGCACAACGCCCCCTGAGGATTTGCCCCGGCCCGAGCCTGTCAGCCTGCGCCAGGCCTGGCCCTTCTGGCTGAAACTAGGCTGCATCGGCTTCGGCGGCCCCGCCGGGCAGATCGCGATCATGCATCAGGAACTGGTGGAGCGCCGGCGCTGGATTTCCGAGCGGCGCTTCCTGCACGCGCTCAATTACTGCATGTTGCTGCCCGGCCCCGAGGCCCAGCAACTGGCGACCTACATCGGCTGGCTGCTGCACCGCACCCGTGGCGGCGTGCTGGCCGGGGCGCTGTTTGTGCTGCCGTCGCTGTTGGTCCTGATTGCCCTGTCGTGGGTGTACATCGCGTTTGGCGACGTGCCGGCGGTGGCCGGGGTGTTTTACGGGATCAAACCGGCGGTGACCGCGATTGTGCTGCACGCAGCCCATCGCATCGGCTCCCGGGCCTTGAAAAATGGCTGGCTGTGGGCGATTGCCGGGGCGGCGTTCGTGGCGATCTTCGCCTTCAACGTGCCGTTTCCGCTGATCGTGCTCGGCGCGGCACTGATCGGCTATTTCGGCGGACGCTGGGCGCCTCATCGGTTCAACAATGGCGGCCATCGCGGCAGCGAAAAGTCCTTCGGCCCGGCACTGATCGATGACGACACTCCGCCAGCTGAACATGCACGGTTCAGCCTGCCGAGGCTGCTGCGTCTGGTGCTGGGCGGTGGGTTGTTGTGGTGTCTGCCAATGGCGTTGCTGACGGCGCTGTTCGGCTGGGGCGGCACCTTCACCCAGATGGGCTGGTTCTTCACCAAAGCAGCGTTGCTCACGTTCGGTGGCGCTTATGCCGTGCTGCCCTACGTGTACCAAGGCGCGGTCGGGCATTACGGCTGGCTGACGCCGACGCAGATGATCGATGGACTGGCTCTGGGCGAAACCACGCCGGGGCCGCTGATCATGGTCGTGGCATTCGTCGGATTCGTCGGGGCTTATGTCCAACCGACGTTCGGCCCGGAGCACGCGTTTGCCGCTGGTGCGCTGGCGGCGACACTGGTGACCTGGTTCACCTTTCTGCCCTCGTTTCTGTTCATCCTCGCCGGCGGGCCGCTGGTGGAGTCGACGCACAACGAACTGAAGTTCACCGCACCGCTAACGGCGATTACCGCAGCCGTGGTCGGGGTGATCCTGAATCTGGCGTGCTTCTTCGCCTGGCATGTGTTCTGGCCCAACGGTTTTGCCGGACAGCCTGACTTTTTTGCGCTGTTGCTCGCCCTCGCCGCCACCCTCGGGCTGTTTATCTTCAAGCGCGGGGTGATCGAGGTGTTGATCGTTTGCGCCCTCGTCGGGCTGGGGTTTCATCTGTTGCGCTGAACCGGTGGCTTGCCGCGCGCATCGGAATCAGGCGTTTACTTATCCCGGACTTCCCCCTTACTATCCCGCCACACCGGCATGGCGGGACGCTCCCGCCGCCGACGTTTTCCGCCAACGGAAACACGCGTCATGAGCACGTCACTCCAACAATCAGAATCGTTGAACGTCTCTGCACTGTGCGCCCACCTTCACGGGGGCCGCGCATGAATCGCATCGTCAATCTCCCCATGGCCCTGAGCCGTTCCAAGCTGCGTCACTCCGCACGCCCGCCGGATATCTGCCTGCCCGTCTGATCGCGCCGGTAAAAATCGCGACAGCTCCTTCTCTTTTTCGATATCCCTGCCAGGACGCCCGCGCCTTTTGCCGAGCTGCGTCCAGGCCGAATCTGCGCGCCTGTGCGGCGCCATCGTGAGTGATTGATTATGAAATTCGCAGCCATTGAAGACGCCCGTAGCTTTCTCGAGCAGAACCCCGACATCGACATGATCGAGCTGTTCATCCTCGATGCCAACGGCGTTCCCCGCGGCAAGCTGTTGCACCGCGAAGAACTGCTCGCCGTGTACGAAAGCGGTCGCCCGCTGCCGAGCACCATCCTCGGCCTGACCGTGCAGGGCGAAGACGTGGAAAACTCTGGGCTGGTGTGGGACGTCGGCGACATCGACTGCCGCGCCTATCCGCTGGATGGCAGTCTGGTGCGCCTGCCGTGGCGGCAGATTCCGACCGCTGCGGTGCAGGTCAGCATGCACCCGGAACAAGGCATGCCGGCAAGCATTGCCGACCCGCGTCACCTGTTGATCAAGGTCATCGACCGTTTGAAAGCCGAGGGTTACCACCCGGTGATGGCCTGCGAGCTGGAGTTCTATCTGCTCGACGCCAAACGCGATCACAACGGCCGCCCGCAACCGGCGCTGGATGCCGACGGCGGTCGACCGCGACACACCCAGGTCTACGGTTTGCGTGAGCTGGAACAGATCGAACCGTTCCTCGCCGACCTCTACAGCGCCTGCAAACTGCACGGCATTCCGGCGCGCACGGCGATCTCGGAATACGCGCCGGGCCAGGTGGAAATCACCCTCGAACACGGCGATGCGCTGGAGGCGATGGACCAGGCCGTGCGCTACAAACGGCTGGTCAAAGCCGTAGCACACAAGCACGGGATGCAGGCGACGTTCATGGCCAAGCCGTTCGATCACCTGGCCGGCACCGGCATGCACATGCACGTCAGCCTCGCGGATGCCGAGGGGCGCAATCTGTTTGCCTCCGAGGACCCGGCGGGCACCCCGCTGCTGCGCACGGCGATTGGCGGGATGCTCGCCTCCCTGCTCGATTCGCTGCTGCTGTTCTGCCCGAACGCCAACTCCTACCGCCGTTTCCAGGCCAACAGTTATGCACCACTGGCGCCGACCTGGGGTGTCGATAACCGTACCGTCAGCCTGCGCGTACCCGGCGGCCCGGCCAACACCCGGCACATCGAACACCGCATCTGCGGCGCCGATGCCAACCCGTATCTGGCAGCGGCGGCGATCCTGGCGGGCATTCATCGCGGCATAAAAGAACACATCGATCCGGGTGAACCGGTGGAAGGCAACGGTTACGCGCAGGCGAAAGAATTGCTGCCGACCGATTGGCTGACTTCGCTCACGGCACTGGAAAACTCGGTGTGGGCGCGGGATGCGCTGGGGCAGGAATTCCTCGGGGTGTATCTGGCAGTGAAACGTGCGGAATACCGGCAGTTCATGGCCGAAGTGGGCGAGCAAGACTGGCGCTGGTACCTGACCGAAGCCTGACGCCTCCCACTGAACCCTGTGGGAGCCAGCCTGCTGGCGATAGCGGTGCGTCCTTCACCATCCATGTGTCTGACAGGCCCTCATCGCCAGCAGGCTGGCTCCCACAAGGACTGCACTTTGCCTCCCGAATTTTGTGTGGAACTTAAAATGACCGAACGCAGCAATTCCTACTACACCGCAACCCTCAACCGCGACACCGACTACCCGACCCTGCAAGGCCGGCACCAGGTCGATGTGGTGATCATCGGCGGCGGTTTCACCGGCGTCGCCACCGCCGTGGAACTGGCCGAAAAAGGCCTGAAAGTCGCCATCGTCGAAAGCCACAAGATCGGCTGGGGCGCCACCGGGCGCAATGGCGGCCAAGTCACAGGCAGCCTGTCCGGCGACGGCGCGATGCGCAAACAGATGCGCAACACCCTGGGCGATGAGGTCGATGATTTCATCTGGCACCTGCGCTGGCGCGGCCACGAAATCATCCAGCAACGGGTCGAGAAATACGCGATCGATTGCGACCTCAAGCACGGCCATTTGCACGCGGCGTACAAGCCGAGCCACATGGCCGGTTTGCGCAGCGACTATGACGAAGCCGTGCGTCGCGGCATGGGTGATGACGTCAGCCTGCTCGACCGCAGCCAGGTGCGCGACCTGCTGCAAAGCGACCTCTATCACGGCGCGATCAAGAACACTCGCAACATGCACCTGCACCCGCTCAACCTGTGTATCGGCGAGGCGCGGGCGGCGGAAAGCCTCGGCGCGCTGATCTTCGAAAACAGCGAAGTGCTGGAGATCATTCATGGCGACAGCCCGGGCGTGCGCACCGCCCACGGACAGGTCGACGCCAATCAGGTGCTGCTGGCCGGCGACGTCTACCACAAGCTCGAACCGGGCCAGCTCAAGGGCAAGATCTTCCCGGCCATGGGCGGCATTGTCACCACCGAACCGCTGGGCGATCTGGCCAAGCAGATCAACCCTGAAGACCTTGCCGTTTACGACTGCCGCTTCGTCCTCGACTACTACCGGCTCACGGCTGACGGCCGCCTGCTGTTCGGTGGCGGCGCCAACTACAGCGGCAAGGATTCACGGGACATCGCCGGCGAACTGCGGCCGTGCATCGAACAGACCTTCCCGGCGCTCAAAGGGGTGAAGATCGATTACCAGTGGAGCTGCGCGATGGGCATCGTCATCAACCGCATCCCGCAACTGGGCAAGCTCTCGGACAACGTCTGGTATTGCCAGGGCTATTCCGGCCACGGCATCGCCACGACCCACATCATGGGCGAGATCATGAGCCAGGCGATCACCGGGCAGATGCAGCAGTTCGACACGTTTGCCGCGTGCTCGCACATTCGCGTGCCAATGGGCGATCTGCTGGGGAATCCGATGCTGGCGGCCGGCATGTGGTACTACCAGATGCTGGAAAAACTGCGCTGATTGATTCCTCGACCGCGTGCCAGTTTATGCATTGGATCGACTGGCCTCTTCGCGGGCAAGCCCGCTCCCACAAAGTTTGGGGCATACCTGAGTTTTGAGTACGCCTCGGACACTGTGGGAGCGAGCTTGCTCGCGATGGGGCCTTTAAATTCACCACAAAACTCAATCCTGCAGTTGCTCAACCTCAATCCCCAACCGCCGATAGTCCTCAATATTCCCCGACGCCACATGCCGTTCGGTGATCAGCGTGTGCAAGCGCTCGCACGGCGCCACCACAAACGGTTCCACCGCCCCGAGCTTGTCCGCCGTGGTCACGGCAATTACCCGCGTCGCACAGTCGAGCAGCGCCTGCTTGACCGGCACTTCATCGAAGTGCAACGAGGTGATGCCCACCTCCGGATGAATCGCGCAGACCCCGGTGATCGCCAGATCCGCCTTGATCCCCGACAACAGCCGCAGCGCCTCATGACCGCCAGCCGACATGGTTTTCGGATTCAATTGCCCGCCCGCCAGAATCACCTTGATGCCCGGATATTCGGACAACGCAATCGCCGTCATCGGCGACGCTGTCACCGCCGTGAGGCTGATGTCCCTGGGCAAGGAGCGCGCCACCTGCAACGAGGTGGAACCGGAGTCGAACATCACCGTCTGCCCGTTCCGCACCTGCTGCGCCGCCAATTGCGCCAGACGAATCTTCACCTCGTCGATCTCGTCCAGCCGGGTGAAGTAGTCCTTGCCGGTGTCCTTGGGCCTCGGCAGCGCCCCGCCATGCACCCGCTGCACCAGCCCGGCGTTGTCCAGCTCGGCGAGATCGCGGCGGATGGTGTCTTCGGACACCGCAAAATGCTGGCTCAACTCGGAAGCCATGACCTTGCCGTCACGTTCGAGGATCAGAAGGATTTTCTGCCGACGCAGGGAAGGAAGCTCGGAAGCGGAATGATCGTGCATGGTTTTGCCTGTTTGTGCTTTTAATTGCAGGTTTGTGCGAGCTTAGCCAGGCAAACCGGCAAACACAACGCTGGTATCAATGGCTTCGATCATTGGAATCACGAAGCCGAATTTTTTCTTTTGACCCGAGCCCGGCAGAATGGCCCCACTTTCAAAAGGACCAGGATGAATACCGATGAACCTCAATTTCGCTTTTGCCTGCATGGTCGTCGTGTCGTTTGCCATTGCGCTTGGGCACGCCTGATCAGACCGACGCCGCCAGATGCTCGCGAAACCATTTGTGCGCCGGGTCGCGATGCGAACGCTCGGCCCAGAGCATGGCCATTTCGTAGCCCGGCACTTCCAGCGGTGGCTCGACCACTTGCAGCGCGGCATTGCCGCGCGCCAGCCGTGACGGCAGCATTGCCACCAGATCGGTGCTGGCCAGCACCGACATCAGCAACAGAAAGTGCGGCACCGACAGCACCACGTTTCGCGTAAGCCCCACCTCCGCCAGCGCCTTGTCCGTCACCCCGAAAAAACCTCCGCCTTCCGGCGACACCAGCACATGCTCCAGCTCGCAGAACTGCGCGCGGGTCGGCTTGCGTTGCAGTTTCGGGTGCCCGGCGCGACCGGCCAGTACATAACGTTCGGTGAACAGCGCACGCCGGTGCAGCTCCAGCGGCGCATCCTCGCTGGTGTGCAGCGCCAGGTCGATCACGCCCTGCTCCGCCTGCTTGACCAGTTGCCGGGGCGACAGGTCCAGCACCGCCAGTCGCGTGCCCGGCGCCTGGGTGCGCAGCCCGCCGAGGGCCGGCAGCAGAATGGTCGATTCGCCATAGTCAGAGGCCGCGACTTTCCAGGTGTGGGTCGCCTGCGCCGGGTCGAACGGACTGGCCGGCGCCACCGCCCGCTCCAACGCTTCCAGCGCCTCGCGCAACGGTTCGCGCAATTCATCGGCCCGCGCCGTCGGGCGCATGCCACGGGGTCCTGGCAGCAACAGTGGATCGCCAAAAATCTCCCGTAACCGGGCCAGATGCACGCTCACCGAAGGCTGCGACAGGTGCAGCCTCTTCGCGGCGCGGGTGACGTTGTGCTCGGACAACAGCACATCAAGGGTCAGCAGCAGGTTGACATCCAGCCGTCTCAAATTATTCATGGCTATACCAGACATATCAGACATTCATTTCCAATATACCTGCCGGGCGCCGATCCTGCTGTCACTCAGCAACGGAGCCTCACCATGAATGTGCTACTGGTCTACGCCCACCCCGAACCGCAATCGCTCAACGGCGCGCTCAAGGACTTCACCGTCCAGCGCCTGGAAGCCGCCGGCCATACCGTGCAGGTTTCCGATCTCTACGCCATGAACTGGAAAGCCAGCCTCGACGCCGATGACAGCCCGGGTCGCGACAGCACTCGCCCGTTCGACGCGTCCCTCGATTCGAAACTCGCCTTCGAACAAGGACGGCAAGCCACCGACATCACCGCCGAGCAGGCCAAACTGCTGTGGGCCGACACCCTGATCCTGCAGTTTCCGCTGTGGTGGTTTTCCATGCCGGCGATTCTCAAGGGCTGGGTCGAGCGCGTGTACGCCTACGGATTTGCTTACGGTGTCGGCGAGCATTCGGATTCTCGTTGGGGCGACCGCTACGGCGAAGGCACCTTGAAAGGCAAACGGGCGATGCTGATGGTGACCGCCGGTGGTTGGGAATCGCACTACAGCCCGCGCGGAATCAACGGCCCGATCGATGATCTGCTGTTCCCGATTCATCACGGGATTCTGTATTACCCGGGCTTCGAGGTGCTGCCGCCGTTCGTGGTCTATCGCACCGGAAAAATGGATGAGGCGCGGTTTACCCAAACGTGCAAGGAGCTGGGTGCGCGGCTGGATGAGTTGTGGAGTACGCGGCCGATCGGATTTCGGCGGCAGAATGCCGGCGATTACGAGATTCCGGCGTTGACCTTGAAGGATGATATTGCGCCGGGCAGCGAAGGCTTCGCCGCCCACCTCAAATAACCTCCCACCTCAAAAAACAGGGGCTTGGCCCCTGTTTTTTTTACTCCACCACCACCCGCGCCTTGCGCACGAACAGCGCATGCACCTTGTCCCAGAAATTGCCGCCCAGCACGAAAAAGCTGCCGACGAACATCAAGTCGCCCAGCGCCTGCATCTGCCAGAGGTTGGGCCGCACACCCGGGAAGAAATTGTCGAAATACGGTTCCAGGAAGGACGACAGCAGCGGCAGGCAGAACATCACCACGCCGATCTTGTGGCGCATCGGGTTGACTTCGGCCACCGGGGTCGGAATCACGCCGGAAATATAGTGGCCGATCGTGCGCTTGAGTTCGGCGAACCCGGCCTTGCCCATCACCGCGATCACCAGCAGCAACAGCACTTTATTGCTGATGAACAACACCCCGGTCAGCGCCGCGACTTTCGAGCCCGGCACATCGAGGGCGGCGGCAATCGGCACCATCAGCCACGAACCGAGCATCAGGCAGATGATTGCCACGCCGACCTTGAAACGCCAGTTGGCGCTGGTGGGGGCAAGCGGTTCTTGAGCAGTGTCCATGGCTTCCTACCTTTTTATCCGGGGCGGGGTTCGGTGGTGTTCGCCTGAAAAAGCGTAGCAGTTGATTGCTTCGATCAACCGGCAATCTGCGGTCTATGCTCCAGTGACATTTCCCGCTGGGGCCTCCCGGTATGCCTGCAACGCCAGCCCTGCTGATCCGTCCCGGCCACCTGCTGCTGCTCGGTGCCCTGAGCCTTGGCGGCTGCCTGCGGCTGGGCCCGGATTTCCAGCCGCCGGCCGAGGTCTGGAGCAAGCAGTGGCAAAGCCCGGCGCTGGAACAGGCCAGCGAACGCGGCACGTTGCCGGATCTGCGCCAGTGGTGGCAGGTGTTTGCCGATCCGGTACTCGACCGTTTGATCAGCGACGCCGAAGCCCGCAACAGCAGCCTGAAAATCGCCGGCCTGCGGGTGCTCGAAGCCCGGGCGCAACTGGGCATCGCCGACAGCGGTCGCTACCCGCAACTGCAACAGGCCAGCGCCGACAGCCTGTACATCGACCGCCACCAGTCCGGCGGCAGCAATCCGCAGGACTTGCACTTCTGGCAGCACAGCGCCGCGTTCGATGTCGGCTGGGAACTGGATTTCTGGGGCCGCTTCAGCCGCGCCATCGAATCCGCCGACGCCAGCTACTTCGCCGCCCAGGCCAACTATGAAGACGCCCTCGTGCTGCTGCGCGCTCAAGTGGCCGACACCTACTTTGCCCTGCGCACCACAGAAGCCCGGCTGCGAGTCGCTCGGGAAAACGCCGCCCAGCAAAAGCGTAACTTCGAGATCACCGAAAAACTCTTTCGCAGCGGCCAGACCGCCGAACTCGACCTGCAACAGGCCAGGACTCAATACCTGGGCACCCTGAGCAGCATTCCGGCGTTCGAAGATCAATTGCTGCGTACCCGCAATGCGCTGGCGGTGCTGGTCGGCCAGCCGCCCGGTGGCGCGGCGTTTCTGGCGGAACAACCGGGGCTGATTCCGCTGGTGGATCGCGCCGTGTTGCAGGACGTTCCGGCGAACCTGCTGCTGCGCCGCCCCGATGTGCGCGCAGCGGAACTGAACGTTGCCGCGCAATCGGCGCTGGTTGGCGTGGCCGAGACCGATCTGTATCCGTCGCTGACCTTGCTCGGCAGCATCGTCTGGTCCAGCGACACCCTCGGCGCCACGCCGCGCAGTCTCGACCTGATCGGCGGCCCGAGCCTGCGCTGGAACCTGTTCGACTACGGCCGCATCCACAACAACATCCGCGTGCAGGATGCGCGCTTGCAGCAACTGATCGAAGCCTATCGCGACAAAGTCCGTCAGGCCGCCCGCGAGGCCGACGATGCCGCGAGCGGCCTGACCAAAGCGCTGGAACGCGAGCGCATTCTCGGCGAGGCCGAAGGTGCGGCGCGGCGTTCGCTGGTGCTGGCCAACACTCAATATCGTGAAGGCTATTCGGACTTTCAGCGGGTGCTCGATGCCCAGCGGGCGTTGCTGGAGCTACAGGACAACTATCTGGTCAGCCGCAGCAACGCCGTGAGCAACCTGATCGCCCTGTACCGCGCCGTCGGTGGCGGCTGGCAAAGCGCCGGGCCGCAGATTGATTCAGCGACCCGGCAGCAAATGCAGCAACGCACCGACTGGGGCGATCTGCTGAGCGCCCCGCCGCCCCAACCGACCTATCCGATTCCCTCGCAGGTAGACCGCCATGAGTGATGAAGCGCCGCCGGATCCGGCGAAAAAAGGCATCCGCTGGGTGCTGCTGGTGATTGTGCTGAGCCTGGTCTGGTATCTGCTGGCCGACCGTTTTACGCCCTACACCCAGCAGGCGCGGGTCGGTGCGTTTGTGATCCCGGTGGCGGCGGAAGTCGCGGGGCGGGTGATCAAGGTCAACGTGCGCAACAATCAGGACGTGCAGGCTGGCGACATCCTCTTCGAGCTTGATCCGCAACCACTGCAAATCGCCGTCGACCGGGCCCGCGCCGACCTGGAAAACACCCGGCGCACGGTCGGCGCCAGCACCGCCGGCATCGCTTCGGCCCAGGCATCGTTGCGAGCGGCGCAGGCCAATGAACTTAAAACGCGCCAGGACAATCGGCGGCTGGAGGGTTTGTACAAGGAGGATCCGGGTACGGTTTCGGTTCGGCTTTTGGAAGTGTCACGGGCCAACCACGAAGCGGCGGTCAGCCAGGTTGCCGCCGCCCGGGCCGAAGTGCTGCGCGCCCAGGAGCAGGAAGGCGGCAACACCGACACCAACGCCAAACTGCTCAGCGCCGCCGCCACGCTGGCCAAGGCTGAACTGGATCTGGCCAACACCCGCATCGGCGCGCGCTCGGCGGGACTGATCACCGACCTGCGCACCGACGTCGGCCAGTTCGCCGCTGCCGGCAGTCCGGTGATGACGCTGATCACGATCCAGGACGTGTGGGTCAGCGCCGACCTCACCGAGAACAACCTCGGCCGGATCAAGCCCGGCACGCCAGTATCGATCATCCTCGACGCCCTGCCCGGCGAAGTGCTCGACGGCCGGGTGCGCAGCGTCGGTTATGGCGTCAGCGTCGGCCAGACGCCGCCGCCCGGCACCCTGCCGACGATCCAGAACAGCCGCGACTGGCTGCGCCCGGCGCAGCGCTTTCCGGTGATCATCGAGTTCAGCGAAGAGGCGAAAAAGCGTCTGTTCGAAAGCCGTTCGATTCGCGCTGGCGGCCAGGCGGAAGTCATGGCATTTCCCAGCGAGGGCAATCTGCTCAATCCACTCGGGCGGATGTTTGTCTGGTCGATGAGCTGGCTATCGTATGCCTACTGAGCGCAGCGTTCCGGCGCAACGGGCCCTGCGTCTGGCTTGCGGCACGGCGTTGTGCACCGCTGCGAGTTACGGCCTCGCCTTGCCGCTGTCGTTTTTGTCGCCGGTGCTCGCGGTGTTGCTGCTGGCGAGCATGCCCCGGCCATTGCCCGCCAAAACCGCGCTGGTGCTGACGTTCGTTGCCGCGCTCACCACCAGTCTCGGCCTGTTGCTGGTGCCGTTGCTGCGTTATTACCCGGTGTGCGGCGTGCTGCTGATCGGTGTCGGTCTGTTTCGAGTATTCACCTACGGTTTGCGCGGCGGCAACGTGCTGATCATGACATTCCTGGTGATCGGCATGACCATGATCTCCGCCGCCGGCTTCGCCTCATTCGAGCTGGCCATGGCGGTGATCGGCGCGCTGGTCAAAGGCCTGTTGCTGGCCGTCGTCATCGTTGGGCTGAGCCACGTCCTGTTCCCGGAACCGGCCAACAGCCCCGCGCCACCACCCACGCCCGCCCTGCCCGCCGAAGACGTGCCCCGCGTAGCGATGCGCGCAACATTGATCGTGCTGCCGACCTTCCTGCTGGTGCTGATCGACCCCGCCAGCTACCTGCCGATCATCCTCAAAGCCGTCAGCCTCGGCCAGCAGAGCACCACCACCCGCACCCACCACGCCGGGCGCGAACTGCTCGGCTCAACCTTGCTCGGCGGACTGCTGGCGGTGCTGTTCTGGTGTGCATTGAGCCTGTTCGTGCACCTGTGGATGTTCTTTCTGTGGATGCTGCTGTTCGGGCTGTTTCTGGCGCGCAAACTCTATCGACTGCACCCGACGCAGCTCACGCCGGGGTTCTGGCTCAACACCCTGATCACCATGATCATCCTGCTCGGCCAGTCCGTTGAGGACAGCGCGGCGGGCAAGGACGTCTACACCGCGTTCGCGGTGCGCATGGGGTTGTTCATTCTGGTGACGCTTTACAGTGGTGTGATGATGCATTTGCTTGTCGCGCACCGGGACAACCGTCAGGGCGTGACGTTGTAACCAGATTGGAGTTGTCACCCAACCCTGGCGCATTGATTTTTTCGCCTTGGATCCAAACCTTTAAAAAGATATGGAATGATATCAAAGTGATGGCTTATAGTTTCCATGACACACATTGAGTAGGGGTAAACACATGGAAATTGGTGACAAAACAGTAGCAGGCTCCGCCATTGCAACTGGTGCAGCAGCAGGTATAGCTAACGCTTCGATGGTGTATGGCGGAGCAGTCGCGGTCGCTAACGCGGCTGGCTTAAGTGGCGCCGCTGCAACGACTTCCGCCTTAGCCACTCTCGGAGGTGGCGCAGTTGCTGCAGGAGGAGGCGGAATGGCTGCAGGTGTGATGGCAGTCGCCACCGCAGCAGCTTGGCCAGCGGCTGCAATCGCGGTGGCAGGCTATGGCGGCTATCGCTTGTACAAGTGGTTGAAGTAACCATTGATGCTATTTAACCAATGCCCATTTGAAAAATGGGCATTTTGCTAAACGCCAAAAAGCTGTTCAGGTTTCCTCTCTAACCCGCCGAACCTGCACCAGCAACGCCGGCGCAAAGTGCAGCACCACCATCCGCGCCAGATGGTGAGTCAGGATAAACACCACATTTAACCCGCCGGCGAACGCCACAATCGCGATGGTTTCAATCGCCCCCGGCATGTACGCCAGCCACAGTGACAACGCATCGCTGCCCAGCAACCGTGCCGCCGCCAATGCAAAAACCGCCGCGACCAGAATCATCAAACCGACCGACACCAGCGCCGTGCGGCCATGACGTCCCAGTTCCGCGAGGCCCAATCCCTGAAAACGGGAGCCGATCCGCACACCGAGAATCAGCGCCGCCAGATTCAAACTCCAGTCCGGCATGTGAAAGCGCTGCAGCCACCCTGATTTCACAAACACGGCGGTGACGATGATTGCCGTCAACATGAACGGCGCCGGCACGCCAACGGCGAGCAGCAAACGCCCGACCACCACGCTCAAGCCGATCACTGCCAGCACGGTCAACGCCATGCCCGTGGACAGGGGATCAACTTCGGCCGCCGGAGCCGGTGCAGTTCCGGGAATCAGCAAACTCACCAGCACCGTGATCAGCAGCAGCCGCATCAAGTGCACGATGATCACCTTGCTCGACGCCTGATGCGATTCCAGCAAATCGAACACCGCCGCCAGCGCCCCGGGATACACTGCCAGCAACGCATCCGTGCGATTCCACCCCGCACCGCGCGACAGCCACCAGGCGGCCAGCGCCACTTGCACTGCCAGGCACAGCAGCAACACGCCGAGGCTCGGCAACATCGTCGAGACGGTCGCGCTGTCCCACGCTTCGAACATCAGCCCGGTAGCGATACCCAGCGTGACCTGGATGTAGCCCAGACCATAAGGCGTCGCCGGTGCGATGCCAAATTTAGTCACGACAAGTGCGGTGACAAGAATCGAGCCCAGCAGTAAACCGTGGGGCACGCCTTCGAACTGCAACAGTGCGCCGAACCCGGCAGCAATCAACAAACACAGAATGGATTTCATGGTCGCCTTCCTGGCTATTCAAGGTGCTTTTCAGTTAAGTCAGGCGCGCAGCCGTCCAATCGCCCGCCGGTATTTTTCGATCCGCTCGAGATCCTCCCAACTCGGCAAGGCAATCCGCGACAGGTCGCTGTTTTCCTCCAGATCCGCCAGTTTCACCACCCGCCCGATCGGGTTCTGCGCCGCCCGCTCGACGAAGTCCTCATAGGATTCGCCGGGCACTTTGGTCACCGATTCGATGGCGGACAAAACGGCTTCGCTGAAACCTTCCTTGCGCAAATCCTCCAGGCTGATGCCGCAGTCCTCGACCACATCATGCAGCACCGCGACGATGCGTTCTTCCAGGCTGCTCATGCGCAACATGACCTTCAGCGGATGCAAAATGTACGGCGCACCACCCTTGTCCACCTGCCCCGCGTGGGCTGTGGCGGCAATCGCGATGGCGCGTTCTAGAGTCTGAGTCATGGGTATTTCCTCGGGTCAGACGCCGTACCGGCCGCCAATATAGAAGTGGCGCTTGAACCAGCGCCCAATCGCCTGCAAACGCCCGGTTGGCTGTGCCGGCTCGGCATAGCGCTGGAGGATCAGCGAGACCAGATCAGCCTGACTCTCCCCCGAATGCGCGTCCATCAATTCGGCCACCCAGGCACAACCGGACTTCTTCAAATGCTCCCGCGATTCGCCGGGCCAGCCATCCAGCTCATCCAACGCCAACCACCGTGCACCGCCCTGCTCGACATGTCCGCCGCCAATCGATTGCTCGAAGCAGAACGGCGTCGCCGGTCGGGACAGGTCGATACTGAAGATGTAAATGTCTTGGGTTTTGTGCTGCGCGGTGGGGGCGTTGTTGCGGCTGCCGATTTGAATCATGCGCGGTTCCGTCCGTGGGAGAGGCGTTACAACTTGTTTCGCAGTCTACGACGTGGGGTGGATGGGGGGAACCTTTGGCGATGAGCCGGTGCGTGGCAAGTGAAAAGTTTGACTGGGTAGTCCGGGAATTGCGTTTCAGTCGCCCGTAAAAAAGGGACACCGTTGAGTGTCCCTTTTTGCGTTTGGAATGAGGCCGATGGATCAGCGTTTCATGGCTTCGCACTGATTGCGCAGGTCCGAATCATGGATGCTCGAACAAGTGCTGCCCTTCTTCGCCTCACAAAATGCACGCTGATCGCTGTCATGGATGCTGGAGCAGGTACTGCCTTTCTCAGCCTCACATGTTGCGCGTAAATCCGAATCATGAATGCTCGAACAAGTGCTGCCTTTTTTCGCCTCGCAGTAAGCGCGCTGGTCGCTGTCGCGAATGCTCGAACAAGTACTGCCCTTCTCCGCTTCGCAAGACGCACGCAAATCACTATCCCGAATCGAGGAGCAAGTACTGCCTTCCTGCGTGGCCTGGCAATAGCTGCGTTGATCGCTGTCGTTGATGCTAGAACAACCGGCAAATGCGTAACCGCTGAACATCAACAACATCGCAAGAATCAGTTTCATCTCACACTTCCTTGGGTTTGCCGGGAAACAGCCTGGCACTGGGTGATCCAGGTCACACACAAATCATCGCTTCATGGCTTCGCACTGGTTGCGCAGATCCATGTTGTTGATACTTCCGCAGCTACCACCCTTCCTAGCCTCGCACAGTGCGCGTTGGTCCATGTCATTGATAGTTCCGCAGGTGCCGCCGTGCGTCTCCGCATCGCATGCCGCACGCATATCCATGTTGTTGATCGTCCCGCAACTGCCACCCCGGGCTCTGGCTTCGCAATAAGCGCGCATGTCCATATCGTTAATGGTGCCGCAGCTGCCACCGCTCCTCTGCGATTCGCAGGACGCACGCAGATCCATATTGCTGATCCGCCCACAAGTACCGCCGTTCGTACCCTCGCAATAGGCCCGCTGATCAGGGTCACTGATGCTGCCGCAACCGGCGAACGCATAACCGCTGAACATCAACAACATCGCAAGAATCAGTTTCATCTCACACTTCCTTGGCTTGCCAGGAAACAGGTTTATCCGTTTCAAATGAGCGTCGCGACACGCCATCAAATTGACATCGGTTTTGGGGAAAGTTCCGGGGCAGGAATATGTGATGAATTTCGGGATCTGAAAACAGCGTAGGAAATGACTGCTCGTGGTGAGGGAGCTTGTTCTTACGGGGCTGCGAAGCGGTTCCAAACTCGGCGAGTCATTTTCCCCTGACACTCCGTAGCCCTTGATTTACGCCGGTTGCGTCGCTTACCGGGAGCTAAAGCGCTGGCCACTCGTGGTGATTTCACGTCCTACAGGCTGATTGCGACGGTGGGGATCGATGCCTAGAGTGGGTCTGTCGCTGAACGAATTTGGCGATAGGGTTTCGCAGCCCTTAAGATTGACACCCTGTTCCGCCTGGCACGGCCGACTCTCGGCTGCGCAATCTTTATGGCGGTTGTGCGTGGGAGACCTTCGGGTCTGCCGGGTCTTGGTGTTAATCCTCCGGTCTGCGAACCCGCGCATAGCTGCCACCCATTTTGTTTCGCAGCAGGACGGTGGCAATTCTTCTCATTAAAAGGATTAGCACCATGACGAACAAAAAACCGCTCTACCACTGCGTTGACATGTCCTATCCGGCTTCGGATCACCCTGTCCTGCTGATTAATGCCGAAGCCCCCTTAAGTGACCTACATGCCTGCGCATCCGAACGCCTCGAGGCAGTCCTCAAGTATTTAGATCTCATGGCGTGCACCAGCCTCCCCGACCATTCCGAACACGACATCAGCACCATCACCACGATCGCGAGAATCCTGGTGCAGGACGTGAGGGATGTATTTCGGGTAATTGGGCAACGAGCAATTGAATCCTGACCCAAGCGTTCTCCCCTCCCTTTGAAACCATAAAAAACCGCGATATCGCGGTTTTTTAGTCCTTTGGATGGGGCGGAGTAGAAACTCAGTCGCAAAATCGGCTGCGGCTCCGCCGGCTAGCGACTTTGGTCTGAACGTCTTCCACTGACAAAAACTTAGTGGCACTCTGACATCCGGCAATTGATCGGTGTACTGAGGATCTTCGATCCTGATCAGCGACGATCACGGCAACAGTAGACGAGGAAAGGATATCTCCATGAAAAAATTGCTCTGCATTCTCACATTCTTCAGCTCATTTTCTTGTTCCGCCGCGACCATTCTCAATCCGATGGATTTCGACGGGTCAGAAGCACAGAAACAACAGGTCATTGATTCCATCACCGCAACGGTGAGGAAGGACTACTGCGAAAAAATCGACATGTGTCAGGAAAGTACTCTTCGCATGATGGAAAAGAAGAATCTTGACTCCTTCAAAGAAGCGACTAAAGCCACTGATCGGAAAATAATGAACGCAGTGATTCATGACTACTGCGAGAAAATTGACATGTGTAATTACAGCACTATATGGATGATGTATAAGAAAAATTTTGAAGCTAAGAACAAAAGCCTTACATGGTAGTTAAAGTACGAAACTTAAAGGTGACAGATCTATAAAACACCACACAAATAAATCTTTCACCTTTTGGTCTTTTTTGATCATATAGTGGCCAGCTGAGCGACATTATGGTCATAAAGTACCCGTCCAGACAAAAAAACAACTGAGGAGAACTGCTATGCAAGCACGCCACACAATAATCAAAAGCTACGCAGAATGGACTGTACTTTCAGCACTTCGAAGCGGCTCTCCCATAAAAAGCCGAGTTGATGTATATGGCATTCTCAAGAGAATTGACTTCTCCGACATCCTCGACAAATCCCGCGGCCCAATAACGCGTGAAGAATTCGAAAACTGGCACGAAGAAACATTACTCACTCTGACAACGACTTGCGAAAAACTCAAACATCAATTTGGGTGGGCGGCAAAAATAATAAACATTTACTTGAAAACCTATTGCTACATTGGAGACGGAGGACGCATTAATGTTCGCGAGTGCTTACACCCACCAATCGACTCAGGATTGTGGAAAGGTATAAAGAAAAAATATAAAAACACCCACCACATATTCGAAGACACTCACTCAAAAGAAACGATAAAAGAAATAACCACACACGAATCGTATCTGAGAATAATTACTGGCCTACGAAAAATATCGCTCGATCGCAAGTGCAGCCTTATTGAGGTCGAAGAACTATGGGAAAACAATTAACCCCACTCTCCCCCATAAAACCAACTCCTGAAATCACGCCCAGCAAAAAATAAATCTACCACCTGTTCTTGTCGTCACCTTTTCATGCCATGTTTTTGGCTAGCAGTAAAATAGATCTGTCACCTTTTAGACTTAAGGTGACATATTAAAAAATAAATCTGTCACCTTTTTTATTTAGTTACCTTTTTATTTTTTTAAAAACAGGAATGAATTTTGCCAATCCATTACCGTGAGTCAAACATCATCAGCCACAGCAAGCTCCAACTGCGCCCGCCTTATTGCACCAAGTATACTTTTACCCTGCTCAGCCAACGTCCAGTACTCATTGGTATTCTTTATAGGCTTCTTCTTTTCGGAGGGCTTAACCAGCCCCAAAGTTGCAAAATCAGCCATCCACTCCTTGACTGCGTTCGTCGGTACCGGAAACTCATCTCGCAAGTCCTTCTCCGGAATGCCACAAAGAACAACAGCAGCGTGCTCTGCAATTTCCGAGGTAGATATTTCGACAAGCATTTCTGGAGCCAAACACAGAAACAAACTTAACAAATCTGCCTCTGTTGCCAGTTCCCAATCAGCGCCACCTTTTTTGAATACGAAAATCTCTCTTTTATTCGACTTTAGAATCTGAATATTCTTTTTTTCCTCCCTGGCTCGGCTTTCATCCTTACTACCGGAAACTTTTTCCAGTTGCTCGCGAAGTTTTGCATTCTCAGAACTCAGCCGGGTTAATTCGTTCGTCAGTAGAGTATCTGTATGCTGCGAAGCTCTTATCCACCCTTCGCGCGGATATGCCGTAAATGCCTTCATCAGTGCGATTGAACACTTACCATACAAGTCATCGTTATTTTTCCAAAAAGAAACAGGTCTAGACTTAACCTTGTTTCGGAATTGGCCTAAAGATAAAACCTGCGCTGCTTCAGTTTCGGTGTGCTTGGCTGGCCACATTGCACCAGAATCCAAGACAAAACCTAATATTGGTATACCTTTAGAAACCGCATAATCATATTCCTTTTCTGTATAACTTATGCCTTCCCCTGTAACAGACCCGTATCTATGAGCAAGAATGACAACATAATAATCACTCTGATCTATTTGCCGCTTAATGATACTCCACTGCTGCTCATCCGCCGCACTAAACATCTCCATCCCGACGGGGATATGCCCCATCTCAAGAACAGCTTTTATTACTAAGTCTCTTGGACTTTTCAAATCAACATAGGTGGAGCTGATAAATATTTGATATTTACTACTCACTTAGCCTCCTCAGACTTTAAAACTCCATCAGAAAAAATATCGCATACAAAAAACAGCTTTAAACTCAACAACATTAGCCAGAATCAAAACCCATCCGAACCCGCAAGCGTAAATATCGAGATCTGACACTTCAAAATTCTAGTTTTTTGATCATTCACACTCGAAGCACGTACAACTTTTGAATCAAAATAATAATATATAAATATCACATAAAATCACAAACAAAAAGTCCAAACCCTGAAGAAATTTACCGCATAAAAAACCGCATTTCTGCGGTTCTTTAGCTATCGAAGTCGAACAAACTGAGGAGCTTCAGAATCCGTCTCAAAAATTCGCCGGCGTATTCGCACTGATAATCTCCGCCTCATCCGCCCCGATATTCCGGAACTTGTGCGGCAGCGTCGTCGGAAAATAATACCCATCCCCCGCACTCAACACGCTCACCTGCCCATCCACCGTCAACTCCACGGTGCCGCGCGTCACCAACCCACACTCCTCGCCTTCCGCGTGAACAATCGGCTCTTCCCCCGAACTCGCGCCCGGTGCGTATTGCTCGCGCAGCAAGCGCATCTGGCGGCTTGGGACAGAGGCGCCGATCAGCAGCAGGCGCAGGCCGTGGCGGCCGAGGTCGGGTTGTTCGTTGGCGCGGAAGACATATTGGTGTTCGCGAGGGGGCTGGTCGAAGGTAAAGAAGTCGGCCAGGGACATCGGGATGCCTTCGAGCAGCTTTTTCAGTGAGCTGACGGAAGGACTGACACGATTCTGTTCGATCAGGGAGATGGTGGCATTGGTCACGCCGCTACGCCGGGCCAGCTCGCGCTGGGAGAGTTTGTAGCTTTCGCGTACTAGTTTGAGTCGAGAACCCGTATCCATGACAGCCTTATGTGAGAACGACTTAAGGGCAATGGGGGTGGGTGGCGGGTGCCGCGCAGGTCGCGCGGATCACGTTGCTCCCGTGTCCCGGAACCGTGAAAGGCGGCTATTAAATCACGTTTGTCGGTGTTGCTCAGCAGGTTCGATGGACGGTGGGTGAAAAGTCCTTCTTGCCTTGGTAATACGGCAACTGTGGGAGCGGGCTTGCTCGCGAAAGCGGTGTGTCAGCCGACATGAGTGTTGGCTGACACACCGCTTTCGCGAGCAAGCCCGCTCCCACAGTTTGAGCTTGGGGTGTCAGAAAAAACCGGCGGCGCCTGTGCGGGGCCACCGCCGGGGAGGTAAATCAGATGCCGAAACGGTCGCGCAGCGAGTAGTACACGGCGCCGAGGGCGGTCAGTGGCGCGGAGAAGGTACGGCCGCCAATCATCGGCATGTGCGGCAGGGAGGCGAAAGCGTCGAAGCGTTCGGCGTCGCCGCGGATCATTTCCGAGATCAGTTTGCCGGCCAGGTGCGAGCAGGTGACGCCGTGGCCGCTGTAGCCCTGCATGTAGTAGGCGTTTTTCTCGATGCGGCCGAATTGCGGCATGCGTGACATGGTCAGCAGGAAGTTGCCGGTCCAGCGGTAGTCGATTTTCACGTCCTTGAGCTGCGGGAAGGTCTTGAGGATCTTCGGGCGGATCAGGGTTTCGATGTCGTCCGGTTCACGGGCGCCGTAGACCACGCCGCCGCCGTAGAGCAGACGGTTGTCGGCGGTGAGGCGGTAGTAGTCGAGCAGGTAGTTGCAGTCTTCGACGCAATAGTTGTTGGTGATCAGGCTGCGGGCCTGTTTTTCGGTCAACGGTTCGGTGACGCAGATCTGCGAGCCGCACGGCATGCTCTTGGCCGTCACGCGGTTGTCGAGGCCTTGCGGCAGGTAGGCGTTGCCGGCGATCAGCAGGTACTTGGCGCGGACTTGACCTTTGGCGGTGCGCACGACGTTGGGCTCGCCGTATTTGATTTCCACGGCAGCGGATTGCTCGTAGATCTTGCCGCCCAGACGCACGATGGCCGCGGCTTCACCGAGGGCCAGGTTCAGCGGGTGGATGTGGCCGCCCTGCATGTCCAGCAAACCGCCAACGTAGGCGTCGGAGCCGACTTCGCGGCGGATGTCCGCAGCGTCGAGCATCTTCAGGTTTTTATTGCCGTAACGCTCCCAACTGCGCTTCTGTTCGGCGAGCCCCTTGAGCTGTTTGTTGTTCATCGCTGCGAAAATGCCGCCCGGGCGGTAGTCGCATTTGATGTCGTATTCCTTGATGCGCGAACGGATGATGTCGGCGCCTTCGAAGATCATGCTGCCGAGGATTTCGGCGGTCTTGTCGCCGTAGCGCTCTTCGATCACGTCGACGTCGCGGCTGTAGGAGTTGACCAGTTGACCGCCGTTGCGACCGCTGGCGCCGTAGCCGACTTTCGCCGCTTCCAGCACCGTCACCTTGTAGCCGGCTTCGGTCAGGAACAACGCCGAGGACAGGCCGGTGTAGCCGGCGCCGATGATGCAGACATCGCACTCCACCGACTCTTCAAGCGTCGGGAAGTCGATGACTTCGTTGCGGGTGGCGGCGTAATAACTGTTGACGTGTTGTTGTTTCATTATTGTTCTCCGAGGGACGCCGGAAAAACCGGCGCCCACCGTTGTAAATAGAATTAGAGCTTGATCCAGGTCGCTTTCAGCTCGGTGTACTTGTCGAACGCGTGCAGCGATTTGTCGCGACCGTTGCCCGACTGTTTGAAGCCACCGAACGGTGCGGTCATGTCGCCGCCGTCGTACTGGTTGACCCACACGCTGCCGGCGCGCAGGCCACGGGCGAAGGTGTGGGCCTTGCTCAGGTTGCTGGTCCAGACCCCGGCGGCGAGGCCGAAGATGCTGTCGTTGGCGATGTGCAGCGCTTCCTCGACGGTGTCGAAGGTGATCAGCGACAGCACCGGGCCGAAGATTTCTTCCTTGGCGATGGTCATCGCGTTGGTCACACCGTCGAAAATCGTCGGCTCGATGTAGGTGCCGCCGGTTTCCTCGAGGGTGCGTCGGCCGCCGGCGATCACTTCGGCGCCCTGCTCGCGGCCGATGCTGATGTAGCGCAGCACGTTGTCCAGTTGACGCTGATCGACCACGGCGCCGACAGTGGTGGCAGGATCCAGGGCGTGCCCCGGTTTCCACGCTTGCAGCGCTTCCACCAGCAGCGGGATGAATTGCTCGCGGATCGAACGCTCCACCAGCAGGCGCGAGCCGGCGGTGCAGACTTCGCCCTGGTTGAACGCAATGGCGCCGGCCGCCGCTTGTGCTGCCGCGCGCAAGTCCGGTGCGTCGGCAAACACCACGTTCGGGCTCTTGCCCCCTGCTTCGAGCCAGACGCGTTTCATGTTGCTTTGGCCGGCATAAATCATCAGTTGCTTGGCAATTGCGGTGGAGCCGGTGAAGGCCAGCACGTCGACGTCCATGTGCAACGCCAACGCCTTGCCGACGGTGTGGCCGAAGCCTGGAAGGACGTTGAACACGCCTTTCGGAATGCCGGCGTCCAGCGCCAGTTGCGCGATGCGGATCGCGGTCAGCGGCGATTTTTCCGAAGGCTTGAGGATGAACGAGTTACCCGCCGCCAGCGCCGGGGCGAATTTCCAGCTGGCCATGATCAGCGGGAAGTTCCACGGCACGATGGCCGCGACCACGCCGGACGGCTCGCGAGTCACCA